>NZ_VOIQ01000001.1:0-300000 GCF_010470675.1 Desulfovibrio sp. JC010
ATCCCAAGCAACGGTTCGGGTTAGAAGAACAAAGCATGACGACCCAAGCTCCGGCACGGTCTTAAAAAACCAAGGCAAAATCGGTCTGCCATGCAAAATTACAACTGTTTAATTGGTTAAACAACGTCAATCAAGACGTACTAGGCAAATTCCTACCAGCCCTTATGGCTGAGGATATCCTTAACTTTTTCCTCGGTCTTTTCTTCCACGAGGATCATTTTCTTGGCCTGTGCTTTTTTGATCTTATCGGTCAGCACGTTGATGTCGGCGGGCTTCTCAACGAAATCCATTGCGCCGAGCTTCATGGCTTCGATGCCTTTTTCAACGGTGGCGTGACCGCTGAGCAGGATTACCTGCATTTCCGGACGTGACTTCCTGATATGCTTGAGTGCTTCGATACCGTCAATTCCGGGCATCTGGAGATCGAGCACGATTGCGTCGAATCCTTCGGCGTCTACTTTGTCGAGGGCATCCTGAGGATTGGTGCATGCGGTTACGTTCATGCCGCGAAGTTCCATGCGTTCTGCCAGACCTTCAACAAATTCCTTTTCATCATCAACCAGAAGTACTTTTTCTGCCATCTTTCTTCTCCACCTGCATGATGCAGTTTAAAGTAATTAAAACTTAAAATTTAATATGTTTACCTGCGGGTCTACGGCAACTTCAGCACCCGCTTTATCAGCAATTGATTCCAGTTCGGCCAATGCGTCTTCAGGCAAAGGAGCATTCAAGCCTGAAACATTCATCATGCATCCGCCATCAGCGGAAGCTACATCAATGCCGAGTTCACCATCTTTCCCGGCACTGTCCATGGCATACTCAAGTCCTTTGGCGATGAGCATCTGGGTGGTAAAGGGGTCACCCTTGCCCTTGGCCTGTTCGCCGTCCTTGAGGCTGACCGTCACGCATTTGCGTGAAGCCATGCGGGTCAGCAATGAAATAACCAGCGCGCAAAGTTCGCGGTAATCAACTTCACACACCGGCAGGTCCACACTGTGGGCGAACCGATTCATGTTCTTGATGATTCCGTCCCCCCGCTTGACCTGCCCCTGAATCTTCTCAGCCAGCTTGACCAGCCGTGCCGGATCCAGTTCCATGCCCTGCGCAGCCATTAATGAAAAATCCTGCAATAAGCCGGCATCTTCATTGATGATTGCCAGAACATTTTTGAGATCATGGGAAATAGCCGCGCTTATCTGCCCGAAAAATTCGAGTCCGTCACGGTCTTTTGGTATAGTTGATCCCATGCGCTTCTCCTTATGGATGTTATTTACAAGCCCAGAGCCAGATTAATTTTTTCCACCAGCTCTTCAATCTTCACAGGTTTGACCAGATAGCACTCGGCCCTGGCCGCGCCCGCGTTGTAGTCATCTTCCGAACCGTGCCCGGAAAGAAAAATGTATTTCATGCCTGCACGAACCTTTTCCAGTTCGGCCCGCAACTCCAGACCGGACATACGCGGCATTTTCACATCCAGAACCGCGAGGTCGTACTCGTTCTCTTTTACCTTTTCTATGGCCTCCGCTCCGGAGCAGACCCACTCGGCATCGAACCCGCGAAAGGAAAGCCTCTCAGCAAGAGCTGAAACCAGCTCGGACTCATCATCTACCAATAAAATCTTCATACTAACGACTCTCCCCACTCATATCGGGAACCTTGGGCAGTGAAAAACTGAACTCAGTGCCTTTCCCCAACTCACTCTGCACTCTCATCTCACCACCGAGGTCCTGCACCAGACCGTAAGTGATGGACAAACCCAGTCCTGTTCCGCCCGCCTGTTTCTTGGTTGAGTAAAACGGCTCAAAAATCCTTTTGAGATCAGCCGCCGGAATTCCGCATCCGTTATCCTTTACCGAAAAATGAACCAATCCGTTATCGCAGCGAACAACTTTGACCTGCAAGGCCCCACCGTCCTTCATGGCCTGAAAGGCGTTGTTGATCAGGTTCAAGAGCACCTGTTCCAGCTTGCCGCGATCGGTGACCACTTCAAAAATTTTATCGTCAACATCAACGCTGACATCAATACAGCGGTACTCGGCTTCCTTGTTCAGAAAACTCAGCACGGTGTCAATGACCTTGCGCGGATAGACCGGACGGAACTCCATGTCTGTCTGACGGGAAAATCCCAGCAGTCGCTTGGTGATACGTCCGCAACGCTCCACTGAACCGATAACGGAATCCACCAATCCCAGCAGACGGTCATCCGCCTCGTAGGCCTTGCTAAAGGTGAACAGGTCCTTAAGCAACCCGGCCTTCTCGTTGATGATGGCCAGCGGGTTGTTGATTTCATGAGCCACCCCGGCGGCAAGACGTCCGATGGAAGCCATACGGTTATGGTGCTCCATCTGCTGCAAAGCCTTGGAGCGGGTCATGTCCGCAATGTAAATACGCTCCACAAGATAGGATGCCACTGCCCACATAACTAAAATGATCAAGGCAACACTGACGATTGTGAACCATGTCACTGTATCGCGAGAACTCTGCCAGCCGCCCATGAATTCAGCTTCAGTCTTCACGTAGAGCAGCACAAAAGGTGTATGTTCGACATAGGCGTAGCCGAGCATGACCGGTTCGCCTTTGCGATAGGAAATTTCTTTAACTTTGGTGCGGAAGGATTTTTCCGGAAGCTCAAAACCGACTTTGGAAAAAATCTTCCCGTTCCATTTGGACGGAGTCTGGAGCACTCCTTCCCGGTTGACGAGAAAAGCATCTTCACCCTCTGAAAGATCAAGGGAAGTAAGAATACCGTTGAACTGAGTGGTATCCAGTGTGGCGCGCAGGATTTTGAAGCGATTCTTTTTCTCATCAAGCATATGCTTGACCGCAATAACAAGGTGCGGGCTGTCGCGGAAGCCCAGAAAGACTTCACTGATATAGATGCCCTTTTCCACGGTCTGCTTGAACCAGTCCTGTCCGGCATACTCGCGGCCTTCAAGTTTGTACGGGCCGACGTAGGCAACCTGTCTGCCTTCATTATTAATAACGCCCAGATCAACAAATCCGCCGAAGCTGTTCTTCAGGGATTCCAGCATCCCGGATAGCTTTTTGCGATCATCGAAGGAGCGGAAATCATGCAGTTCAACCAGCAGCTGTAATGCTGATTTCCGCTCCTCCAGAAAGTAGGATACCGAGCGGCGGGTGTTGGACGTGGTCCTTGCCGCCTCAAGGGTATTCTCAGATATGATCGCACTCCGGGTGACGCTGAAGTCAATGGAGGCCATGATCAGGATGGGAACAAGGGAAACCGCCACAAGGATTCCGAAACAAAGCTGCCAGATTCGCTTGTAGTCAAACAGCTGCTTGTACGGTCCTGCGGACTGAGTGTCCGCATCCCAGAATTCCGGTTTAAATATTCCCTTTATGTTCATGACCTGCCCCGGAGAGTTTATCGGTTAAGAGTTACGCGCCTTGGCGTAAGCATCCTTAAGGGTTTTACTGAGCACATCAATATCCACAGGCTTGTTCAGGTAAGCGAACGCGCCGAGATCCATACAGGTCTTGCGGTCGTCGTCGGAACCGTGACCGGTCAGGATAATGACTTCGATGCTGGGACGGTCGGACTTAACCCGGCGAAGAACCTCGATACCGTCGATGCCGGGCATCTTGAGGTCGAGGATCATTACTTCGGGCTCGTCATCCTGTACCACGTCAAGTGCGGATTCACCGTCGTAAACCACTGCGGAACCGAGATCGCGCAGCAGGAGTCGTTCAGACAGGGTTTTAACGAATTCACGCTCATCGTCAACCAGCAGCACACGGGAAGGCAGTTCGAAATCCATGCGGCGGTAGATGTCCGCTTCATAGAAGTCCTTACCGAAAGCCACTTCCACGCTCTTAACGCCTTCGATGGGTTCGGCGATTTCACGCAGGTCTTTTTCAAGACGCTCGACCATGAGCACTTTCTTATTGATGGAGAGGGTGACATTGCCGCTTGCCGCTTTAACGGTAACGTTATGTCCTTTGGAAACCAACTCAGTTTCAACGCTGGCGGCGAGCAGAAAATCCTGCACAGCCTGCTTGGAAGCTTCGGTAACTTCTACTGCGGCGTTGTTCAGCTGTTCCTTGATCAGGGCCACGGATTCGTCCGCCCCGGTTTTATCAGCAGGGATGACCATATCATAGAGGGAGGAAGCCCAGGGATCATTGCTCCCGGCAACTTCACGAACCCAGACGGTACGCTCTTCATCGCTCTGCTGAATTGCCTTTTCAGCTTCAACTTCGGAAATACCGGACTCGTTGCGAGCGGTTTCCATTCTCTTGGTCAGATCATCAATGATGCAGACCTTGAGAACATGGCTGATTTCCTGAGAAAGGAGCTGGGTAACCATACCGGAGACAAGCAGAGCCTGACCTTCAGCAAGTTTTTTGGCCAGAGCCAGACGCAGCCATGATACGGCGCGTTCCTTCTCATGGCTGAATTTATTGAAGATGGAAGTCTTGGGTGAAAAAGCCTTGTTTACAGCACTTTCACTCATCCCGCCGAGAGCGGCGGCATCGGCCACCAGATCGCTGTCGGTAACCAGCTTGAAATCGATATCATCGATCAAACGTTTTACAATGGCCTCTTCCTGGCAGAACAGACCGCTGAAGATAAACAGATCAGACATTAACAACCTCCACTAAGCGTTACCGCTGATACGGCAGTAAGTTGTGAGCGGGCAATCAGACTCGGCACCATCCTTGTGGGCCAGAGCGTGAGTCTTGCAGAGAGCGTCCTCAGTATCGGCATAAACATGATCCATTCCGATCTTTTCGAGCAGGTGGGTGCGTTCAAGCACAGCCATTACCGCCTCATTCACACCGGAAAGGGAGATGTCACGGCCACCGCTTCTTACGGTATCCACGATCAGGGAGAGTGCTTCCTCGCCGGATGCGTCAATGTCGTTGATACCGCTGCAGACCAGAATAATGTGTTTCAGGTTGGGCATGTCCATGATGCGGTCGGTGATCTGGTCTTCGAGGAAACTTGCGTTTGCGAAGAACAGGGGACCGTCAAAACGGACAACCGCGATGTGGTCGCATTCGCGCAGGCCGTGGATGCTGGCGTCGCGCAGGACTTCATCTTCACCCTTGGACAGGGCAGCAACACGGGGACGCATGCTCTTGTAGAGGAATACGCCAAGCGAAAGGGCCACACCGATCATGATACCCTTATCAAGGTGCGGTGCAAAGGCCAGAGTTGCAATAAATGAGATAATTGAGATAGCTCCGTCATATTTCTGGGCCTTCCATGCGTGGATGAAACCGGATGCGTTGATCAGCCCGATAACAGCCATCATGATAACAGCAGCCAGAACAGCCTGCGGCAGATGGTAGAGCAGCGGAGTGAAGAACAGCAAGGTTACAGCCACAATGGCGGAAGTAAAAACACTGGAAAGTCCGGTTACAGCACCGGCCTGCAGGTTGACTGCGGAACGGGAGAATGAACCGGAAGCGGGGTATGCGGAACCGCAGGCACCGAGCATGTTTGCAAGGCCCTGACCGATAAGTTCCTGGTTGGGGTCAAGTCTCTGGCCGGTTTTTGCAGCCATGGCCTTTGCAATGGAGATCGCTTCCATGAAACCGAGCAGGGAAATGATAATCGCAAAGGGAAAGAGCTTGAGGATAACTTTGAAGTCGAGGGTGGGAACAGCGATAGCGGGGAAACCGGAAGGAATGGTTCCGACAACCGCGCCGCCGCCCATCATTTTCAGGGAGGTGGTGTCGAGCACTTTGTTGCCGACTTTAATACGCCAGGTGCGACCATCGTCAGTCATGCCGTTGGGCACATTACCCTGCGCATAGAAAGCCATGGAACCGTCAGTCTGCTCTACTCCGCTGAAATGCATGGAGCGAAGGGCAAAGCGAAGCTCGTGAGCCTTATGTTTGAGCAGCTTGACCTGATAGTTGACCACAGCGATATCGTGTTCGGCATCGTAGTAGCCGATCTGGTTCTTTTCTGCCTTGGCCTTATCTTCAAGAGCAGCAATTTCAGTACGCTTGATTGCCAGATTCTCAATACCGGTGACGGCTTTGTTGAATTCAGCGATCGTGGTCTGAGCCTGCTGATCCTGAATGTGAGCCATATCGACCTTGGTATCATGGTTGAAGCCGGTGGCCCATGAAAGCAGGGTGGTAATTACAACCGCGCAAAGCACGTTGGGAATCTTGGGGTTGACCCGTTTAAGCCCGACCATAATGGCAAAGGCCAGTACCCCCATACCCAGTGTGGGTAGATGGGTATAGTGGATCGCGCCCTTGATAACCCTCATGATGGTTTCAAAATGCAGCTCGGCTTTGTCCACATAGACGCCGAACATCTTTGAAAGCTGGGAAGAAGCGATGATGATAGCCGCTGCGTTGGTGAAGCCGTTAACAACCGGGTGGGAAAGGAAGTTAACAACCAGTCCGAGGCGCAGAACGCCGAGCAGGAACTGGAAAACACCGACCAGCAGGGCCAGCAGCAGTGCGTAGGCGATATAGCCTTCACTGCCTGCGGTTGCCAGAGGTTCAAGGGAAGCTGCGGTCATAAGGGATACAACAGCAACGGGCCCGGTAGCCAGCTGGCGGCTGGAGCCGAACAGTGCCGCTACCATGGGCGGAAGCAGTGAGGCGTAAAGACCGTAGTAAGCAGGCATGCCCGCCAGCTGCGCATACGCCATGGACTGGGGAATAAGTACCAGTGCAACGGTCAGACCGGAAATAATATCCGCTCTGAAAGCCGCGCCGCTGTACTTTTTGAACCAGCCCAGAAAAGGAAAAATTCTAGTAAGCATGAGATAAACACCCCTAGTTAGGTTTCAACATCCTGCGGATTGACTCGATCAACTCATTGAACAGAGCTCCCGCATCGTAGAGATTAAAGTTCTTGAATCTCACTAAACCATCGACCATCGTGAATATGATGAGTGCAGTCTTCCGAGGATTGACCTCGCCGATGGAGCCATCATCCAACCCCTTTTGGATAGCCTGCTCAAAGAGAATGACCAGGCAATTATAGATAGCCACGAGGTTTTCCCGGAATTCAGGTCGGCTTTCGGCGAACTGATACAGGAAATGTCGGTGCAGAAGAAGAAACTGATACTCCATGCGTCCGGCCAGAAGGAGGTAAAACGCAACCACCTCTTCCATCTCTTCAATCCCGGTACCCGGCTCATGATGCTCCATGTGGGCCTCGAACTCCTCCAGTATACGATCCTTGGTTGCCTCAAGGATGGTCAGCAAAAGGTGCTCCTTGTTCTTGAAGTGATAAAAGATGGTCCCCTCCGCCGCTCCGGTCATCTTGGACAATTCCTGCATGGAAGTGTCTGCAAATCCTTTATTGGCGAAAAGGATGGTGGCAGCCTCCAGTATTGCCGCCTTCTTTTTGGACATCTTGGTCATTTGTTCTCCTTTCTACAAAAAACCGACTGAGCACTCAGTCGGAAACGAAAATAATCTGAATCCGGGTTCAATGTCAACCCGTCCATTTTTTCACAAACACCACTTAATTATATGCACAACTAATTGATTTATATAGTTTTTAGACGTCCAAAACACCTAAAAACACCATGATATTTTTTTCACATAGTTTAATTTTCATTTAAAAACTGAGTTAGCACTCGGTTTTTACTGACAATTTTTTTTATTTTATCAAGAAAAACTGAGTGTACACCACAAAAAAACTTTCGTTTCTCAAAAAAAAAAGCCCGGCCCTGCTTTCGCGGGACCGGGTTTTCAATCATCTATATATATGTAGGCTCTATTTAAACCCTTTCAGCACCCCGCCAAGCACCCTGAGGTACTCTTCCAGCATCTCCGGCTGGATGTCGGCCATATGACCTACACGGAAAATGGGGGATTCGCCCTGCTCTTCGAGTTCCTTGTTGATCTTGCCGTAACCGGGATCAAAAAGGTAACCGTGGCCGCGCATGAGTTCTTTCACTTCCTTGAGCTTATCGATGCTCATGTGCGAGGGTGTCTTGAAGGTGGTCAGGCTGGGGGAGCGGTGACCTTCCTGCGCAAAGAGTTCATAGCCGTCCATGGTTTCGGCCCATTTATGAGCGATAGTACGCATATCCTCGTGACGTTTAAAACGCCCCGCCACGGTCTCATCATTAACTATATAGTCAAGCTGCACGCACATCTGGTTGGCGAGGGTTCCGTTGGGCGTGGTCAGGGTCTGGTTGATTTTAGCCTTGCCGAACTGGGCAATGATGTCGGTGGTGTAGCCACGATTGCTAACAGTCTCAGCTTTAGCCAAAGCCTCCTCGCTGACAAAACCTATACCGTACCCGGCAGGCAGCCCCAATGATTTCTGCGTAGATGTGCAGTACATGAGCGGTTTACACTCATTTATTAATGTAAGTGCACCGCCGAAAATGGAAACCGCATCAATGATCGGCTGGGCACCATGGGCGCGGATCATTTCGCAAATCGCAACCACATCATTGATGACCCCGGTGGAAGTCTCATTATGGGTGAAAGTTACCAGATTAGGCTTGTGTCCCTTGAGTGCTTCCTCCAGTTTTTCCAGATCGATAGCACTTCCGTAAGGAAATTTCAGCTGTACCGCATTCTTGCCGTTGAGAACCGCTAGCTTGTGGTAAAGATCACCGAATGCGCCCACGGAAACATTGAGCACCTTATCGGAATCCGCAACAAGGGAGCGAATTGAGGCTTCAAGCACATTGGTGCCGGAACCATTAAAAATGACCGGGGTATACCCGTCAGGATCTCCGGCAATAGCCTTTAGATTGCGCATAATCGGTTCGAACCGCTTGGGATTCTCAGCATCCCGGTGCCCGAATTCAGGAAGAAGCCCGGCCTTACGCACTTCCTCGCGCAGAAGGATGGGGCCGGTGATAAAAAGTTGAAGTTCTGCAAAATCGTCACCGATCATTATTAGACCCTCTCTTTTCCAAATTTATTAATAATTGAGGTCGCTATTGCGAATTTCGAAATGTTTTTCAAGAAACAATCAAATATGAGAAATATGAAGGAAAAAATAATCATTCAGATAGCCTACTATGTCAAGCTTTATGCGCTCACAGCCCTTTACAATCGTTCCAGCGACCATTATATTCCCTCCTCTCTTCATATGAAGATGTCCCACCTACAAGACAAACAAAAACTATTCACGGTAAGATAATTATGCCTCAGTTAGGTCCCCATATTTCCATTCCCGCCGAAGCCCTGCTGCAACGGGTACTCGGCCTTGATCCCTTTGAATTTAAAGGCTGGCCCGAAGATGTTCGCACCCTTGCGGAATCCATTGCGGCAGAGCTTTTCCTTGTGCGTTACAACCCGTTCATCGATCCCGAACTGGTCCGTAAATCAGTATCGCGCACCCTGACCCTTGCCCGCCCTACCCTTTCCGGCGAATATCCGCAGCGTTTGACCCGCTCCGTGGAAAATTTCTGGCTCAAACAGGATGCGGACAAGGAATTCAAGGATCGCTTTATCGAAAAGATGAAAGAGATCCTGCCCGAGCACTGTATCGGACTTGATCCGCACACTGTGGTACAGTCCGCAACCGACGCTACCGACCTGCGTATCGAACTGCCCATCGCGGTGCTCTTTCCTGAAGATACCGAACAGGTCCGGGCCATCGTGCGCCTTGCCAATGAAATGCAGTTCGGCCTGATCCCGCGCGGCGGCGGAACCGGAGCAACCGGGGGCGCAATCCCGGCCCTTGACCGCACTGCCGTGCTTTCCCTTGCCCGCTTCAAGAAAATCCTCAGCGTGGATACCGACTCCATGACCCTCTGCGCACAGGCCGGGGTCATCACCCTTGACGCCATCAAGGCTGCGGACAAAAAAGGCGTGCTCTTCACCGTAGACCCGGCTTCCAAGGCCGGATCTTCACTGGGCGGCAATATCTCCGAAAACTCCGGCGGTCCTTTTGCTTTTGAATACGGCTGCACCATCGACAACATCATCAGCTACAAGATGGTCATGCCCAAGGGCGAACTCATTGAAGTGCGCCGCAAAGGACATCCCGGACACAAGATTTTTGCCGATGAGAACGCGACCTTTGAAATCTATGATTCCAAAGACCGTTTGATCGATACCATCGAGCTCACAGCCGAAGAAATCCGCACCAAGGGACTCGGCAAAGATGTCACCAACAAATATCTCGGCGGACTGCCCGGCGTACAGAAGGAAGGGGTCGACGGCATCATCACTGAATGCTGTTTCGCCCTTTACCCCAAGCAGGCCAATTCCCGTGTGCTCTGTCTTGAGTTCTTCGGACGTTCCATGCGCGACGCCATGCTGGTCATCAAGGATGTCGTTGCCCTGCGCGATACCATCCGCGATGAAGGCGACCTTGTAAAAATATCCGCGCTGGAAGAATTCGGACCCAAATACGTACAGGCCATCAAGTATGTAAAAAAATCCGAAAAATACGAAGGCGACCCCATTTCCGTACTCATCCTGCAGCTCGACTCGCAGGATGAGGCCGCATTGCAGAGCGCGGTGGACACCATCATTTCCATTGCCCAGCCCTACGACAATGTGGATATTTTCGCAGCCCGCGATGAAAAAGAAGCAGAGCTCTTCTGGGAAGACCGCCACAAACTTTCCGCAATCGCGAAACGCACTTCCGGCTTCAAGGTCAACGAAGATATCGTTATCCCCCTTGAAGTAATCCCGGACTTCTCAGACTTCCTTGAAGACCTGAACCTGATCTACCTTGCAAAAATCTACCGCCGCTCCCTGCTCTCCATCAAGGAATTGCATGGTTTCCCCATTGAGGAACCAAAAGTTGAACTGGCCCTTGAGCGGACCACCAACATCCTCAAAGGCAAGATTACCGGCAAGGACATGAGTGATCAGGAACTGGAAGGACAGGTCCACTATCTCTTTCAGGAACTGCGCGATGAATTCCCCAAGCTGGATTCCAGGATCAACAAGATTCTCAAAAAGCTCAAGGAACAGCGCATCATCATCGCCAACCACATGCATGCCGGTGACGGCAACTGCCATGTAAACATCCCGGTCAACTCCAACGACCCGGAAATGCTGCACAGTGCTCACGAAGCAGTGGACGATGTATTCAAGAAAGTTCTTGAACTCAAAGGCGAAGTCTCCGGCGAGCACGGTATCGGCATCACCAAGATCGATTACCTTTCCGAGGAAAAAATCGAGGCCATCAAAGCATACAAGCTCAAAGTGGACCCGCTGAACATCCTCAACCCCGGCAAGCTGACCCGCAGGAATCTTCCTTCTCCCGCCTACACATTCTCGTTCAACAGGCTTATCAACGACCTGAACAAGACTGCCATTAAGGATAAGGAACATCTGATGGAGCTGCTCCAGAACATCCAGACCTGCACCCGTTGCGGTAAATGCAAGCAGGTCTGCCCCATGTATTTCCCGGAGCAGGGACTCATGTACCACCCGCGCAATAAGAACATTGCGCTCGGCGCGCTCATCGAGGCCATCTACTATTCACAGGTCCAGCGCGGTGAACCTTCTCCGCACCTGATGACCAAGCTGCGCAAGATCATGGAGCACTGCACCGCCTGCGGACGCTGTACTTCAGTATGCCCCATCAAGATCGACTCCGCCGGAGCCGCTCTGCAGATCCGCTCTTTCCTTGAATACAAGGGAACCGGAGGGCATCCCATCAAAAACGCCGTGCTCGGTTTTGTAGCCAAGGACCCGCAAAGCAGGCTGCCCAAAGCCGCCAAGTTCCTGTCCCTGTCCGCAGGGCTGCAATCAAAGGCCATTGGGCTTGTTCCCGGCCACTGGCGCAGGCGCATTGAATCGCCCATGATTTCCAGCAAGACTCCGCCCATGGACTTCAAGAACCTTTCCGAGACCATCCAGCTCGATAAGGGTTCCATGTTCCTGCAGAACACCCCGGCACCGGACAGTGTTTACTACTTCCCCGGTTGCGGCGCATCCCTGTTCTCCAAGGACATCGGTATGGCGACCCTGTATCTGCTGCTCAAATCCGGCGTGAACGTTGCTATGCCCGCCAAGCATCTCTGCTGCGGCTACCCGCTGCTGGCCAGCGGTTGCGTTGAGGCATACAACACCAACCGCCACCGCAATATCAGCGATATTCAGTATCGCATCGCCAAGGCTTCCATCGCGGGCATGAAGGTTTCCACTCTCATCACCGCCTGCGGAACCTGCCGCGAATCCCTTGAGTCCTACGAATTCAGAGAACTGGGCTACGAACTCAAGCGCAGTGATGCCGTGCAATATCTGCTGCTGAATCCCGGCAATCTCAATTTCAACACCCTGAGCGGTGCGCAGGAAGTTATTTACCATGCCTCCTGCCATACCGAATGGACAGACGTGAAAAAGAACAAAGCCCCGGAAATGTACCGCAAAGCTGTTGCAGATATGATCGGTTCCGAGGTAACACTCTCCCCCGGCTGCTGCGGTGAATCCGGTCTCGGTTCCGTCACCAGCCCTGAAATCTACAACAAGCTGCGCGACCGCAAAGGCGGACAGCTCAAGGCCGATCTTCAGGGACACGACAAGACCACTCCGGTACTGGTCGGCTGCCCGTCCTGCAAAGTGGGTATCAAACGCAACATGCAGAATCTCAAGAAACAGAACCGCGTACTCCACACCGTGGAATACCTCGCGGAACTCATCGGCGGACCCAAATGGCGCAAAGATTTCAAAAAAGAACTCGAACGCGCTGTCCGTCAGGATGAACTTGTTTTGATATAAGTATGCCTTCGGCGCCCCTGCCGGGGGCCTTAAACCCTTTTTGAAAAAAGGGTTTAAGAATCCCAAAAACTTTTAATAGTTTTAATTTGTGATTTATATGAAAGCTCTCGGTATTGACTTCGGGACTAAGCGTGTTGGGTTAGCCATTACTGATCCGGATAAAGTTTTCGCTTTTCCGTACAAAGTAATGGAACGCACCACCCGCGACGCCATGTTCTCGGAGTTGCTTGAAATTATAGAAAATGAGAAGGTCGGTGACATCGTCATCGGCCTTCCCTTATCTCTGGACGGGGAAGATACTTTGACCACCCGGCAGGTGCGTAATTTTGCGGCCTCGCTGGAGCGCAGGGTAGACCTGCCCATCCATCTTGTTGATGAAAGACTAAGCTCAATTGCAGCTGAAGATGAAATGAAGGAGGCCGGACTTTGGGACCGGAAAAGAAAGAAGAATCTGGACAGTCAGGCAGCGAAAATAATTCTGGAAACGTGGCTCGCCCGAGCATAGTCCTGCGCTATGTCATGCCGACCATCGCCTTCGGGTGCATGGCTCTCATGCTGGTGGCAGGATGGTTCCTGTACCGCAACTGGACCTTCCTTAACGTTCCCCCGGAACTGGAAGGGCGCGAGATTCTTTTTACCGTTGAACCGGGCCAGCCCCTGTGGACCGTAGCTTCCGACCTTGCCAAGGCCGGGCTGATCACCGACGTTAAGCAGTTCCGCGAATACGCACAGGCACAGGACATGGCATCAAAAGTGCGGGCCGGAGAATTCAGGCTCTACTCCAACATGACCGCCCCGCAGGTGCTTGAGACCATCACTTCCTCATCCGGCATCATGCATAAGTTTTCCGTGCGTGAGGGACTCACATGGTGGGCCACAGCTGATAAAGCGGACAAATCCGGGCTGACCGACTACGCATTATTCAAGCAGGCGGTATCCGATCCGGCCCTGCTGGCAAAATATAAAATCCCGGCCAAGAATGCCGAAGGGTATCTTTTCCCGGAAACATATCTGCTGACCCGGCCCAAGAATGAGACCGGAAAAGTCATGGTAGAAACCATGCTCAAAGAATTCCGCAAGGCTGCAAACAAGGCTTGGGACGGTAAACTCCCTTCTCCAAAAGAAATCCATGATACCGTAATCCTTGCTTCTCTCGTGGAAAAAGAAACCGGGGATGTAAGCGAGCGGCGCACCATTGCCGGGGTATTCGCCAACCGCCTTGAAAAAGGCTACCTGCTGCAATGCGACCCGACCATCATCTACGGTCTGGGCGAGACCTTTGACGGCAACCTGCGCAAAAAACACCTGACCGACAAATCCAACCCCTACAATTCCTACCAGCACCGGGGATTACCCCCCGGCCCCATCTGCTCACCGGGCCTCGACTCGCTAAGGGCTGCCATCACCCCGGAAAAGCACAGCTACCTCTATTTCGTAGCCAAGGGCGACGGCTCACACTATTTCAGTAAGTCGCTGAAGGAGCATAATGCTGCTGTGAAGAAGTATCAGCTGCGGCGGAATCGGAAGACGTATCGGTCGTATAATTAGTCCATACAAATCTCACAAAAAAACGGACCAGAATAGCATGATTCTGGTCCGTTTTTAGTTGAAAAAAATTAAAAGTTTTTGGGATTCTTAAACCCTTTTGCAAAAGGGTTTAAGCCGCCGGAGGCATCTTATAGACTCCCCCGCGCCTCCGCTTCAGTCTCATACAGCGAAGCCATCTGGGTGATGCCCATGGAATCGAGCACGGAGCGGAAATTCTCGGACAGCCCGGCGATGTGGATGCCGCAGCCGCGGGTACGGGCCTTTTCCACCAGCTTGAAGAGAGAATCCATGGCTGCACCGTTGATGGAGGATTTTTCTTCGAAGACAAGCAGGAAATTACCCTTGGCTGTGGCTAGGGCCTCGTCAAAAACGTCCAGCAATAATCCTTCTGACTTGGAAGTCAGGTTACCGCTGACATTGATCACCGCGAGGTCATCTTCAAGGGTCAGGACGATATCCTTCTGCCTGCTGCGGGCAAATTCAATCCTGTCCGCGGAAAGTTTGAGGGCTTTTTCAAGCTCCTCGCGCTTGACCGGCTTATTGAGGAAGTCGGTGGCATCGAGGTTGAGAGCCTTGATGGCAAGCTCCATGTCACCGTGTCCGGTGATGACGATCACCTCGGAATCCGGAGAAATGGACTTAATTTTTCCAAGCACCTGAAGTCCGTCCATGCCGGGCATCTTAATATCGGTCATGACCAGATCGGGTTTTTCCGTATCAAAAAGGCTGATCCCGGCTTCGCCGTTCTCTGCTGTCAGCACCTCGTGTCCGTATGCTTTCAGCAGCATCTGGAACATGCTCAAGGTCGCTTTTTCATCATCAATTACAAGAATTTTGCTCACGCCCAACCCCTGAATATCCTGTCTATTTCAAGTTAAAACTTAATTATAATTTATTCCACCGGGGCAGCGGGAAAAGATATTATGAAAGAAGTTCCCTTTCCGGGTTCGCTTTCAATATCAATGCTGCCCTTGTAGTCTCTTACTATGCCATAGGTGATGGCAAGGCCCAAGCCCATGCCATATCCTACCTCTTTGGTACTGAAAAAAGGCTCAAAAATTTTATTGCGCACTTCATCAGTTATGCCCGCCCCGGTATCGGAAACCCGGACACAGACAAGCTCTCCATTTTCATAAGTATCTATGTTGATAAAATCCTCGCTGTCCACTCCGAGATTATCCCGTTTCTCGGCAATAGCGTCACGGGCATTGTTGACCAGATTAAAGAAAACCTGCTGCAAACGGTTATCCTCGGCAACCACCTTGGGAAGCCCTTCACCGAGATTCAGGCGGATGAATATATTCTGCAGCTCAAACTGCTTGGTAACCAGCCGCAGGACCCCGTTCACCGGAGCATTGATGTCCACCTTGTCGGTCTTGAAACCGGACTTGCGGCCGAAAGCACGCAAGGCACTGATAATCTCGGCTGCACGGTCCACCTGATTGCTGACCTCTTTGGCGACTTCCTCAAGCTGGGCGGCGGGAAGGTCACGTCCCTGCTCGGCCATAAGCGCGAGATATTCACTGCCCATCTTAATGGCATTGAGCGGCTGATTGACCTCGTGGGCCACCCCGGCGGACATTTCACCCAAAGATTTCATCTTAGCTGCCTGCACCAGCTGGGCATCCTTTTCAATGATCTCGGTAACATCGTTGACCGCCACAATCATGGACGGCTGACTCCGGTAAGTGATGGGGCAGGCATGCATGTTAACATACACAGGGCTGCCGCCCTTCCGGTAATGAATGATCTTGGGATAGTAGATGCAGCCGGAAGGCCCGCCGTACTCTGCAAAAGCGGTGATGCATTCCTCGTTTGCTTCCGGCCCGAGCCGCAGGAAATCCTCCCCGATCAGCTCTTTGCGTGAGTAGCCGTAAAGCTCAGTCACCCGCGGGTTGGCATCGATGATGGTAAAGTCATCACAGGAAACAACCAGCACCGGGTCCGGCCCGCTGTCGAACAGGGATTTATACTTTTCTTCAGACTCGCGCAGCTTACGACGGTAAAGCTTGATGGACCAGACCATATTGCGGAAACTGTCCGCCAGCTGAACCACCTCGTCGCCTTCACGCTTGTAGTAAAAATGGCAATCGCGGCACTGCTGCAGATTGGCCTGACCGTCCACATCGCGATTGTCCCCGTAAGTGGATAGATCAAAATGCCAGCAGGGAAAATCCGTATTGTAATAGGCCGGGCAATTGGAAGCATTCCAGTCCGTGCCCCCGGTGAGCAGATCGAGGCTGAAATCAAAATTACCCCGCGAAAGTTCATCGGAAACACGGGTCAGGGTACTCACCGGCTGGGTGATGTACTTCGCCAGACGGTGGCTGATTACAAAAATGATGACCACCACAAAAGAAATAAAACCGAGAAAGGTAAACCTGAGCGTTGAGACCAGCTGATCGATATGAATCTTGTTCAGTCCCACATGGACCGTGCCGATGCGGTAAAGCCCCTCTTTGATAGGAACGGCAATGTCGTAAGCGGAAGTTTTGCCCAGATCAATACGCCGGACAGACTTGATCTCCCCTTCCTTGATGGGGTTGGCAAGATCTAGTCCCTTGGGAAAAGGCTTGGTAAAGGTATGGCAAAGCACCTCTCCGTCTTTCCCAAGAATATAGATGTAGGTGATCAGGTGCTGCCGTTCACGCAGCTTGGCTTCTTCAAAAGCAAGGCTGAGCAGTTTGGGATAATCCTTATCGAGAATGTATCCGCCCCCACGCTCGGCAATTGAATAGGCAATGGCCACCCCGCGCAACTCCAGTTCCTTGGTCAGGGAGGAAACCAGTATCCAGCGGGCCAGTAAAGCAATGATGGCACTGATGATCAGGATAACCCCAAGGGTGGAAAAAAATATCTTGTTTTTGAGGGTCAGCCCGGAAAAACGTTCCACAAGCTCCTGCTTTGAAAAAAATCTCATTTCAAAGCCCCCTTCTTCAGTTCCGCCCAATCTCTGATGAGCTCGAATCTGCCATTCTTGAAACGGGTAAAATAAACTTTATCCATGCCCTGATGATCTCTGTTTCCGTAGGAAACGGTAATCCCCGGAGCTATCTCATATTTGTTCATGGACTCAATGGCTTTGATGAAAGCTTCCCGGCTGAGTTCACGCCCGCTGCGCTTCAAACCTTCCACCAGAATACGGGCATTGAAGAACCCTTCCAATCCTACAAGGCTGGGGGTATCCTGTGGATAATATTCTTTGAGCAGCCGGATGTAACTTGCTGCCTCTGAGCTGGAAAGATCACGGTCATCGGCAAAGGGCGGCACCACCTGCGACATGATGACCAGTTCATTTTCGGACTTGAGATTGCGGGCAAATTCACGTGCGCCCATGAATGATACAGTGTAGTAGGCCGGACTGACTCCTTCCGTATGCAGCCGGTTCATGAATTTGATACATGGTCCGCTGGTCCCGATCATGAAAACCGCTTCGGCCCCGGAATATTTGATCCGCTCAACTCCCTCATCCACATCAAGGGAACCACGGGTGTAGGACCCCCTTGCCACCGGCTCAAGATCATACTCTTTCAGGGCCAGTTCGGTCCCGGTCAGACCGTCAAATCCAAAGGCGTCATACTGGTAGAATACGGCAATCTTTGTAATTCCGAGATCTTCCACCATGTGGCGCACGGCCTCACGGGTTTCCTGATAATAGGAAGGACGGATATTAATGACATAGCGGTTGAACGGCTTGCGCAGGGCATCGGCCCCGGTAAACATGCCCAGCAGAGGGATACGCGCATCTTCCACCAGCGGAAGGACCTCAACAGTTGTCGGGGTTCCCACATAGCAGAACAAAGCGAAAATCTTGTCCTCGATGATCAGCTTCTGAGTGTTGATCAGACATTTGGGCGGATCATAGGAATCGTCATAGGCAATTACTTCCACCGTGCGTCCGTGGACCCCGCCGTTGGCATTGATATGTTTCAGGTAGGCCAATGCTCCGTGCAGGGTCTGGGTTCCCAGATAACTGGCATGCCCTTCGAGGGCCAGCGAGGCCCCGAACACCACTTTATCCGGGAGAATTCCCGCATTCTCACTTTCCTCAACCTCAATTGAAACAGTGCGCTCGCAGGCAATGAACAACAGAAATAAAACCAGTAATAGTATCTTTTTCATAACCTAATTTTCGTGTTCAGGATGGGCCAGACTCATGGCCATAACCGCCTGCCCCTTAAAGAGGGAACTCCGTTTCCGGGGCGGAATCTTCAGACTGCGCAAAAACTGAAAACTCAAACGGGTCATCCCCCGGCCCATGGCCTTCGCTGCCCGTACTTCAGCATAAATCAGGTGCGGCTGAAAAGTTTGACGTTTCGGCTGGTAGATCAGCATACACAGAATCACCTTGTCATTGCGGGAGATAGCATTTCCCCCCTCCCGAACTACTGCAGTCAAGGCGATGCCGCCTTTGGAAATATCAAGGACCTGCTCGGCTGAGGGGTTGGGAGTCTTGAATTTACGGTTGTCGATAAGTACGTCCGGCTCAGAACTGTCGAGTATATAATCAACATCGTAATCTTCAGCCTCAAGACGCCAGATCTTGACCTTGATGTAACGCTGGTCCGCAACCTTGCGCCGGGCAAAAACCCTGCGCTTGATAAAACCGAAAGAAGAACGACGGGTAATGACCATGCCTTTTTCTTCGGACTTGCTTTTCACCTGTCCGACAAAGGCATTGACCTTTTTCTTGTCCCGCATCATCTCGGGGAAAATACATTTAACCTGTGCGCCGGGCGCGAGAAGGTCTTCGCTGACCAGATCCTTGAAAGTCACAACCACGTCAAGACTCTCCACCCCGGCGGCGTTAACAACCGCCGCCAGAGAACGCTGCCCGGACCGTTCCACCAGAACATCCACCTGGGCCCGGCTCATGACCAGCTTATTAAGAATGTCTTCATCGCTTGTGACTTTCCATACCCCGTTGCCCGGAGCTGCATTTCGCGATACCCGTGCGCTTCCTTTTTCAGGCTTTCCTTCACCTTCCTCGGCGTCTACGCCCCAGGGTGTTTTTTTCAATAAAACAGAAAGAAATTTTTTAACCCCGTATTTACGCAACCAGTAAGCAAAAAGAAGCACCAGAACCACCGCCGACAGGACCATAAAAAAGGTCCTGACCTCATCCGGCATAGGCGGCAGGCCGTGAAAAGTATCCTGAATGGTTCCCAGGAATCTTGAATCAACCTTGGACTGTATCATAAAATAAAATCTGTTACGGAAATTAAAAGTTCTTTCATTCCTTTAACGACACACATTTACAGTTCAAAATATATTAATTCTTACAAAAGGTCACCACTGCATTAAGTGAGCATTTCCTTACTATTGATAACAGTATACACTACATTTAAGCAAAATTAATTAATTTTTATTTTCCTGAACCTACCCCTTGCCGAGTTTGAAAACAATATGTAAATATGATCACAATTTGGCAACAAAGAGGGGGGCGCATGGCCGGTAAGATTCTAGTTGTGGACGATGAAGTACACATCAGGATGCTTCTAGAGCAGACTCTGGAAGAACTGGAAGACGACTATGATGTTGAGCTGCTGACAGCTGAAAACGGAGAAGAAGGGCTCGATACGATCCGCGAGGAACGCCCGGAACTGGTTTTTCTCGACATCATGATGCCTTACATGAACGGCTATGAAGTCTGTCAGGCTGTGCGTGAAGATTCGAATCTTTCCAATGTTAATATCATCCTTCTCACTGCCAAAGGTCAGGAAGCCGACCGCAAACACGGCCTTGAGCTGGGTGCCGAACGCTACATGACCAAACCATTCGACCCGGACGAGATTCTTGAGGTAGCCAAATCAATTCTGAACATTGAGGACTGATGTTATCCCCATGAACACAGGACTGAATCCGGAAACACGGTTAAAAAGAATCATTAAACCCAAGAAGCTGAGAGCGTTTCTGGGTAAAGCCCTGCCGTTGCTTCCTGAAAATTCTGTGCTCTGCGTCTATATTGACGGCACCCCTATTTTCTGTGCTGAACCGATCTGCCACTCCTTTGAAGAAACCATCCTCAGTCCGGTAAAAAACCCTTCCGGTGATAATCTATGCCTCGGCGCGTTCATCCAGAACCGCGACAAACTTTGCGAACCGGAACTGAACCATATAAAATCTGTTCTGGAATTCACCGCCTTTTCCATCTCAAACTACATTGAATCCGAAACAGCCAGAAGGCTGATCGGCGAAGAGACCCTTTCCAAATACCGGGAACTGGCCCTGCTGCACCGTTCCATTGTGGAGCTGAATAATTCATTGCGGCTGAAAGATGTGATCACCGCCCTGACCAACGAATGCAAAACCTCCGCCCTGCCCGCTGAAATGGGTGCTGTCTACCTGCCGGAGGAAGAAGGGTTCACCATCTTTGACAGCTTCGGCAATTTCTCGGCAGACGAGCTGGAAAACCTTGTTGAATGCACTCTTTTCAAAGATATTATAGCCAGCCTGCGCGGTGAGATCATAAACGACGTAAGTAAAGATGACCGCTGCCGGGATAAACTTTCCGGCAATATCCGCTCCATGCTGATTATGCCCATTCCCTCGCCCAATGTCTGTGAGGGAGTCCTTGTGCTGACCTCTCCCGGAATGAATGCTTTCAACGCCGCCCATCTCAAACACGTAAGTACGCTTTCCTCGGTGGCCGGAATCTCCATCAGCAATGCCTACAACTTCGAATCCATCCGGGTGCTGATGGACGCCCTGCTCAAAGCACTGGCCGAAGCAATCGATGCCCGGGACCCGTTTACCGCCGGGCATTCCGAGCGTGTCGCCCACCTTGCGGTTTCGTTTGCACGGCAGATTTCACAGGACAATGAAAAATTCAAGCATATAGATTTCACGGATGAACAGCTGCGCGAGATATTCTATTCCGGAATTCTCCATGACATCGGCAAGATCGGCATCAAGGAAGAAGTGCTGACCAAGAAAACACGGCTGCCCAAATCCATGGTTGATGTCATCGGCATGCGTTTAAAACTCTTCGGCATCCACCATATGCACGAATGGGAAGACGATTACAAACGGATCAAGCAGATCAACTCCTCACTCAGTCCGGCACAGGATGACCTTGATTTTGTGGATTCCATGAGCTCCATGAAATTCAAGGTCAACGGCTCCACCATCCACATGCTTCATCCAGATGAAAGGGAATGCCTGACCGTGCGGCGCGGGAACCTGACCGCAGAAGAACGCATGGAAATCGAACGACACCCCGCAGAAAGCAAAAGAATACTTGAACACATTCCCTTTCAGGACGACCTGTCCCAGTTGCTGACCATCATCGGCCAGCACCATGAAAGACTGGACGGTTCCGGGTATCCCGAAGGTCTTGCCGGCGATGAAATTCTCATCCAAAGCCGAATTCTGGCCATTGTGGATATCTATGACGCCATCACTCAGGAACGCCACTACAAACCGGCCACACCGCAGGAAAGGGCTTTAAAAATACTCGCCCTTGAAGCCGGGGAAGGCAAGCTGGACAGCACACTGGTGGACCTGTTCATTAATAATATTTCCGAAATTGAAAACGGGGCGGAATCAATCGACCTTGACCGCCCGGTATCAACTAGATTCTGCAAGATACCTCGCGGTAGTATGAATTAATTTTTTGCTCTGGGAATTTACGGTATGAACAAAGTCTTCTCACTGCTCGTTATGTTCCTGCTCTCAATCACGCTGTTCTGCTCTCCGGCTGCAGCCCAAGAAAACAGACCTTTCCTGCTCGGAATGTCAGCAGCCTTTACCGGTCCCAGTAAAGGATTGGGGATTGAGCTTTACCGGGGTTCAAAGGCATATTTTGACCGCATCAACCAGCAAGGCGGCATAAATGGCCGTAAGGTGGTCATCAAATACATGGATGACGGCTACAACCCCGAACCGGCCATCCGCAATACCATCAAGCTGATTGAAAAAGACGGGGTGGACTGCCTTTTCAACTATGTAGGCACACCGACTGTCACCCGCGTGCTCCCGGTCATCAAGCATTTCAATTCGCAGGAACCGGAATATCTTTTCTTCCCCTTCACCGGAGCCCAGCCGCAACGCGAATTTCCCTATGAAGAATATGTTTTCAACCTGCGGGCTTCCTACCGGCAGGAAACATGGGGTCTGGTCCATAATCTTTATATGATCGGACGCCAGCGCATTGCCGTATTCTATCAGGCTGACGCCTACGGCAGATCCGGCTGGGACGGAATCCGCAAGGCCCTGACTGAAAAGGATTTAAGCATTGTTGCTGAAGCCACCTACAGACGAGGCAGCTCATTCAGAGAATCCATGAAAGAACAGGTGGAAATCATAAACAGAGGCAGGCCGGACGCCATTATCGCTGTAGGGGCTTATGAAGCCTGCGCTGCTTTTATCCGCGATACCCGTGATGCCGGAATAGACGTGCCCATCTGCAACCTATCTTTTGTGGGCAGTGAGAACATGCTCGGACTGCTGACCGGGCTGGGCAAGAAAACAGGCAAGGATTATACCGAGAGCCTTATCAACTCCCAGACAGTACCCAGCTACGAGGATACCAGCCTGACCGCTGTCCGGGAATACCGGGAACTCATGGCGGAAAACCCACCGCCTCCGGAAGGGTTCGGCAAAGATTACCAGCTCCAGAAGTACAGCTTCACCAGCTTTGAAGGGTACCTTAATGCCAAGGTCATGGCCCGCATTCTGGAACGGGTGACCCTGCCCCAGTATCAGGGCAATATTTACGCTGCAACCCTGTCCATCCGTAATCTGGACATTGGAATCGGGACCGATGTGAACTTCGGACGCGGCAAGCATCAGGGCCTTGACGAAGTCTATTATTCAACTGTTTCGGACGGTAAATTCGTCCCTCTTAAAGACTGGAAGAGGTGGAGCAAATGAAGATGAGAATGTCTAAAATTTTCCAGAAGACCCTGCTTCTGAACTTCGTCCTCTTCGGTGTAATTTCAACTTCAATGTCTCTTGTCTCGGCCTTGACCCTGCACGACCACATGGTGAACGAATATATAAGCAAGGGTAAAGCCATTGCCAGCAGCATAGCCAGTTCCAGCGTGGAAATCCTGCTCAACAGGGATGCCTCCACCATTCAGTCTATGATCGACCAGTTCAAGGACAGCGACGGGGCAGCCTACGTTTACGTTCAGGATTCCAACGGAGATATTGTTTCGCATACTTTCGTGCCTGAAGTTCCTGAGATACTGGGCGGAACCAGCATCCATCCCAAAACCATTTCCATCCGTGAACTGGAGGTTCCCGGAACCGGGGATGTCATCGACATAACCAAACCGATTCTGGCCGGGATGGCCGGGTACGTTCATGTAGGCATGGATAAAGGAATTATTAATAAATATGTCTGGGCAGCCATTGCCAAGCTGCAGATTGTCATGTTCTTCATTTTCTGGGGCAGCGTTTTCATTTTGTATATGATGGTTAAACGCATTTCCGAACCGCTCAACCAGCTTACTGAATACGCCAAGAAATTATCCGACCATGATTTCACCGCCGATATCGAAATTACATCCAAAGACGAAATCGGGCTGCTGGCCGGAACCATGAAAAATATGGCCGATGAATTAACCACCCTCATTTCCGGTCTGGAACGGGCGGTGAACAACGCCACCAGTGAACTGCAGGACACCCTGACCTATATGGAAGTCATCATGGACAACCTTGCGGACGGACTGCTGGTTGTGGATATCAACGGTAAGATATCCGTGACCAACCCCGCCCTTGGAGAGTTGTTCGGGGTGACTGAAGATGAAATCAGGGACAAACAGCTGACCAATTTCTTTCCCGAAGAAATGACCAACCTCTTCGAACTGGTCAAAGGGAGTGAACACGAAGTTTTTTCCGCAGAGATACACCTGCCCGGCCGCAAGACAGGCAAGGCAGTAGCCACCCCAATCCACAAACTTGATGACAATGACGGCATAAAAGTATGCCTTGGTGTGGTAATCCTTGTCCGCGATATCACTTATGAAAAAGAAGTGGATAACCTGAAGACGGACTTCATCTCCACAGTTTCCCATGAGCTGCGCACACCCATGACTTCTATTCTGGGATTTGCAAAAATCATCAAGAAGAAGCTTGAAAAGTCGGTTTTCCCCATCTGTGAAGCACCCGACAAAAAAACCGAACGGGCCATCAATCAGGTGCAGGACAACATCGGCATCATTGTTTCCGAAGGCCAGCGGCTGACTGAACTTATCAACGATGTGCTCGACATCGCCAAGATGGAATCCGGTAAAATTGACTGGAAAAAGGTCCCCATCGACATTACGGAGGTAATCGACACTTCAATCCAGACGACTACCCCGCTCTGGAAACCGCAGAACCTGGAAATGATGGTGGATGTGGATGAAAACATGCCCACCATGTACGGAGACAGGGACAGGGTCATGCAGGTTCTGGTCAACCTCATCTCAAATGCCGTAAAATTCACGGATTCCGGCTCCATCACCTGCACAGCCCGCGCTCACGATGATGAAATCATGGTCAGCGTCAGTGATACCGGGAGCGGTATCTCTCCCGAAGACCAGAAAAAAATATTCGAACGATTCAAGCAGGCCGGGGACACCCTGACCGGAAAACCGAAAGGAACCGGGCTGGGGCTGCCCATCTGCAAGCAGATTGTCGACCACCACAAAGGACGCATCTGGGTGGACAGCAAGCTCGGCGACGGAAGTTCCTTTCATTTCACACTGGCAATCGACACCCCGGATCAGGAAATCCCGGTTCCGGCATCAGTCCCCAAAGCAGTACACAGGCAGCCTACCCCCGGAAGCTCCAACAGTCCGCTGATCATGGTAGCTGACGATGACCCGGCCCTGAACGAATTCCTCTCACAGGTTCTGGAAGAAGAAGGCTACCGGATCATCACGGTTACCAACGGTCAGGAAGCAGTGGACACCGCCAAAACCCGCATGCCGCAACTGATCACCATGGACCTGAAGATGCCCATAATGAACGGGGATCAGGCCATTGCCGCCCTGCGTCAGGACCCCTCAACACGGCATATCCCGGTCATCGTCATCAGTGCTCTGGCAGAAGGTCAACAGGCCGGGGGAGACGCAGCCCTGATCAAACCCATCGACGAAAAACGGCTGGTGGAAACCATCCACGGACTGCTGCAGGAAGATCTGATCATGTCTGATCCGTGCATGGTGCTGGGCAAGGAAAATGAACCGCCAACGGAAAACCTGCTGGTAATCTGTCCGGGCAAAATCAATTACTGCCCGCCCTCAGACCTCTGGACCCGTGTGTCTTCCGGTTTTAAGGGCACCATTTTTATCACTGCTGAACTGAGCAGCAACCTTGATCTGGACCGCCTTTCACAAACCCCTGACGTACAGATTGTTATTTTACCGGAAAGCTGATATCTCTCTTTCTATGGAAAGACCAGCTGAATACGGAATTAAAAAATACGCCAGTTGCAAAAAATGCTCATACACAGCTCCGCTTGCCTCATTCGGCAGGAAAGCGGGATTGTTTCCTGATTATTTAAAATTGATCTGCCCTGAATGCGGGGTGGAGTCAGAAGCTGAGAGCTGTTCATTTTTAAAAGGACCGCAGCATCCGCCCGCAGGGATGACCATTGTTTCCGGCGGGCAGACCGGAGTGGACCGGGGCGCGCTTGACGCCGCCATTGAACTGGGCATTCCCCACCGGGGCTGGTGCCCGAAAGGCCGCAAGGCAGAAGACGGCCCCATTCCCGCACGCTACAACATGCGTGAGACAATCGGCTGGCAATACTGGATCAGAACGGAAAAGAATGTGCTCGATTCAGACGGAACCCTTATCTTTCCCGGTGAAAAGGAATCCAAAGGCACCGCTTTAACCGTCAGGCTGGCCCGCAAGCATGGTAAGCCGCTTGCCGTGGTTGATCCGAACAGCCCCGACGCAGTAGAAACCATCAGGGCATGGATAGCAGCAAATAATATCGGGATAATGAATGTGGCCGGCCCAAGAGAAAGCGGGGCTCCGGGCATAAGCCGAAAGATACGGGAATTATTGTACAGCCTGCTGGCTATCCGGCAGGAACAAAAACAGACGTTTCAAGAAGCAAGTTCAGCCTATCTATACTCTGCTGTATGCGAATATCGTCACAATCCAGTGCAGCCTGCCGCAGGTTGACCAGCTCATCGGCATAAACCCCGAACCCGAAAGTCAGGGCCGCACCCTTGGCTGAATGAACTTTCTCCCGGATAAGAGCGAAATCGCCTTCCTGCAAACCTGTGATGATCTCACAAAGCTCTGCTGAAAGTGATTCTTTGAGCACGGGGACCAGATCAAAAAGATCTGATTCAACGTTGACTCTGTTGCGGGAAAATTCTGGCAAAGCAAGCTCCTTACAATTAATTCATACTATTTTTATATAATATATCCTGAATTTAAATTATTTTTTAAAAGAATGTAACGGCATACCATACTGCCTGCTGTAAAAATGCCTCTTTTACCTTGACTTCCAATGACTCTTTCTTAATATATGAACATCTGTTCACATATTAACATATAGAGTTTAAAAATGCCGAGTAAATCAGACTGCTGCACCACCCACAACCCCACTCCCGGAGCGGTTGAACTGGTGAAAAGCAAATGTTGTCCCAAGGAAACAATGAACGATCTGGCCGCCACCTTCAAAATCATGGGCGAACCGGTCAGGATCAGAATACTGCACGCCTTGTCCATCAGCAATCTCTGCGTCTGCGATTTGTCAGAACTTCTGGAGATGACCCACTCCGCAGTATCCCATCAACTGCGCATACTCCGGACCGCCCGCATGGTCCGTTTTGAAAAAGACGGGCGTAGAGCCATATACAGCCTCAATGATAAACACGTTGAAATAATTATGCAGACCGCGCTGGCCCATATGCAGGGCCATGGCTGCGATGTGCCGCAAGGAGCGAAATAAATGATCGAAACACTGCTTTCCATTATCCACGAATCATGGGACGTGCTGCTGGAGTCCGCACCTTTCATGCTTTTGGGATTCTTTATTGCCGGACTGCTCAAAGCTTTTGTGGGGCC
Source organism: Desulfovibrio sp. JC010 (assembly GCF_010470675.1). Taxonomy (NCBI): domain Bacteria; kingdom Pseudomonadati; phylum Thermodesulfobacteriota; class Desulfovibrionia; order Desulfovibrionales; family Desulfovibrionaceae; genus Desulfovibrio; species Desulfovibrio sp. JC010. Next base: position 27,223 of record NZ_VOIQ01000001.1, read on the forward strand.
GGAGTTCATTTCCCGCAATCTGGGTTCGGGAAAAACCAGCGATGTGCTCAAGGCTTCAATCCTCGGAGTGCCGATTCCCTTATGCAGTTGCGGAGTTATTCCGGCAGCAGCCCAGTTACGCCAGCAGGGGGCCAGCAAGGGTGCCACAACCTCCTTCCTTATTTCTACACCGGAGACAGGTGTGGATTCCATTGCCGTAACCTATGCGCTGCTGGACCCGGTAATGGCAGTATTCAGGCCTTTCGCCGCTTTCATTACTGCTGTAGTGGCGGGCATTCTGGTGGACAGAGACGATAAGAAAATAGAAAAAGAGAGCCCGAAGCCGATCCCGGATGCGGTACTGCTCCCCCAAATGGAAGCAACTCAGGAATCATCAGGCTGCGGGTGCGGTTCACACTCAGAACATACCCATAAAGAATCCACCTGTTGTGATTCCGGTTGCGGATGCGGTGACGGACCTGCAGGACAACGCCCCGACTCCTTCATGGGCAGGCTGTCCTTTGGAATGAAATATTCATTCGGCAATCTGCTGCAGGATATCGGATTATGGTTCCTCGGCGGTGTGTTGCTGGCCGGGATATTCAGCGCGCTCATCCCGGACGGTTTCATTGAAAGAAACCTCGGTGACGGATTCTTCCCCCTGCTGATCATGTTGGCGGCGGCAGTCCCTCTTTATGTCTGCGCAACAGCATCCACGCCTATTGCGGCGGCACTGGCTCTGAAAGGACTTTCACCCGGTGCAGCCCTTGTTTTCCTGCTGGCCGGACCTGCAACAAACGCGGCATCTTTCACCGTGGTCGCAAAGCTGCTCGGCAAACGCTCAGCTTTCATCTATCTCGGTTCAATTATAGGCTGCTCCCTCGCATTGGGAATGGTCACCAACTGGCTTTACTATTCGCTGGGTTTAAGCATTACCGACTGGGTGCAATCCGGCACCGAACACGGGCACGGCCTGCTTTACACCGTTTGCGCGCTCATTCTGCTTGCCTTAATCGCTGTTCCCAAGGTAACAGCTTTAGTGAAAGGTGAATCATTGCAGGGTTGTTCACAATAAGCAGGGAGTTCTTATGACGGGTGAAGGTGTAGAAGCAATAATTGTCATGCTGGTCGTGATCCTTGCCATCTTCAAGATGGTAAAAAGGAACGGGAACGGACTGGGTTCATATGGCCGGTATAATTCCGATACGGACAAAAAACGGATGGAAGACAATGAATAAAAGCACTGCCGGAATCGAAGCCCAGCTTGAAGAGTTGCGCGGAGCGGAAAACTTTATCGGTTTTTGCGCCTTTGACCTTTTCCTTGATGATGACGAATCCAAGCGCAAGGACGGGGTGCTCAAAATCTCGCGCCACAACCTGACCCCGGATACCGGTTTTCTCAAGTTCACCTTCATCGTAGATGTATACGGGGACAAGCTGATCCGCAAGCAGGTGCTGGAACTGTTCGCCCGTTTTCATGACAGTGAACTCAAATCCGAAACCGACCCGGATTTCATGTACATCAAGCCCCCGGAACCGACCACCCAGAAGGACCGGGCATGGTTTATCGGCGAGGTCTTTTTCCATTTTGACTCCGCAAAAGGATCATCACGTGAAAATGTAGTCCGCTTTTTCCTGCCCTTTCTCACACTGCGGTTGCCGCTGGAATTCAGCGACCTGCAATGGTGGGAAACTGAAGAAGAAGTCACCGAGCAGAAAAAAACCGCCATTCAGGCTATTACGGATTTTATTAAAGGCAAATTTTAATGCCTCCGGCGGCTTAAACCCTTTTGCAAAAGGGTTTAAGAATCCCAAAACCTTTTAATAAGCTTCGCATATAGCTTTTAAAAATGACCAAACCCAAAAGACCGTAATATCTCGTAAGATATTACGGTCTTTTTAATGACAATTTTATATTCACAACGGCAAAAACCTATCAAAAGGTTTTGAAGAGTCCAGAGAAAATTTTGCAAAAGTTTCTTTGGCCCTCGGAGAGCCGCCGGAGGCTTTCTTAGAATTTAAAGCCGATCAATTCCCTGATCTCGTCCATGTTCTCTTTGGCTTTGGCCTGAGCTTTCTTGGTGCCGTCGTTGAGGATATCCCAGACCAGCTGTGGATTTTCATCCAGATGGCGGCGGCGTTCCTGCATGGGCTCAAGGAACTTGGCCATGTTCTCAGCCAGCAGCTTCTTACATTCCACACAACCACGGCTGGCATTACGGCAGCCTTCCTCGATCTCGGCACAGGTCTCAGCATCGGTGAGCAGCTTGTGGTAAGGATAGAGGTTACAGACTTCAGGATCGCCCGGATCGGACTTGCGGAGCCTGTTCTGGTCAGTAAGCATGGACATGACTTTGGGCTTAACCTCTTCCATGGGTTCGCCGAGGTAGATGCCGTTGTTGTAGCTCTTGGACATTTTACGACCGTCGAGACCGGGCAGTTTGGCGTCCTCGGTGAGCATGGCGTTGGGCTCGGGAAAATATTCACCGTTCAGGTGGTTGAAGCGACGGGCGATTTCGCGGGTCAGCTCCAGATGGGGCAGCTGATCCTGCCCTACGGGAACAAGCGAAGGCTTGTACATCAGGATATCGGAAGCCATGAGTACAGGGTACCCGAGAAAACCGTAAGTGTTCAGTTCCTTCTGGACCAGCTCCTGCTTGATTTCCTTGTAGGTGGGGTTCCTTTCCAGCCAGCCCAGCGGGGTCAGCATGGAGAGGATCAGGTGCAGCTCAATGTGTTCCTTAACCTGAGACTGGTGAAAAATCACACATTTTTCAGGATCAAGCCCGGCAGCAATCCAATCCTTGACCAACTCGGGTACAAAGCCGGAAATCTTGCGGGGGTCGGAATACTCACTGGTCATAGCGTGCCAGTCGGCAACAAAGAAATAACATTCGTGATCTTCCTGAATCCTGACCCAGTTGACCAGAACACCGAAGTAGTGTCCAAGGTGCAAACGTCCGGTGGGCCTCATGCCTGAAACTATGCGATTGTTTGTCTTGCTCATTTTAAAAATCTTGTATGCTTTGCGGTTCTAGTGAACCAGAAAATTATAGAAAAAACCCATGGCCGGGCGAATTATTTCGCCGAGCAGTCCGAGCATTGCCAGCACGATGACGATAATGAAACCGTACCGGAAGGACATAAACTTGAATGCGGCCTCGCGGGGCAGGAACCCGGCTATGATCTTACTGCCGTCCAGCGGCGGGATAGGCAGAAGATTGAAAAAACACAAAGCCAGATTGATGATAACCCCGGCATTGGCAATCATCACCGACGGCTCAAGAACCTTGAGCATCAGCGGCGACATGGAATTCACATCAAGTGAAAGAATCACCTTTACGACAATTGAGAACATTACCGCAAGTGCCATGTTTGCCGCCGGACCAGCCAGAGCGACAATCATCATATCCCGCTGCGGATTTTTGAAATACATGGGATTGACCGGAACAGGCTTGGCCCAGCCGATCATGCGGGTCAGCACAAGGGCTAAAGTCCCCATGGGGTCAAGATGCTTAATGGGATTCAAGGTAAGGCGTCCGGCCTGTTTGGCCGTGGGATCACCCAAAAGGTATGCAGCAAAGCCGTGAGCAGCTTCATGGCAGGTGATTGCCAGCAGAAAAGGTAAAGCAAGGATGCTTATTTCTTTGATTGTATTGGCGATATCGAACATGGATTGTGAGCTTGTTCGCTTTTTAGAAGTGATAAATGGCAGGCCAGGAGGGATTCGAACCCCCAGCATTCGGTTTTGGAGACCGACGTTCTAGCCGTTGGAACTACTGGCCTGCATTTATGGCTTGGGACATCTCTGCCGTCAAAGCCAAGCGGGTTCTAGCACCACCGTTTTGGTTTGGCAAGTAAAAAAGGAGTCTATTTTCATAGACTCCTCAAAAAAGTTTAATTATTTTGCTGATCAGTCAACAAAAACAGGGGACAAACCTACCCCAAAGCCTGCTCAACCTTTTCCTTCAGTTCGCTCAAATCAACGGATTTGACCACATAATGATCCGCCGCAATGGACTTCATATCATGCTTAAAGCTGTCGTAAGCAGTACTTAGGATAACCGGAAGCTCCTGATCCTCCTGCCTGATCTCCTGCAACAGGTCCAAACCGGAACGGTTGATACCGAGCTTGATATCAAGGACGACAAGATCAGGATTCTCACGCCCGATGACCGCAAGGATCTCTTCAGTGCCGTCAGATGTGGCCACCTTGTATCCCCCGGCTTCCAGCTCTTCTCGATAGAGCATCCGTATATGCTTTTCGTCGTCAACGACTAAAATTGTCTTCTGAGCCATATGCAACTCCTTGAAAGTCGTTTTTCATTATTTCCAGTTTAGTTCAATTTTCAAGTTCGGGTCAACATTTATAGATTTTTTTTTGTGTAACCCCGTTACACAGATTGCAGTCTTCTTATTCATGACTTAATTCTAACATAAGATAACAGCGTTTTGCCAGTCTGGCTGCTTTTTTTTCTATTTTTCCTAGATTGTAACCTGTGCAATGAAAAATTCTACCTCAGCACAGTAGGAAAAGCTTGCTGAAAACAGACTTAAACGCTAAATCCCTAAGCCCCGGACATCATCATATCATAAATAAAAGAAAGGAGTCTGCCCATGGTAATTGTCACTATCGAACCGGAAGGCCAGACAGTAGAATACACAAAACTCAATACAGTCCTGCAGTTACTCAATAAACAGGGTCTGCACCACACTGATACACTGGTCATCCGTAACGGCGAGCTGATCACCCCGGATGAGCGGATTTTTCAGGGCGATGAAATAGAACTTAGAAAAGTAATTTCCGTAGGTTAATCATATGAAATGCAAGGTCTGCAAAGCAAAAGCTGTCGTTTCGCTACCCAGCCACAATGCCGCGTTCTGCGAAGAACATTATAATAATTTTTTCATGAAGCAGGTTGCACAAGGCATCAAAAACCGCAATCTCCTTGAGCGTGACGACAAAGTGCTGGTCGCCCTTTCCGGCGGCAAGGATTCGCTGGGCCTCATGTACGCTCTGGCGGAACTGGGCTACGACGTGACCGGACTGCACATTGATCTGGGAATCTTCGATTCATCCGTCAAAGCCCGCACGGTGGTGGAAGATTTCTGCAAGGACAAAGGCTACCCGTTGCGGGTGGTGGAACTTGAGAAAGAAGGCGTGCCCATACCGCTGATCAAAAAGCACATCCGCCGTCCCATCTGCGCCATCTGCGGAAAATTCAAACGCCATTACTTCAACAAGGTCGCCATTGAAGAAGGTTACACCGCCCTTGCCACCGGACACAACCTTGATGACGAAGTTGCGCGTCTTTTTGCCAATACCCTGCGCTGGGATCAGGGCTACCTGTCCGATCAGGGGCCGGTACTGCCTGCTGAAAACGGCTTTGCCAAGAAGGTCAAACCGCTTTTCCGGGTTACAGAATATGAAAGCGCGGTCTTCTCTTTTCTTTCCGATATTCCGTACCATCACCTGCCCTGCCCCTACAGTTCCGGAGCCAGCTTCACCGGACACAAAATGCTCTGGCGGGATATGGAACTGCGCAGCCCCGGCACCAAGCGTGCTTTTTACAAGGGATTTCTGGACCGTGGCCGGCCCGCTTTCTCCGCTCTGGAAAAAGAAGAAAAGGATTACGAAATCAATCCCTGCACAGAATGCGGCTACCCCACCTCCGCAGGAGTCTGCTCCATTTGCAGGCTGAAAAAACAGCTGCAGGAGTCACTTGCAGAAGAAGCAGCCAAACAGGAAAACAAAGACGCGGAATAGCCATGAGCAGCCCCAAAGTATCGGTAACCATGCCCTGCTACAATTGCGCTTCCACTGTGGGGGCGGCAATTGAATCCATTCTCGGCCAGAGCTTCGAAGACCTCGAACTGGTGGCCGTGGATGACGGCTCAACTGATAACACCGCTGAAGTGCTGCGGGAATACGCCGGCCGCGATACACGGCTGAAGCCGATTTTCCGGGACCATGAAGGCGTTGTCGGAGCGGCCAATGCGGCTATTGAGGAGGCTTCCGGGCAGTATATCGCGCGTATGGACGCCGATGACACGGCCCTGCCTGAGCGCATCGCCAAGCAGGCCGCTCTGCTGGACCGCGATCCGCAGACCGGACTGACCGCCTGCCGGGTCGGCTTCGGGGGGGACCGGGAAAAGAACGGCGGCTACGCCCATTATGTGGACTGGATCAACACTCTCGTGGGCGCGGATGAAATTTCCCTGAACCGTTTTGTGGAATTCCCTTTCGCCAACCCGTCCATCATGATGCGCAAAGAACTGATCGCCGCACACGGCCCCTTCCGTGACGGTGATTTCCCCGAAGATTATGAGCTGGTCCTGCGCTGGCTGGAAGCCGGGGTCAAAATGCAGAAGGTGGATGAAGAACTGCTCATCTGGAACGACCCGCCGGACCGCCTTTCACGCAACCACCCCAAATATACGGTGGAAGCATTTTACCGCATCAAAAGCGAGTATCTTTTCCGCTGGCTGCAAAGACAGATCGGGCCGGATCTCAAAGTAGGAATCATCGGTTCCGGACGCACCTCCCGCAAGCGTTACCGGATGCTGGAAAATCTAGGCGTGGAAACAGCTTTCTACGTTGACGTGGACCCGCGCAAGGTAGGCATGCTTATCCACGGCAAAAAAGTATTGCATCGGGATGAAATTCCCACGGCCGGAGATACTTTTCTACTCTCCTATGTAGCCAGTTGGGGCGCGCGGGACGAGGTTGCCCAGTTTCTTGACGCGCGCGGTTATGTGATGGGGCGGGATTATCTGCTGGTTTCGTAACCCCCCCGCTAACAAATCAAATTTTCAACAAATGCGGACTTGAGTTTTCTGACTCGGGTCCGCTTTTTTATTGATCAGGCTTTGCAACATCCCCTCCAGCAGGCTATAAGACTGATAATTAATCACCCAACCCGTGCAACACCCAGTGCAGGAGGTTCAGAAATGACTGTTTACCGGTATTGGACAAAAAAACTTTTCATCCTTTTTTGCGGCCTGCTCTTCTGTCTTGGACTTTCCGTATCTGAAATCAGCGCATCAAAACAAAAGACTTCTGCCGAAAACTCCCGTCTTCTGCCTGTGATACAGGAATTCAAGGAATTAATTGAAAACGACCCGAAACTGCTCATGCTTTTCACGCAGATGTTCGAGCAGGTTCCCCCCGACTCTCCCCAGTTCAAAACTGATCCCGACGGCAATCCCCAAATCCGCAGCTACACTCAAATGCTGCAAAAAATAAGTGAAATTTCACAGCAGGCACCGGAATTCAACACAAGCGGTCTGGTGGGATTCCCCATAAACGCCGTTTTGAACTGGCCCATGGGGACATCTGCCGGAACGAATGCATTTCTCGACAGCCGGGTCAATTCCCAGCTGAAAAAGATACTCAAACAATGGGCTGTTTTTCTGGGTTCAGAAGATTCACGCTACGTGCTTGGTGACGATCCAAAAACAGGATGGTTCGGCCGTGATGCCCGAAAAGCCATGCCGGGCTTTGAAAAAGACTTCGTCTGCGACCCGGACAAGCCGTATCACGGTTTCAAATCATGGGACGATTTTTTCACCCGCAAGTTCCGTAAAGGCCGTCGCCCCGTAGTAGCACCCGACAACGATGCTGTTATCGCGAATTCCTGCGAATCCGCACCTTTCAATCTGGCAAAGAATGTAAAATTCAGAGATCAATTCTGGATTAAGGGCCAGCCGTACTCGCTTTATCACATGCTCGACGGCGACCCGCTGGCTGCCCAGTTTGAAGGCGGAACCATTTATCAGGCATTTCTGAGCGCACTCAGCTACCATCGCTGGCACTGTCCGGTAAGCGGTAAGATTATAAAGACAAAACTGATTGACGGATCCTACTACGCCCAATCACCCACGGTGGGGTTTGATCCGGCCAGTCCCAACGAATCTCAGGGCTATCTTACCCAGGTCGCGGCTAGAGCTTTAATCTTCATTGAAGCGGACAATCCCGACATCGGCTTAATGGCAATCATATTTGTCGGCATGGCTGAGGTTTCTTCAAACGAGATCACGGTATATGAGGGGCAGCATGTTAAGAAGGGAGATCAGCTGGGCATGTTTCATTTCGGCGGCTCAACCCATGTGCTCATCTTCCGCCCCGGCGTAAATCTGGAATTCGACCTGCGCGGCCAAAAGCCCGGACTGGATACTACAAATATTCCGGTACGCTCGCGCATAGCTACCGTCAGGTAAGACGATACGCATAGACAAAAAAACAGCCCCTACACAGATGTGCCGGGGCTGTTTTTTTGGGTCTGGTTTCGTAACGTCACTTGCCCAAAAAGCTAATCACGTCTTTTCATGAACTCTTCACATATTCCATAACTGGAACCCAAGTGCCCATACTCAAAAGTAAAAGGGGACAAATATTTAATTTTTTCATCTAGAAGAATGTGTCCTTTATATTTAGCACCGGAGCAGGAATAAAAAGTGTACTTCAAATTACTACCAGAATCGGTACACGACCAACCCCAGGAGGAATCTCTACCAATCAGTGTAACACCAAGAGTCTGCTTCTTACCTTGCTTTGCATCACTGACAATAAAGCACGTATGTCCTTCTATTTTTACTTGGTCAGAATCAAATGAATCTGCAAAACAATTTGTCGCAAAGAGTAGAATAAGACCAAGACAAAACAATATATTTTTCATCACAACCCCTTTTAAAGCTACACTGTCTAATTAAACTTGCAGCGTCCATGATGATAATCCTCTCCACACCCTATACGATACTTAAATTCCTTGCCGGCATAAACCTTTTCTTCAACAGTCATCACATCAAGTAATTTCTGACACCTCTGGTTGTTGTCCTCTGGACCAATATATACAGGTTGCTGCGTGGGAATAAAAAACAGTATCTTAACTTCTCTTGTGCCACACCAACCGGGCACCTTGATTTCTACTCTGGATGTTTTTTTCATAGTTGTCATGTTGATCATCTTAACTGTAGCCGCAGTAGTAGATTCAGCTATAGCTGAGTGAGGCAGGACAAGCATCCACAACATCAAGGCAATAAATACTGCACACAGAGCAATATATTTCATAATCCCCCCCGTCACTTAATATAGTCATCTTCCGTATAAGCGTTAAAACTAAAAAACACGACTCTTTTCTCAACAACCAGCAAAACTCAGCCCAGCACCGCAGCACTGATCCGCTTTGCAGTATCAAAATCAACATCAAATTCCACATCGCCGATGGCCGTAACAGGAATCATCCCTCCCAGCGAATTAAGGGCGTAGACATGGTCAAACTGCTCAATCTGAGACAAATTAATCCGGGCTGCGTCTATTTCAATATGTTCAGCCGCTATTTTCTGTGCAGTACCGGGGAGCTTGTAAGCTGTCTGCGGTTCGAAAAAAATATCACCCTTTTTAAATAACAGGGAAGCAAAGGATGATTCCAGCACATTGCCGTCAAAATCCTGCAACAAGGCATCATCAAATCCGTCCGCAAGGGCATCTTTCCATGCATTAAGATAATCCATACGGTTAGTGGATTTGTGCCTCATGAGCGGTGTGAGAAAAACATGTGGGCAGGGCTTCAGGGTCCAAGTACGATTAGGTACTCGCTCAAACGGAATCGCGCCCACAATAGGCTGAGTACTCCCCTGCTCAACCGGGAAAAATATATTCACCCGCGCAAATCCGCTTTCCAGACCGTTGGCACCAAGCACCTCCAGAATAACTTTCTCATAGTCCAAAGCTTCTTCAGCTACGGAGAACTCGGCAAGACTTGTACGCGCTCGCTTAAGATGCAGGTCCAGATGACAGATTTTGCTACCGTTCCAGCAGATAGTCTCAAAGAAACCGTACCCGGTCCTGAAAGCGGGCCGGGCGAGGTCGAGACTGACCATATCTTCGTGAAATTCACCATTACGATAATAAATCATAGCGACTCCGGGTCGAGAATTTTTCCGGCTTTGGCGATAGTTTCTACATACTCTGCTTCAGGGTCGGAATCAATGACAATGCCGCTTCCGGCCCAGTAGTTTATCTCTTTTGTGTATTGATCATAAACAGCAGTCCTGATGGCGATGGATGAGACCATATCCTGCGGACCGGTGATGAGCACAATGGAGCCGCAGTATGGCCCGCGCACATGCGACTCAAGCCTATCGATAAGCTCCATGGAACTTTTCTTGGGGCATCCGGTAATGGAACCGCCGGGAAATGCGTTCAAAAGCAGATCAATGCAATCGCGCCCCTCAGCAAGTTCCCCGCGTACACGGCTGAACATCTGCAACAGATTATCCACCGCAAAAACAGACTTGTGATCCTCAACAACCACCGAACCGTAGCGGCAGTCCGAAGAAATATCATTGCGGATCAAATCCACAATCATGGAAAGTTCGGAATCCTCTTTCACAGAACTGCGGAGCGACTCAACCAGCTCTTCTGAATATTCATCAAACCGGAGGGTCCCCTTGATGGGTTCGGAAAGCACCTGCCCCTGATCCACCCGTAAAAACAGCTCCGGGGAGGTGGAAACAACTACTTTTCCACCACTGCGCAAGAGCGCGTAATACGGTGCCGGATAACGTTTATGCAGTGCAAAAAACCATAGAACAGGATCAACATCCCCACCCGGCATACTCAAGCGGGTGGTCAGGTTCAGCTGGTAAGTAAGTCCGTCACGGATATATTCAAGAGTACGGGCCACACCATCTTCATATCCCTGTTTATCCAAGGACATACGAACATCTTTCAATTCAAAAGACGGCAACAGGACATGCGGAATCGGACAAATTTCCTGCATGGCATCAACAATGGCCGACCGATAAGTTTCATCAGCACAAAGCAGCTTCAGGGACGATTTACCACTGTCATAAATAAGCACCCCGCGGTACTTTTTCAGATGAAGCAACGGAAACTCAGCAGCCTTGCAGCTTTCCACCCCGCGCAACTCTTGCCCAAGCTCGTAGGACAGATAACCGATGACCGGACCATTATCCGCAAAACAGAACTCTTTCATGCGTGCTGAAACATCTGTCGCGGACACACCGGGCTGCAGAACTAATTCATCCTGCGGTTCTATACCCAGATAACTCAAGCAGGAATCAGGCGCGCCCGGAGACCCGAGCAGCACGTCCGCTTCTTGCTCCTGCACGAAATGGAAGGCGATTTCCCGGAAACGCTCAAAACTACAGGAGTCCGAAATGGTGGAGGGCGTAAGCAATGAAAACTCCGGGTTGCTCGGTTAAAAATGATTCCGGGTGGAACTGGTAGCCCAGCAGGGGCAGGCTTTCATGGGCTGCGGCCATGGGAACTTCCGCGCTGTTTTTACTTAGCACTCTCACCCCCTGCCCCAATTCTGAACAATAAAGGGAATGATAACGGGCCACAGCCATTTTTTTACCATCAAAATCAATACACTCGGTACGCCCGTGAAAACAGCCGTCCAGCCTTGCAGTGCGTCCACCGAAGTATTCATTAATTATCTGCATGCCGAGGCAGACGCCAAGCACAGGCAGGCCGGATTCAATCACAGCTTCATACCCCGGATAATCCGCCGGACAGCCCGGACCGGGAGAAATTATGATCAGCTGATAAGGGCTGAAATCAACGCCTTCCCCAGATCCCAGAACCTGCGCATATGGTCGCACCTCAATCCGCGCCCCCGCAATTTCGCGGGCCAGCAGATGCTCAAGGTTGTTGGTAAAGCTGTCGTTATTATCAATAAGAAGTATGTTCATGGTCTGGCGGGTATGTACTTCATCAATCAAGCAGGCACAAGCATGATAAATTAATTCAAAACCGGATTGTTGCATTTGGACAATTCAATAAGTATATAACGGTTTAATTCAATTAAGACCTTCCCCCCGATAGGGATTCTTAAGGGGCTTAGCTCCTTAAGCCGCCGGAGGCGAAATCACCCGACAAAAGCGCAAAGCGCATCATATCCCTCAGGAAATAAAATGGACTGTATTTCGAAAAGAGCCTGTGAGATCACCCCTTTCTTAGTCATGGACGTACTGGAAAAAGCGCAGGAAATGGAACGGCAGGGCCGCAGCATCATCCACATGGAAATCGGCGAACCGGACTTCGACACCCCGGAATGCGTGAAGCAGGCCTGCATCAAGGCCATGGAAGAAGGCGAAACCCACTACACCCACAGCCTCGGCATCCCCCAGCTGCGCGAAGCGATCAGCAATTATTATAAAGACACCTACGGGGTGGATGTTGATCCGGGCCGGGTCATTATTACGCAAGGGACCTCCCCGGCCATGCTGCTGCTGTTTACCTTCATTCTGGATCAGGGCGACAACATCATTGTCTCCGACCCCTGCTACGCCTGCTACAGCAACTTTATTTCCTTTTCCGGGGCTGAAGCCAACTCCATCCGCACCTTTGAGGAAGACGGATTCCAGTACCGCCCGGAAGCAATCGAAAAGGCCATCAATAAGCGCACCAAAGCAATCCTGATCAACTCCCCTTCCAACCCCACCGGAACCCTGCTTTCCCCGGAACGCATGGAGAAGATTGCCAAGATGGGGCCGTGGATCATCGCTGATGAAATCTACCACGGCCTTGTTTACGGGGAAAAGGAACACACCATCCTTGAATACACGGATAAGGCTTTCGTGCTCAACGGATTCTCCAAGCTTTTCGCCATGACCGGATGGCGGCTGGGCTACATTATTGCCCCGGAAAAATACGTGCGTCCCATGCAGAAGCTCTGCCAGAACTTCTTCATCTCCGCCAACTCCATGGCCCAGCATGCCGGCGTGGCCGCGCTGACCGAATCATGGGACGAGGTCAACCGCATCAAGGGCATTTACGACGAACGCCGCAGATTCCTGCTGAAACGGCTGCGCGAAATCGGCTTTGATATCAAGGTCGAACCCACCGGAGCATTCTACGTGCTGGTCAACATGAAGCATCTGGCCGCAAAATTCGAAGGAAGCTCCCTCAAGCTGGCCTTTGACATCTTAGAGAAGGCCGGAATCGGGGTCACACCGGGAATCGATTTCGGTGAAGGAGCCGAGGGTTTCATCCGTTTATCTTACGCCAATTCCATGGAAAATCTGGCTGAAGGGATGGATCGGCTGGAGAGGTATGTAAAGGAGAATGGGTAGGCTTTAACAATTTTTAACCCATATTTACTTGTTCAGCTCCTGATTGACGATCTATTGTATCAAAAAATCAGGAGCTGAGCTTAAATATGAAAACAAAATTTAAATCGATACTGGCTATTTCGTTTTCCCTGCTGCTCGGATGCGCAGCACTTTTTCCCGCCAATGCAGATGCGCGCCCCCGCTGAAACAAATATCGTCACCATCAACGGGATAGATTTCAAAGTGGACAGCACTTACCGCTTTTTCACTTGGAAAAATCTGCCTGCCGACGTTTCCATTACCAGAATGGCCCGTAAGAGCTTTACCAATGTTAATGGTAAAACTCACGAATATGAAGTCGTTTACGTTAAAAGCGGCAACCTGAACTGGTATCAGGCCGCGCGGCTGGCTGAAGATGCCGGAGGTTATCTGGCTTCCATCAGCAGTGCCGAGGAAAATGATTTTGTCTTCGGTCTGGTTGATGATGAAAAATATTTCTGGAAATTCCCGCCTTACAACGGCAGCAAGCCCATGAATCATCATGAGATCAAAATCGGTCCCTTTCTCGGAGGATACCAGCCCCTCGGCTCACCTGAACCCGCCGGAAACTGGCAATGGCTCTCCGGCGAGAAATGGCAATATGAAAACTGGGCCCAAAATATTGATGACGGTGAGATCGATAAAGACCCGCGCGACAACACCCAGCCCAACGATTCCGGCCATTCCGGCTTCGGACAGCGGGTAATGGGCTTCGGCGAGATGAACAAGCCCGTCCCCACATGGGGAGACTACATGGATGATGTAGGAACCTACGGACGCAAACGCACTCCGGGCCGCTGCTACGCATTTATCATCGAGTATGGGGAAGTTAAATAGGCTGGTTATTTTAAATTAATTGGAAATGAAAACTCCCTGCGGACGGTGATGTTCGCAGGGAGTTTGGGGTTTTCAGTATCGAATATTGCGGACTATGCCCCAGCCTCCCCGCTCCCCCCCTTCTCCATCTTGATGAAGAACATGAGCAGGGCCGGGATCATGAACACGGTGAAGACCGTGGACAGGGCCAGACCGCCGAGCACTACTGCTCCGAGGCCGCGGTAAAGTTCCGAACCGGGACCGGGGGCGATGGCCAGCGGGAGCATGCCGAATATGGATGTTGTGGCCGACATGTAGATGGGACGCAGTCTGGAGCGGGTCGCTTCCAGCACGGCCTCGCGGTGCTCCATACCTTCATGGCGCACGTTGTTCAGGGACTGGTGCACAATGAGAATCGCGTTGTTAACAACAACCCCGATCAGGATAACGAAGCCGAGCATGGTCAGCACGTCCAGCGGTTGCGGAGCGATGAAGAGGTTCTCCAGCTTCAGACCGAGGAATCCGCCCGCGCCTGCCAGCGGCACGGTGAGCAGGATGATGAACGGGTAGATGAAGTTCCCGAACAGGGCGGCCATGAGCAGATAGGTGATAACCACCGCCAGCAGGAAGTTCCACTGCATGGCCTCGCGGGTCTGGGTCAGCTTGTCAGCCGCACCGGACATGCGTACGTTGACGCCGTCCATGAGGCCCATTCCCTTGACCTTGGGGATGAGCTGGTTCTGGACGATATCCATGGCCTGTTCAAGAGGCATACTCTTGGGCGGAGTAATCTGCAGGGTTACGGTTCTCTGCCGCTCAAGATGGCGAATCTGGGTGATGCCGTAGGTGCGTTCCAGATGGGAAAGCGAAGATACCGGAACAGCCCAGCCCTGCGGGGTCGCCACAAGAGATTCGTAGAGGTCTTCCGGGGTGCCGACCCGTTTTTCGGAAGCCATGAGCTTCAGGTCGATCTTCTTTTTACCTTCTTCCTTATAATCGCCGATTTTGCGGCCATCCATGAGCACATCAAGGGCCTCGCCGATTTCCTGACTGGACATGCCTGCTGCGCGCAGACGGTCACGGT
Source organism: Desulfovibrio sp. JC010 (assembly GCF_010470675.1). Lineage (NCBI taxonomy): Bacteria > Pseudomonadati > Thermodesulfobacteriota > Desulfovibrionia > Desulfovibrionales > Desulfovibrionaceae > Desulfovibrio > Desulfovibrio sp. JC010. The sequence continues at coordinate 42,224 of NZ_VOIQ01000001.1, forward strand.
CCGGCACTATGCGTACTTCGGGATAAAGCATCTCAAGAGACGGAATGGGCCGCACCTGCGCATTGGGGATGGCCTGCCGCGCCATGCCGAACATGGTTCCGGCGGCAGCCATGAGCTTGGGCAGTTCCGGTCCGCTGAAATCAACAGCGACCATGCGCCCTTTACCCAGTCCGGTTTCAAAAATCGAAGCCTGAATACTGACCCCGAACATACCGGGAATGGAGTTCATGATCCGGTTAAAAAGCGGGATCAGTTCCGCTGGACGTTCTTCGTCACCGGAGATGGCGCCGAAGAGGTTGATGTCCGGGGCGGATACGTAAAAAAGCTGTTCTACGGAAGGGAGTCCGTCCTTTTCCGTTTTCATGTGCGGCTTGGTCTGGGCGGCAATGTATTCACCGATGGAGTCACGCTCTTCAAATGACAGACCCGGCGGCGGGATGAGGATGGACAGAATCAGGTTGCGGTTACCCTGCGGCAGGTATTCCATTTTCGGGAAAAAGGAAATTACCAGCAAGACCGAAGCGGCAACCAGAATAGCCACAGTGGAAAGCCTTGTAGCCCAGTTGCGGATGGCAAGACTGAGCACGCCCATAATGGCATCGGAGAATTTCGCTCCGATCCCGGTAAGGACGTTCTTTTTGACCTTCTTTTTGCGCTTGGAAAAAGAGTAAAACTGCTTGGCCAGCATGGGAATTACCGAGATGGACACAAACAGGGACAAGGAAATGGCACAGGTAACCGCGATGGCGATATCCTTGAACAACTGCCCTGCTTCCTCTTCAATAAAGACAACCGGCAAAAACACCGCGACCGTGGTCAGAGTTGAAGCCAGAACCGCGCCCCAGACCTCGCTGGCTCCGTCATACGCAGCCTGATACGGAGGCTTGCCCATGCCGCGGTGGCGGTCGATGTTCTCAAGAACAACAATGGCGTTATCCACCAGCATACCCACGGCAAAGGAAATACCGGACATACTGACGATGTTCAGGGTCCGGCCCATACCGCCGAAGACGATAAAAGAACCGACCACGGAAATGGGAATGGCAATGGCAACAATAACGGTGGCGGAAAGGGACTGCAGAAAAATAAGCAGCACGATGATCGCCAGCACACCACCGATGATGATGTTCTGTTTGACCAGATCAATTGCGCCGTTGATATACGGAGCCTGATCATAAACCCAGTCAAGGAAGATACCTTTGTCAGCGAGTAATCCGCCGTTAAGTTCCTCCACAACCTTGCGCACGTTTTCGGTAACTTCCAGAACGTTGGATCCCGGCTCGGGCTTAACCCCGATGGCCATACCGGGAATACCGTTGTGCAGCATGGCCACGGTCTGTTTTTCAAAGCCGGGCACAACCTTGCCCACATCGCCGATGGTCACCCGCTGCTGGCCGGAAGAAGTGATGACCACGTCCTCAATTTCCTGCGGTGATTTAAATTCAGAAGTGGTACGGATACGGTAATCACGGCGGCCTACGCCAAGGTTCCCGGCGGAAACGTTGGCATTCTCGCTCTTCAAGACCTTGGTGACCTTGTCGATGGTCAGGTTGTAGGCGGCCAGCTTTTCCGGGGCGATGATGATGTGCATCTCGTTTTCAGTACCGCCCCCGATAAACAGGTCCGCGACACCGTCAACGCGCTCAAGGTACTGGCGCACACTGTCTTCAAAATATGTGGCAAATTCATTGATATGATGCTCATTGCCCGGAAGGGTACGCAGAATCATCCAGATTACCGGGGAGGCAGAAGCACCGGTAGCCGAAATGACCGGACGGTCCGAGTCCGAAGGATATTTCTTCACCTCGTTGAGCTTGTTGGAAACCCTGAGCAGGGCGTCATCAATGTTGGTGCCGATCTTAAAACGCAGAGAGATACGCCCGAAACTGTCAAAACATTCGGATTCCATCTCCAGCAGCCCGGTAACACCCTTGAGCACTTTTTCCTGCTCTTCAATGATGTCGCGCTCAATCTCGTAAGGAGTCGCCCCGGTCCATGTGGTTTGAACGGTGATCTCCGGCTCGGTGACGGACGGGGAAAGCTGGTACGGCAGACCGGAAAGAGCCAATCCGCCGAAGAGCACCAGCAGGATAACCCCCACCAGCACCGAAACAGGCTTTTCAATTGAAAATTTTACAAAATCCATGAATTACTCCGGCCCGCCGGGCTACTTGTTATCAATGACTACGGGCTGTCCGGGCCTGAGGCGTTCATTGCCCTTGGTGACGATATCCATTCCGGCCTTGAGACCTTTGCCGCGCACTCCGGCATTCATGCCCTTAAAGCCGACCACCTGCACCGGGAAAGGCTGGGCCTTGCCATCGATAACGCCGATGACCATGGTTGTTCCGCGCAGGGTGAGAACCGCATCACGGGGCACAACCACGGTTTCGCTGGCCAGTCCGTTGGGCAGGGAAACACGGGCTTCCATACCCTGCTTGAAGCCGTTGTTGCTGATAATCCTGATTTTTACCGGAAAAGTACGGCTGGCGATATCACCACGGGGGATAACCGCAAAGACCTTGCCCTTGTAGTCCTTGCCTCCGGCAGTAATGCCCACTTCAAGACCGGGCTTGACCACCTGCGCCACGTCCTGCGGCACGTTGACCACAACATCGTAGCTGGTGTTCATACCCAATTTGACTACATCTTCACCTATGGAAAGCCACTCACCGAGGTAGACGGAACGCTTGAGCACAATACCGTCAAAAGGGGCACGGATTATTTTTTTGGAAAGCTGAATCTGAAGACGGCGCAGCTTGGCCTGCGAGGAAGCGAGCTCGCTCTCCATGGCGATAGCCTTGAACCGCTTGGAGTCGTACTCCCCTTCGTGAACGGAGCCGGACTTGAAAAGTTTGGTGATACGCTGATCATCACGCTTGGCAAGATCGTAGTTGGCTTTTGATTCCGCATAGGCAGCCTTGGCCGCGCGGATTTCAGTATTAAGCAGATCGGAGCTGAGCCGGATCAGCACGTCGCCTCTCCTGACAATATCCCCTTCTTCCACCTCAACCCTGACAATCTTCCCGCTCACTTCAGACGCAACATCGGAAGTCTCGGAAAAATAAACAGTACCTATATAAGAAGACTCCGGAGCGACCTGTCCGGCAAATGATTTGGATGTCGCCACATGGGCGGGCGGCATCTGGGGTGCTTTTTCTTCAGCTGCGAAAGCCGGGCTGGAAGAAAGCATGAAAATCAAAAAAAATAGTATCCGTTGCATAGATCTGCTCCGATATTAATTATAACTTTATTTCTGACGGGCACACTTTACGTGAGTTCCCAGCGGAGTCAACTGAGAATAAACCTCAATAACAGGGGTATACACTCACCTGATCAGACAAAAGTATGAATCGTAAAAACTTTCTGCAAAGACTGATTTATAATTTACTACCCGGAAAACAATCTGGCATTTTTTAGCATCTTTTTAAAATTCATCCCCAGAGACAAATGAACAAAATCTATACAATATTGATAGTTACTGCACTATTCATAGCCACCGCCGCTCCTGCAGCCGCCCTGACCATAAAAAACAAATGCAAATACACCGTAGCGGGATCGATTACGATTGCGGAAAGCATGGTCAGCGTTGCCCAGTTCAATATTGCGCCCGGCGAGTCAAAAAAGCTGCTCAAGGGCTTTGAAAAACAGGTCCTGATCATCAAGACCATTCCCAACATATATGACTATGATATGGATAAATATAAAATCACATCCATTGAAATTGACAACCCGGACAGCCATATTGAACTGAAGCAATCCAAGCAAGGCATCAAATTCAAAGTGGAGTAAATTTACCGCGTTTTCTGATTCACGCAAAAAGCCCTCCCCGTGCTCGGCACGGGGAGGGCTTAGTACTTTCAGCCTCTAGTAAATTACTGCGTAAGCTTCCTAAACAACCTACTACAGATTGGAGAGAATAATCTCACCGAATTCCTTGCAGCCGACCTGCTCGGCACCGCTGATCTGACTGGCCAGATCAACAGTTACTTTCTTGGCCGCAAGGGCTTTTTCAACTGCGTTCTTGATCAATTCAGCAGCTTCGCCCATGCCGTTGTTTTCCAGCAGCATGGCACCGGAAAGCAGGATGCTTCCGGGGTTTGCGAGATCCTTACCGGCGATGGTAGGGGCGGTTCCGTGGGTGGCTTCGTAAATGGCAAGCTTGTCACCCATGTTCACGCCCGGAGCAAGACCGAGTCCGCCCACCTGTGCGGCGAGGGCATCGGAAAGGTAATCACCGTTGAGGTTGGTGGTAGCTACAACGCTGTACTGTTCGGGACGCATGAGCAGCTCCTGAAACATGGCGTCGGCAATACGGTCATTGATGACAACCTTGCCATCTGCGTCTTCGCCTTCCTTGACAACCTTTCCGGCATAATCTTCCTCGGCGAGGTCGTAACCCCACTGGCGAAAGCCGCCTTCGGTGAATTTCATGATGTTGCCCTTGTGGACCAGAGTCACGGACTCGCGGTTCTGGTCAATGGCATAATCAATAGCCCGGCGCACCAGACGCTTGGAGCCTGCAGGGGTAATGGGCTTGAGGCCCACACCTGCGGTGGGATCAACCTTGGCACCCATTTCGTTGACCATAAAATCAATTACTTTTTTGGCTTCGGGAGATTCAGAGCTCCACTCGATCCCGGCGTAAACGTCTTCGGTGTTTTCGCGGAAAACAACGATATCTACCAGATCGGGGCGTTTTACCGGGGATTCAATGCCTTCAAAGTAGCGGATGGGACGGATGCAGGCGTAGAGATCGAAAACCTGTCTGAGAGTAACGTTAAGGGAGCGGATGCCCTTGCCAACCGGAGTCTGCAAGGGGCCTTTGATAGCCAGTTCCGCCTTGGCGAGAGTGTCGAGGGTTTCCTGCGGGAGATATTCGCCGGTAGCTTCATAAGCCTTTTCCCCGGCAAGGAGTTCAACCCATTCAATTTTTTTGTCGCCGCTGTATGCTTTTTCAAGGGCAGCATCTATAATCGGGCGGGCCGCACCCCATACTTCGGGTCCGATACCATCACCTTCGATAAAATATACTGTTTTAGTGGACAAAATGATCTCCTTTGTTGCTGGCACAGCTCCGGCTCCTTAAGGCTGCGCAGTGAATTGATACCTGTGTATGAAAGAAATGACATCAGGCATGGCTGGACGGCGTTTCGAGTCATTCATTAAACTGAAAAGAGGAACCGGATGGATTCCGTCCGCAGGCTGGATAAACGGCAGGATTGTATCTGCAGAATCGATTTCAGAGCGCATATGTAAGACATTCTTGCAAAAAAGTAAAGAACGGCCCTGCGCGAGCAGCCTCAAAACACATACTTCGCAAAAAAATAAAAACAGTGAACTTTAATCAAATTCACAGTGGACCAGCAGTACAAAATTCACGATGAAGCAAAAACGAAAAGGGAGGCCCGTTGAAACGGACCTCCCTTTCTGAGTTGAGTATAACCCATCCGTGGTTATTAGCCACCGATGAGCTGCATAGCCATCCTGGGCATACCGTTTGCCTGGGAAAGCATGGCTACTGCGGACTGAGTGAGGATCTGGTTCCTGGTGAACTCGGTCATTTCAGTCGCAACGTCCACGTCGGAGATTCGGGATTCCGAAGCCTGAACGTTTTCAGCCTGGATAGAGAGGTTGGTAATGGTGTTTTCCAGTCTGTTCTGGAGAGCACCGAGGTTAGCGCGGATCTTATCCTTGGAGATAATAGCATTGTTCAGTGCGTCCAAAGACTTCTGCGCAAGTTCCTGGGTTGAGATGCTCTTGCCCTCATTACTTGCAGCCCCTGCACCGACGCCGAGGGCCGAAGCTGTGGAGGTGCCGATTGAGATGTAGTAGTAGTCCTCTGCACTGTCGTTAGCGGTACCGAAGTGAACCTTTACAGGGCCGTTGGACTTAAGCCCGGCACCAGTGTGAGCACTGTTCTCACCGGACATGTTACCGTTAAGCAGGTGAATTCCGTTGAAGTCGGTTGCATTGGCGATACGGGTAATTTCCGAAGCCATGGCCTGATATTCAGAGTCAATGATCAAGCGCTGGTCAGAGTTGTAGGTACCGGTTGATGCCTGAGTTGCAAGTTCCTTCATACGGATGAGCTTTTCATCGATAACACCGAGTGCTCCATCTGCAGTCTGGATCATGGAGATGGCGTCGTTTGCGTTACGGATACCCTGGTTTAGGGACTTAATGTCCGCACGCATGAGTTCGCGAATTGCCAGACCTGCGGCGTCATCAGCTGCGGAGCCGACACGAAGTCCTGAAGACAGACGACGAGTAGAGGTTCCGAGAGCACCGTATGACTCGCTCAGGTTGCGTTGCGCATTCATTGCCATCAAGTTGTGATTAATTACGAGCGACATAATAATTCCTCCTTGAATTATTTATAAAATTCGCCTGAGTGGGTCCTTCCACTCCGACCTTTTACTGGTTAATTTAGTCAGTTCAAAATCCGCTTGAATTTCTACTGCATAAAATACCCTCCGGAACAGTTCGACATGCGGCCTGCGGCCGATCAGCCCGGATTACCACCGACAATTGCTTTGAGCATCTTCGGGCATTACCTGCATATGGACTCACGCAGGTGTCCGCTTAATTTTCATTAAGACGCGGGACTCCCGTTGAATGAGTCCGCGACTCTGTTACAGGCACGGCCATACGGCAGCGATTCTCACATGTCCCTTATGGGAAATTCTCTCGTGCGCAGTGCTTGCGCACATACCAACCTCCGAGAATCACAATCGGCCTAATGCCTTTGTATGCTCATGAAACTATCGGTCTGTTTTTTCCGGACATCCCCCCTGTTGATTGGATAGAAGTTTACTCTGCGGGGAGAATTGCAATGGGTATGCCTGCCGGAGTGCCAGCGTTTATTTATTTTCAAAAAGAATGCACAAGATGTTGTTTAGACAGGATTTTTAAAAACAAATATTTCTTAATATTAAAAAAGGAAACGACACAAAAACTAAGAATAGGAAAGATCTGCCTCGTAGTAAGAGGAAAATCTTTCCCAATAAACCGGGTGGGAAAATGTTTACACGATCATATTTCGAATATATGACCCGGAAAAAGATCGGCAAGAAGCCAAAAACTGCCCGGCAACGACCGGATTATATATTTTCATGAAGATAAGAAGTATCCACAGACTTAATAACCGCATCAGGAACTACCTCTGCCTTTTCCTGACCATATTCATAGCAAGCTCCCTTTGCTTCACACTCCTCTTCTTCTGGTACGTATCCAAGGAAGTGGACAATAAAGCGTCTACCTGGGCCAACTATCTGGTCGAACGCATATCTTTTCTGGAAACAGTGGTGACCTCACGAGCAACATTTGACCATGGCATGTCCATTCTCAGGGTGACACCGGACGGTGAAGTGGTGAACAGCAGACCATTTCCTCTTGAAATTAAATCCGTGGCGGATTCACTTATTTTTCAAGAAGTTAAAAATTTCACTCCCGGCCAATCAATACTCATGCGTCAACCGGACGGTAACTGCGGCCAGATTTATCTTATCCAGAGGCTGGACCACAGCTTTGCCATAGCGAAAGTCCCATCCGAAAGCCTTCTGCCTGTTTCGCCGCATAACACTGAATTGCAGATTAGAGACAGGGTCGGAAACTGCATTTTCAATTCTGAAAACAGAGACTTCCAGGACTCCTACAAATTAGGGAAATTACATTTTTCCAATTTTCACGTTTTTTCCTCTGCAAAAATTAAAGTTACTGACTTCGGCGGATTCTCTCTGACCGTAGGCAAGGACATCTCAACTGAATTCTATGCAGGGCTGCTGCTTATCCTGTTCACTGCCGCATGTCTGGGCATACTGGTCAAAAGGTCGGCCTTCCTGACCTGGGATCTGGAAAAAAACGAAAAGGACTTCATCAGGATTAACAACCTCCTGAAAAAAGTCTCCGCCTCACCGGACGAAAAAAGCACCTATCTCCCGGCCATTGAAGCCACGGCCAGAAAAATCCGTGAAGTGGACTGGGATACCGAAGCCCGGAGAATGTCATTTATTGAGAACAGAAACTATATTGCCGCCACTGCCTTTTTCTCCGGAAAAATACTTAAGCTGCTTGATGAGGTTGCCTCGCATTCACAGCAGTTGACTCAGTCAAAACAGGAATATCACGATCTGGTACATACCGCCCGGTCCATCATCTTGAGAATAGACCGCAACGGAATATGTACATTTTTCAATGAATACGCCCAGACCTTCTTCGGTTACTCTGAGGAAGAGATTATCGGCAGGAGCGTCATCGGCACCCTGATACCTGAAACCGCAGACGGTCAATCAGAATTGGAACAGCTGGTCCGCGACCTGACTGATTGCCCCGAATGTTTCCCGGTCAATACCAACCGCAACATCCGTAAAGACGGAAGCTGTGTCTGGGTATACTGGACCAACAACCCGGTGTTTGACGATGAGGGGAAACTGATAGAAATCCTCTGCGTGGGCACGGACATCACTGAACGCAAAAAAATGGAAATCGAACTTCAGGATACCAGAAACTATATCCGCAACATAATCGACTCCATGCCTTCGGTAGTCATCGGTCTGGATAACGATTCCCGGATTACCCACTTCAACAAAGCAGCCCAGAGACTGGCCGTGGTCCCCAAAGGGGAAATCGAAGGATCAGAAGTGGAGGAGGCATTTCCTCCCCTGACAAAATACGCATACAGCATCACTCAGGCCATTGAGACCGGAATCCCCGAAACAGGAATCAGGACTCAGGGAATGACAACCCCGAACAGCTATCAGGACATCATCATCTACCCCCTCAATGACGGCATGAAAGGTGCGGTTATCCGTATCGATGACGCCACCGAGCGGGTCCAGATAGATGAAATGATGATTCAGACAGAAAAAATGATGTCCATCGGCGGTCTTGCTGCAGGCATGGCCCATGAGATCAACAACCCGCTGGGCGGCATTCTGCAGGGAATTCAAAATATCATCCGCCGGGTTTCGCCCGATCTGCCTGCCAACCTCAAAGCTGCGGAAAAAGCGGGCTGCTCAATTGATTCCATCGTAAACTACATGGAAGACCGCAAGATCATCAAAACCCTGAACGGAATTACCGATTCCGGAGTCCGCGCGGCATCAATTGTTTCCGGCATGCTGGAATTCAGCCGCAAAAGCGACTCCCATAAAGCTCCCGGAGACCTGCGCAAAATCATGGACAAGGCAGCCACGCTTGCCGCTCAGGATTACAATCCCCAAAAGGGATATGATTTCAAAAAAATCACCATCACCAAAGATTATGACGAGAATCTAAGCATGGCCCCCTGTACGACCACTGAGATAGAACAGGTTTTCCTAAACCTTCTGCGTAACTCAGCGCAAGCCATGAACGATTGGAAAGACATGGGAAAAGATCCTGAAATATCAATTAAAATCAGCAACGAGCGCAATATGGTCAAATGCACGGTTGCCGACAACGGGCCGGGGATGGATGAGAATGTGCGCAAAAGGGTTTTTGAACCCTTTTACACCACCAAGGGACCGGGCAGCGGCACCGGACTGGGACTTTCCGTATCCTACTTCATTATCACCCAGAACCACCGGGGAGTCTTTCAAGTGGATTCATCTCCCGGAATGGGTACTACTTTTACCATTCAGCTTCCTTCGCTTAAAAATTAACAAAAACGCCGGCAGATTTACCCGCCGGCGTTTTGTTATATGAATATAATTTTAACGGCCATAGCAATCAAAATCAGGGCAAGGAATTTACGCACAGCAGTCTGCGACAGCCGCTGATGCATAAACCGGGTTCCCATAAGCCCACCAACCAAGGCTGCCACCCCGCACCCGACGGCCATTCTCCAATCTATCCCACTCATCTGCAAATAGGCCAGAAATCCGGAAAAGGACGACACGGGAACGGTCAAGGCTGTGATCACGGCAATCCTTTTGGGCTGGAATTTCAATAATCCCAAGACCGGAACGATAACTCCCCCGCTCCCTACTCCGAGCAGGCCGGAAATAAAACCGGACAATGCGCCCAGAACTAATTGCCCCCGGAAAGATACCGTTTCCCTTCCGCCCTCTGTCTTTTTTCCGGAAAGCATCACCAACCCGGAAATGGCGAGAAACAGCCCGAAGACTAATAAAAGTATCTTTTCCGGAATCATGACCGAAACGTATGCCCCCACAGGAGCACTGATGATCGAAGCCCCTATCAGCGACCACCAGTCAAACAACCTGATTTCTCCTTTGCGGATGTTGATATAAGTGGCCCCGGAAAGACTCAAAGTGTTTATAAGCAGCCCCAAAGGACGTGCCGCACTGAGCATCATTCCAATGCTATGGAAAACCTGCACCAAAGCCGCAGCAGCGCCCACTCCGCCAAGGGCAAAAACAAAGCTCAACCCCAAAGAAGAAAGAACCGCAGACAGAAGCATGCGTTTACCTGTTCATAATAAGGGGAGTAGGTTTAATCAGGGTTGAAATCTCCTCAGTGCTGAGAATAAGCGTCCGCACCCTGCTGAATCCTTTGGCCCTAAGCCAGCCCCAGGCAATGGAGGCCCTGAAAACAGATGAACAGAAAGGTACAATAAGCTTATCTTCAGGCAACTCTCCGACCCGGGACGGAAGATCATGCAAAGGGATATGCTCCGCCCACGGATACTTGGAATACAGCTGTTCTTCATCTGTGCGCACATCAAGAAAAAGCACATCGTCCACTTTAAGCAGTTTATGGAACTCACTTCCGGTTACACAATGTTTTCCGTTGCCCAGATAACTGAAATTCATCTCTTTCAATACACTGCCAAGATCACTCATATGAATATCCTCCATTAAATTTCTATTTATTAATCCGACACCATGCTCAAGTGCGGGGTATTTCCCATGGCCGTTGCCCAACTGGTTGATGCCGCAGGGTTTCAAATGGCCAAGTATGTTTTCGATTGAATAAGGAAGGGCCAGAACCTTTGAATAGCCCACAGCCTTCAGCCACAACCAGGCCAGCCCGGTACGAAATACGGAACCGGAGAAAGGCACGACAAAAGAATTTTCTACCTCAACCGCTCTTTGCGGTAATTCGCTTAAGGGGACATGAACGGCGAAGGGCATGTGCATCGCACGTACTTCTTCAGCGGTCCTTACATCCAGCAATATCACGTAATTCTTCCACAATCCCATGGCAGCATGTTCCGGTGTGATGCAGTTCGACTGCTTGTAAACCTGCTCCGAAGTAAAACGGAGTAACGGCGTATCCAGTGAATTCATGCTCCTTCCTCCATATTTATCTCTTGCTCATTACATCCAGTTTCGGAAACTGATTCATGAGCAAAGGCGCAGGCTTCAGAATAGAGGCAAGTTGCTCTGTTCCGGCAACCAGAGTTTTAACCTCTTCAAATCCGCTCTGACGCAGGAAAAGAAATCCGACAGCCGCCTGAAACGGAGAGGCCGCCAAGGTTATGATCATTTTGTCTTCCGGCAACTCGCCTACCCTGTCCGGCAGATGCTGCAGGGGAATCCTGATTGCAAAAGGATATTCACAATGCATGGCTTCCACGTCAGTGCGCACATCAAGGATCAAAACCTTTTCTTTATCGATCATTGTCTGCAAAGCAGCCGGAGATGCAGTAAACTCGCCATGAGCCAATGTTTCGAAATCCATTTCAGCTAAGATGCTATCCATTTGTTTCTCCTTATTTTTTGAAAGCATTCAATTTAGTTGACATCGTCAACTAAATTTATAAAAAAAAGACCTGTGCCTATTTTTGTTTAATGGCCTGAACCAGAATACCAAGCCCTTTAATTACGGTATATTTTTCTGATTCCCCGAGGCGGGCAAGAGCCTTCTGCAGCTCAGAATCAGAAAAAACACTGGCATCATTGTATACGGAACTCCCCTTTTCAGTTGGGACAACACAACAAACCCTGCCGTCCGCCGCACTGCGCTCTTTATTTACAAGACCGCGCTTTGCAAGCCTGTTTACAATCCGGGTAGCACCGCTCTTGGTGAAGCCCAGAAACTCACCGATCTTCTGCACCGAGCAATCCCTGTTTACCACCGCGGCCTGCAAGGCTCTGAACTCTGCAAAAGACAAATCCTCACAGCAATCACCATCAACACCGCAAGAACTGAAATGCCATGCAATCTCAAGAACGCTGTCCAAAGCTTTATACTTGTCATTCATCGGTTTTGCTCCTCGCTAGGGAGGAATATATAAACTTAGTTGACTATGTCAACCTTTTTGCCCAAAAAAAATGCCTTTGGATCGTATCCAAAGGCATTTTCAATTCACTATATAAAAGTTATTTATCCCAGATTCCCTGTACCGTATACGGAGAACCTTCCATCATTTTGTCGGTCCACCAGACTCCTGTCAGCAGCCTGAAATTATTCTTAAGCGATGCAATACGCTTCATTGCATCCTCATCCAGATTCAAAGAATTAACAGCAAGGTTTTCGGCAAGACGTCCTTTATTTGTGGACTTGGGGATAATGACAATTCCACGTTCAAGTGCCCATGTGAGGGCCACCTGCGCAGTACTGAACCCTTTCTCCTTTGCGATCTCGCCCAGAAGTTCATTACCCAGCACTGAAGGCTCGTCTTTCTCCTTCAGTTCCGGAGGACGGTCGGAAGAACCGAGGCTGGCGTAGGCTGTCATGCGTATTCCGTTCGCGCTGCAAAATTCAAAAAGGTCATCCTGAGGCATGAAGGGATGCAGCTCCACCTGATTCATGGTCGGCTTGATGGTTGCGCCGTCCAGCAGGTTTTTAAGCTTCTTCACGCTGAAGTTGCAGACCCCGATGTTCTTGACCAGCCCCTTCTCAACCATTTTTTCAAGAGCCTGCCATGTCTTCTTCATGTCCTCATCGGTGTAGGGAAGCAATTCCCCTGCATTTGCAGGCATGCCCACTCCGGGAATAAAGCGGACCGGCCAGTGCACGAGATAGAGATCAAGATAATCCAGCTGCAGGTCGCTCAAAGTCTGGCGCAACGCGGTTTCCACATCTTCAGGAGCCTGCCAGCAGTTCCAGAGCTTGGAAGTAACCCAGACATCCTCACGCTTGGCAGTGCCGTCACTGAAGCACTGGGCAAAAGCTTCCCCGATTTCTTTTTCATTGCCGTAAATGGCAGCGCAATCAACGTGCTTGTAGCCCAGAGAAAGAGCGGTTTTAACAGACTTGCCGACAACTCCGGGTGCTGCTTTCCATGTTCCCAGACCCACTGCCGGTATCTCGGCACCGGAATTCAAGGTGAACTTTTTCATACAATCTCCTGTTCCAATAAATTAGAACACTCCCACATACTTAAAAAAAGTATCATCACAACCAGTCAACTACTCGCACCACCAAGAGTTATTGACACAATACACGAACACTCAAGTTTAGCCAAAAGAAAATAAAGAGCATAAAATTCAAGCACATTAATTCTATGCAGACATAATTAGAACCAAATGTCGGCAAATAAAAACGGCGCACCTGAAATGCAGGCACGCCGTTTCAATTGTTTGATCATTTCTTTACCGAGATAAGGCTGACTTCTACTTCAAAAATTTCTCTTTCTTGATAATTTCTTTCACTTCTTTCTCAAATTCATCAATACATTTCTTCTTGGCCGCAGCGTAGATACCCGGAGTAGGATCCGTACCTTTAAGTCCTTGATTTCTACACCGGATATATGTGTCTGCCGCTTTACTGCACAAATACATACAATAACCGCTTTCTTCCTTTTTTTTGCAAGCATCATTGCATTCTCTTATCCCTGTACCCAAAACACTCGCTTCTGAAATTACAGGAGAAGAGAGAAGAAAAACGGCAAGAATCAGGGCCGACGAAAAAATCCGTTTTGACGAAAATATTTTCATGAGATTGTGCAATCCTCTTTAAAATTTTATTCGCGGTTTACAAAAGAGACTTGTCATATAACCTTGCTTTTCAGTTAACAGCTAAGCGGACACGGGTAAAGGGAACCTAAAAAACAAATTATTTCTCCCCCTTCATTCGCATAATCCGCTCATAAGACTGCCTGATACGGCGTTCGGTGATTTTTCCCTCGCGTACAAGCTGCTTCACGGTGGAAGCCGCCTTGGTACCCAAACCGGGTTCAAAAGTAAGGTTGTTGCCGAAAAGCAGAATATCGGCTCCGGCTTTCACGGCCCGGTAGATTCCTTCCTTGAATCCGTACTCCCCGCTGACCCCCTGCATCTGCATGTCGTCGGTGACGATTATTCCGTCAAAGCCTATTTTACGGCGCAGCAATCCGTTAATGGTCTTCCGGGAAAGGGTGGCCGGATAATTACGGTCCAGACGTTCATTGAAGATATGGGCGGTCATGACCATATCCGCTTTATTGTCGCTGATGATTTTGCGGAAGGGATACAGCTCGTCTGCATGCCATGAGTCGGTAACATCGGTGAATCCGAGATGGGAATCACCTTGGGAGCTTCCGTGACCGGGAAAATGTTTAAGGCAGGAAAAAATCCCTTCGGCATGAAGACCGTCAATGAATGACTCCGCGAAAAGAGCCACAATACGGGGATCATCCGAAAAACTGCGCTGCAACGCCGCAATGACCGGATTGGCAGCATTGCGGTTCACGTCTACCGCCGGAGCGAAATCCATATTGATTCCCATGGATTTCAAGGTTCGACCGATGGTCCGCCCGGCCCGGTATGCCGCTTGCGGATCACCGCTGTTGCCCAGTTCGGCTGCGGAAGGTGTTTCCGGAAATCCCATCTCCCCGGTAAGCCTTTTAATGATGCCCCCTTCCTGATCCACAGCAACAAAAAGCGGGATTTCCGCATGGCTCTGAAGATCGGAAGTCAGCTTTACAAGCTGACCAGGCCCGGCGATGTTGCGCACCGTGCTGTTCAGAGCACAATCCTTACTGAACAAGATCACCCCGCCGATACGCGATTCACGGATATCGGCAACAACCGGGTTATTATTGTTAAGCTCCAGTCCCCTGAATCCGACCATGACCATCTGACCGATCATCACGTCCAGTTCAGAAGGTCCTGAAGTAATTTCTTTCGACGCGCAACCGGACAAAATCATGACTGAAAATATGAATAAAAATATTAATTTTCTCAAAGAAGAAACTCCGATCTTTTTGAATGCAGAATAAAAAAAACATGTTATAGTGGTCATCCTGCAATTTAGCAAGAAGGCAAGCATGTTGCCACCCGTAATGATTTCCTATAAACGGGTTTCTCCACTTGCTTATAATGAATTGCAAAAAGAAGGAAAATAAATGTCCCAGACAGCACTGCAAAAAGTACTTGATCATGCCCGTGACGGACTGGAAGTCCGCGAGTCTTTTTTCGAACAGTATTCCCAGCTGGTGGTAGATGTTTCAAGAGCATTGGCCGTGCGCCTTGCCCTTGGTTCCAAAATCCTTTTCTGCGGAAACGGCGGCAGCGCGGCTGACTGCCAGCATCTGGCAGCGGAACTGGTCAACAGATTCAAACTTGAACGCCCGCCCCTGCCCGGCATAGCCCTGACCACGGATTCATCCATCCTCACCGCAATCGGTAATGACTATTCATATGAAATGGTATTTGAAAAGCAGGTTCAGGCACTGGGTCAGCCCGGTGATGTACTTGTAGGAATCAGTACTTCCGGCACCAGCCCCAACGTGATCAGCGCCCTTAAGGAAGCCAAACGCAAGGGCATGGTCACCCTTGGGATGACCGGAATAAGTGCCGGCGAAATGCTGCCCATCTGTGATCACATCATCAGCGTACCCAGTAAGGACACAGCCATTATTCAGGAAGTGCATATTGCCGCGGGGCACCTCTTCTGCCACCTTATCGACCACTTCCTCTTTGAAGCAGTCAACGAACTTGAACCCTATTTGAACGAGGAATAGGCGAAACTCCAGCAAAGGCGCCAGCATGCAGATTCTCATAGTCGAAGACAGCAACACCAGCAGGATGTACCTGAGGGAAATCCTGAGGCAGATCACCAAAAAACTTGATGCCAGCATAGATTGCGCTGTCTGCGGCGAGGAAGCATTGGAGAAATTCGAGCACAAATGGCTTGAAGGGACTCCGTACAATCTCATATTCATGGACATAATCCTGCCCGGCATGGACGGACTTCAGGCCCTCGAAAAAATCAGGGCCATTGAACAGGCAAAACAAGTCCCGGAAGACATGAAAGCCAAGGCTATCATGACCACCGCGCTGGATGACAGTACCAAAGCATCGCGCGCTTTTTTCCAGTGCGAGGCTCTTTCATACATAACCAAGCCCATAACCGCCCAGAAGATTCAGGCGGAACTGAGTAAATTCGGAATGATTTAGGGATTTGACATGGATGCACTGACTTTGGCTTTTATACCCGTTGCGGCAATTCTGACCATCACTCCCGGTTCGGATACCATGCTGGTGGTCAACAACACCCTGACCCGCTCCACTACGGACGGGCTGTGCACTGTAGCGGGCATTAATGCGGGATTATTGATACATGCTTTAGCATCCGCACTGGGGTTGTCCATGATCCTGATGAACTCGGCTGCCGCCTTTGAAATGGTCAAAATGGCCGGAGCCCTTTACATCATATATCTGGGCATCCAATCCCTGCGCAGCAGCCGCAAACAGGAAGAAACCGAGTTTTCCTCCGAGCCGTGCAGCAAAGGCATATCCGCCTCCATCCGCGAAGGATTCCTGACCAATGTGCTCAACCCCAAGGTAGCGGTTTTCTACCTTGCCCTGCTCCCGCAGTTCATCACCCCGGGGGAATCCATCCTGCGCCAGTCCCTGCTGCTCATGACCATTCATTTCAGCATGGGCATCATCTGGTTCAGCTTTGTGACCCTCGCACTGGGCAGAGTCCGCCATCTGGTCTCCGGCGGTAAATTCAAAAAAAGACTGGAAGCACTTTCCGGTGTTGTCTTTATAGGTCTCGGCCTGAAAATGGCTCTGGCCAAAAATTAACAGCTATTCAAATTCCCGCGCCACGCGTAAATCCAGCCCGGAATCTTTCAGATTCCGGGCTTTTGTTTTGCTGTAACCGAGACCGGCAACTTGCCCCTCCCGTCCGCAAATGCTAGACTTAGACATGTTATATTCTAAAACTACACCTGCTTCCGGCATAAAAACCAAAATCGCCTTCAGTGCGGCTCTGTTGGCTATCGCCGGACTTTTTTTTATTCCCTACAGGGAAATAAGGCTGGAAAGGATAAGAGCCTTCGGTGAAAATAAAGTCATAGGTATAGTGATTGAAAAAAACAGCCGAATAGGCGAACATAATTTCAAAGAAGAAACAAACGACAGTCAAACCATACGGTATCGCTTTATAGACCCTTCCGGTTTGCCCCGGGAAAGGACTGCTACTGTACAAAATTCATTCTGGAGGAGGATTTCACAAGGGGATAGTGTTGTTGTGTACTATGCCAAAGCCGCACCGAGGGTGTCCCGCATCGAACATGAAAAGGAAGATGCGGTGGTCCGGCTTCTAGCAAAATTTTCAAGGGGAAGTACACACTGAATTCATGCCGAATAACTTAATGCCCAGAAGAACTGCCTGCAGTTCTTAATTATATTTTAAAAGCCGGATCACACAAGCGTAGAGGGAAGACGAAAATTTGATCAGGCTGAAGCATTTAACTTCGGATCAGGAGAGACCATGTTACAGAAGCTGGCATTTCAAACTAAACTTATGCTTGGAGCAATCCTAATCGTTTTGTCCACCATTGTGTTCATGACCGGGATCAACCTGTACAAAGTACAGGGGTCGCTGCATGAACTGGGGCAGACTTCCATGAAATCCATTGCCGACAGCGTTCACTCGCTCATGGAACTGCAAAATGGAATTCTGCTGGACAAGGTAAAAGGCGACATTGATATTTTGGATAAAAAAATATTTTCACTCGGTTTCCCGAAACTCAACAAACGCCACCCCATTGAAACCACCATTACCAACCAGATTACCAAACAAAGCGAATCTGTAACTATCCCCAGCCTTGAATTCGGCGGAATTGCAGTCAACGGCAAGTTCGATATCGTTGATGACCTCAAAAAAGAAATCGGCGGAACCGCCACTATTTTCGAAGTACTGCCCGGCAAGCTGCTGCGGGTATCCACTAACGTAAAGAAGCTGGACGGCAACCGCGCCACAGGAACCTACATCCCTGATTCCAGCCCGGTATACAAAGCTGTCATGTCCGGTAAAACATTCTACGGCATGGCCTATGTGGTCAACGCGTGGTATATCACCGCCTACAAACCCCTCACCGACCTGCGCGGAAATATCGTCAGTGTCATTTATGTCGGCCGTAAAATCATTACTGAAGCTTTCAAAAAATCCGTGCTGGCCTCAAATGTGGGTGAAAAAGGTTATGCCACCATTTTCAGTAAAACCGGCGATGTCATGCTCCATCCGACCATGACCGGGAAAAACCTGAAAGACGCCCCTTTCTGGAAGGAATTCGAAAAAGTAGAGAACGGTGAGATTGAATACAAATTGAATGGTGTGGAAAAAGTCGCCTACACCACTTATTTTAAGCCGTGGAAATGGTCTTTCGCCTTTATGATGGACAAAGCGGATATGTCCCATGGTGTGGACAGGGATATTTTCATCACCAACGTTATCATTGCTGTTGTTGCGCTCTCCATAGCAGCTATAGTCTTTCTGCTGATGATCAAGACAACAACAAAACCGCTTCAAAACCTTTCCGACTTCACAGCAAAAGTTTCGGAAGGGGACTATGATTCAGAACTGGAATACCCGGCAGATGACGTAATCGGAAAAACCATTGATTCCGTAAAACATATGGTCTTTGAACTTAAAAACAAACTGGGATTTTCCAGCGGCCTGCTGAGCGGACTGACCCTGCCCTGCGTGGTTGTGGACCTTGACGAAAAGGTCTCCTTTATCAATCAGCAGTTGCTCGACCAGTTCGGACTGAGCGGTCAGCCTGACTCTTACATGGGTAAGCATATCCGTGAACTGATCAATGTCAGCACTGCTCAGGAAATTATCAACCGCTGCATTAAAGAAGAAAACAGCTTCTCTGAAATTGAAATCAACGGCACTGCCGCCGGCGGTAAAGAATTCTACGCCATGATCGACGTGGCTCCGCTGCATGACCTCGATAAAAAGCTGCTCGGTGCCTTTATGGTCATGAACGACATCACTGCCATCAAAGAGAACGAGCAGGCAATCACCGCCCAGCGCGACACCATTGCAGAAACAGCAAGGGATGCGGACGAAATCTCCGACCAGCTCTCATCTGCTGCGGACGAACTCTCCGCACAGGTGGAAGAATCGCGCCGGGGTGCGGAAGTGCAGCAGCAGCGGGCCAGTGAAACCGCCACCGCCATGGAGCAGATGAACTCCACTGTAATGGAAGTGGCCCGCAATGCAGGCGAAGCTTCTGAAAATGCCCGTTCCACAAGAGATAAGGCTGTTGAAGGGCAGGATCTTGTAGGACAGGTTGTCAGTGCCATCAAGGTTCTTGAACAGAATTCCGAAGAGCTGAAAAAGAGCATGGAAGAACTGGGTCTGCGTACTGATTCCATCGGCAAAGTCATGAACGTGATTACCGACATTGCGGACCAGACCAACCTGCTGGCCCTGAATGCGGCCATTGAAGCGGCCCGTGCCGGGGAAGCAGGACGCGGATTCGCAGTTGTTGCCGATGAAGTTCGCAAACTGGCGGAAAAAACCATGGATGCCACCAAGGAAGTGGGCGAAGCCATCACTTCCATTCAGGAAAGCACCAGAACCAACATCCGGGTAACTGAAAGCGCAGTGGAATCCGTTGTACAATCAACTGATCTGGCATCCAGATCTGGTGATGCCCTTGATGAAATCGTACGCATGGTGGAAGCTTCCGCAGACCAGATTGAAGGTATCGCAGCAGCAGCGGAAGAACAGTCCGCATCCAGTGAACAGATCAGCCGCGCAACGGATGAAATCAACGTGATCTCAGCCGAAGCCGCTGAAACCACTGTCCAGTCGGCCATGGCTATTTCCGAAGTTGCCAAACTTGCCGCAAACATCAAGGAACTGATCCGCAACATGCAGTCATAAAAGCTGCGGACAAGTACAAATAACGGCGGTCTCCCATGCGGGGACCGCCTTTTTTCTGCGCTCATGCCCCTTCCTTGACCGGGCAAAAAACTATGTGTAACCAGCTTTCAGACTGAAACATCAACCCTTCGACCCGGCGGTATAAAAAACATGTGCGGCATTGCAGGATATTTCCAGCCCGGAAGACAGCCCAAAAGCATCAAACCGATACTCGACCTCCTCACCCACCGGGGACCGGACTTTCAACATATTCACACGCAAGACAGCATCGAACTGGGGCACACCCGGCTCTCCATCCTCGACCTTTCCGAACATGGCCACCAGCCCATGATCGCCCCGGACAGCGGCAACACCATTGTTTTCAACGGGGAGATATACAACTTCAAATCCCTGCGCGAAAAGCTGGCCAGCAAAGGACACAGCTTCACTTCATCCGGAGATACGGAAGTACTGCTCAAGCTTTACGCCGAGTACGGCGAAAAATGCATCTCCATGCTGCGCGGCATGTTCGCATTCGCCATCTGGGATGAGGAAAAGCAGCAACTGCTCATCGCAAGGGACCGACTGGGTAAAAAACCTTTCTACTACGCGCAAAGCGGTAACGGCTTCATTTTCGCGTCCGAAATACGAGCACTCGCCGCCCACCCGGATATTTCCAAAGACATAGACGTACAGGCCGTTGACCTGTTCATGAGCACCGGATGCGTCCCGGCACCTTTTTCCATTTATTCCGCCATCCGCAAACTTCCGGCTGCGCACTACGGCATAGTAAACGCGTCCGGCTTACGCATGCAACGTTACTGGTCCCTTGATTTCACGCAGAAAATTGACTGTTCCGAAGACGAAGCTTTGGACTCCCTGCATACACAACTTATGGAGGCGACCCGGATCAGGCTGGAAAGTGACGTCCCGCTGGGTGCACTGCTGTCCGGCGGGGTTGATTCCAGCCTCATCGTGGCCCTCATGGCCGAGTGCGGCAGTAAATCCATTGATACCTTCACCATCGGATTCCACGAGAAAAAATATGATGAATCCGGCCATGCAGCCAAGGTGGCCAGACATCTAGGCGTGAACCACCATGTGGAATATCTGGACCCGTCCCAGTTTGAAAACATGCTCCCGGCGGTAGTCCGCCAATACGGCGAGCCTTTTTCCGATGACGCGGCACTGGCGACCATGCTGCTCAGCGAGGCCACCCGCAAACACGTAACCGTGGCCTTAAGCGGTGACGGCGGCGATGAACTGGCCTGCGGATATTCAGCATACACCCACGTAAAACTAGCCTCCACCCTTGCTCCGCTGATCGGCAAAAAAATATTGCCGGAGCAAAATATCGCCGCCGCCTTCAACAGCAAAACCGCACTGGGTAAATTGCGCCGCAAAATGATCTGCAAATTCCACCCGGAATTCAAACGCATCCTGCGCAACGAGTACAAAGTATCCCGCTACAAAAATGATGTTTACCGCACCGATATCCGCGAGCAACTGGGAGATTTTAATTTAAAATGGATGTACGAACTTTCCCGGCAGGCCTGCGCCCATGCCCGCACCCCGGCTGAACGGCTGCTCTGGATGGACACAGTCCACTTTTTGGCCGATGCCCTGCTGGTCAAGGTGGATATCGCCTCCATGGCCCACAGTCTTGAAGTGCGCTCTCCGCTGCTGGATCATGAACTTTTCGACTACATGGCAACCCTGCCCCCGGAACTGAAACTCAAGGGCGGCGAATCAAAATACCTGCTCAAGAAACTGGCCGAACGCTATCTGCCGAAGGACATCCTCTACCGCCGCAAGCAGGGCTTTTCCATGCCCGTTGCCAAGTGGACCAGCGGCGATTCCGCAGACTTCACCCTTGATGCCGTCAGTCAGGCAACCCCGTTCCTGCAGCAGTTCTTTGATATGAACATGCTGAACAGACGCATTAATGAACATGTGTCAGGCCGTAAAAAGCACAAGAATTTTGTCTGGAATATCCTGAACCTCGCTCTCTGGGCTGTGGAGCATGGGGCCGGGCGGGTTTAGGCTGAAGGCAACGACACACGAATCCATGTAGATTAATGTTGTCAAAATCAACATACGTGGTTATATTGTATACAGGTAGATTGAACGGGGCTGTTCAGTAATGAGCGGTTTCTACTTGCCGCCATGCAAATGGTCCGAGCCGTGCTGGATAATCAAGAGTACCCGCGATTTTTTAAAGCCCCTATTTAGGGGCTTTAATTTTTTCACCACGATAAGTTTTCCCCAGCAAAACAAAACCTTTTACTTTCTTATGCAACTTCATGCTGTGGACGGGCACGTAAGCACTCTCCACATAGATTTCGATTCTACCCTTTCCTTTCTTCCTGATATTGAAAAACACGTGATATTTTTGGATCTGCCCAAAGTTATCCAGCTGTTCTACAACAATAAAATTCCTATGTTTTCCAAAGTAGCACTGTTTTTCAACAATATCCTTCATAATTACCGGAAGCGACAACGATAATTTATACCTTTCCTTTGAAAAACACCTTTCCTGCCCACCTTCATCAATAATTGAAGAACACGCTGTAACTCCCTTGCGCAAAAGCCATTGTTTACCTTCGGTCACACAATGCGAGCTGTATTTCAAAACCAAGGTCAGCTTAACTTCCGGGTAGCGTCCTTTAGCCGGGATAGTAACAGTATCAACAGATGTTTTGAGGTGCTCAAGATCATAATTGACAGCATCAACCTCGATCTTCAAATCCTCTTTAATATAATCCCATTGCATTGCAGACCACGACCAGCGTTTAAAATTTAAAATAATCCAAATCAATTAAGCTGATCTTAGGTATACCAAACCGTCTTATTTTTAAAGAAAATTATAAACGGGTCGCTAAATATAACTCCTCACCTTCCCCACAACCGCCGATAAAACAAACCCCGCCACGCTCACTCCAATGATGGTGGCCCCGGATGAAAGATTCAGCTGATAGGAAAGCAAAAGTCCGCTTACGCAGAAGACCATGCTCAGGATTGAAGACAGGACCATCATGGAAAATAGTGATGATGTCCGGCCCTCGGCTATCTGGGGCGGAATGGTTAAAAGAGCAATGACCAGAATCAGCCCCACCACCCGGATAACCATGACCACACTTAGCGCGATCAAAGCCAGCATGATGAAATACAGCATGGTCACCGGAACGCCCCGCGCACGGGCAAATTCCTCGTCAAAAGACATGGCCCAGAATCCCTTGTAGCAGGCGAAAACCACCAGCAGCACGAGTGTTGCCATGCCTCCCATAAGCAGCAGGTCGGACTTGGGAGTGGCAAGAATGCCCCCGAAAAGATAGCTCATCAGATCCACATTATAGCCGGGAGTTATGTCCAGCAGGATAATTCCAAGTGCCATGCCCGCAGCCCACATGACCCCGATAAAAGCATCAGCCCGTTCTTTTACCTTCATGGTTACCAACGCCATGAGCAGGGCTGCGCAGACTGCGAATCCGGCTGTGACCGGCAGCATGGGCAAGCCCAGAAAAAAGGCCAGCCCCACCCCGCCGTACGAAGCGTGAGCAACCCCACCGGCCAGCAGCACCACCCGGTTGACCACCACCAGCGCACCGATAACCCCGCAAATGATGGAAGCGAGCACCCCGGCCATAAGGGCATTCTGCATGAATTCATAGCTCAGCATCTCAAGCATTCCAGTCTCCTTCGTTGTCATCGGATTCAGGATGGAATTCCAGCACCCGGTGCGGCACCTCGCCGTGGGTAACCAGCTCAATGGGGCAGGTTCCCTTGATTGTTTCACCGTACGCTTCGCTGAGCAATTCATGGGTAAGCTTGGGCTGGTCGTGGAGGTGTACCTTGCGATTTACGCAGGCGACTGACTTCACACCCTGCCCAAGCACGGAAATATCATGGCTGACCATGATGATGGTCATCTCTTCATTAAGCTCCTTAAGCAGGCAGTACAGCCCGCTCTTCCCGGCCTGATCCACGCTGGCCGCAGGTTCATCCAAAAGCAACAGTTGCGGTTCATCCACAATTGCCCGGGCAATGAACACCCGCTGTTTCTGCCCGCCGGAAAGATCGGAAATACGGCGGTCGATATGTTCAAGCATGCCTACCCGATCAAGTGCCTTCTCCACATCACCACCGGAGCCGTTACCGAAATTGAGTCCGAAAACACCTTTCAATCCTGAAGCAACCTTGCCCATAAGAACGGCATCGCGCACTGTAATGGGAAAACTAGTGGAAACCGTCGTATATTGAGGCATATAGCCGATGCTTCCACCATGTCTGCCCGGCTCCAGCCCAAGTATTTCAATATTGCCCTGCTGCGGTTCAATAAGCCCCAGCAGCAACTTGAGCAGAGTGGTTTTGCCCCCGCCGTTAGGCCCGATCACGGCCAGATAATCTCCGGAGAGAATATCAAAGCTTACGTCATCGAGCACTGTATGCTTTCCGTAACCGAAGCTTACCCCGGCAAAACTTATGACTTTTTCCTGATTCATATAACTTGCAACCTTTACCGAGTTTAATCTTATTCGGCACCCAAGCTGATATCCCAATTGAGAATGAATTGCACTATCTTTTTGCGACAAGATATTTAACGCCATGTAAACCTTGACATATCACGTCCTGACATTAATTCCCACCTGCGGAATGCCAGTTGAAAAGCACTTTTCGCCAAACCACCCACTAAGAAGACAGCATTCGTAATATGAAAATGCCGTCAATAATATTACAAGGATATTTCCCATGCGATCATTTGCCAGCGACAACTATTCCGGGGTGCATCCCGAAATCATGCAAGCCATTGTAGAAGCCAACGAAGACCACATGTCTTCTTACGGCGCAGATCCTGTTTCCGCAGAAGCGGAAAAACTTTTCAAAGATATTTTCGGGCAGCAGGCCAAAATTTTCTTCCTGACCACCGGGACCGCCACCAACACCCTGATCCTGCGCCATCTCTGCAAAAGCTGGAACAGCGTTATCTGTTCTCACGACGCGCACATCAATGTGGATGAGTGCGGTTCACCGGAAAGTATGGGCATCAAGCTCATGCTGGCAGAAACCGTAAACGGCAAGATCACCGTGGAGACCATCAAACCGCTGGTTCCTGCCGAGCCGGACGTACACCGTGCTCAGCCCGCAGTTATCTCCATCACCCAGAACACCGAACTGGGCACCCTTTACTCCGTAGGCGAAATCAAAGCCATCTGCGATTTCGCGCACAGCAAAGGACTTTACGTACACATGGATGGAGCCAGAATTGCCAACGCTGCAGCTGCTTTGGGGATTACTTTCAAAGAAATGACCGTGGATTGCGGAGTAGACGTACTCTCTTTCGGCGGTACCAAAAACGGCTGCATGTGCGCGGAAGCAGCGGTTTTCATCAACCCTGAAGCGGGCGAAAATTTCGAATACCTGCGCAAGCAGAACATGCAGCTTATCTCCAAGATGCGATACGTGGGCGCGCAGTTCAAAGCCCTGCTCACTGACGAGCTATGGAAACGCAATGCCGAGCACTCCAACGCACTGGCCCGCAAGCTGGCCGACAAAGCCGCAGCCATCAAAGGCGTAAAAATCACCCGCCCGGTGGAAGCCAACGGCGTTTTCGCCATCATCCCCGAACATGCCGTGGAAAAACTACAGGAAAGATTCCCCTTCTACGTCTGGGATGAACAGACCGGAGAAGTGCGCTGGATGACCTCATGGTCTACTACTGAAGAAGATATTGATAATTTTTGTAGTGCGTTGGAAGAATTAGTATAAATGCCTCCGGCGGCTGGGGAAGGGGAGAGAAAACTTTGCTAACGCCCGAAGATTTTCTCTCCCCTTCCCCAGACCCCATCCCCTCTCTTTCAAAGACGTTTTAGTTATGCTTCGCCCTGTGAAAATCTAAATACTTACGTCCCTGTTCCTTACCCATGAACTTGAACAAACTGCGCTCGGAAGTCTCCAGCAGATCGACTACGATCAGACCATCAAGGGCATTGCCGAAATCAGGATCAACATTGAACCCGGCCAGCCTGCCGCCTATCTTCAGGTAATGACGCAGCAGCACTGGAATTCCGGGGCCGCCTTCAATATCCTGCACTACTTTTTCAAGATCACTAGGATCGCAGGATGCGATGCCGGGCATGTACTTTTCCCAGCGTTTCAGCTTCTTGAATTTCAAGGGCCGGGCCGGGGAAATAAGCTCCGCAAGATCAGCGCGGCCATTATACTTCATGAGTGAATCAGCAATGAATTCGCGGGATATTTTCTTGTAGTCATTGGAAATGCTCACACAGCCGAACAGGTAACGGTACTGCGGGTTGCGCGCCAGATAAGCAGCGATCCCTTTCCAGAGCATCATCAGAGAATAGAAGTTCTTCTGAAAGCCGGGACGGATAAAAGACCTGCCCAACTCAAGGGCTGGGCTAACCTTTTCAAAAAACTCCGGCTTAAAGCGGAAGAAAGAATGACTGTAGACCCCGTTCAACCCGAACCGCTCAATCTGCTCGTCCGCACGGGCAATACGGTAGGCCCCGGCAATCTCTTTAGTTTCTTTGTGCCAGAGCACCAGATGGATGAAGGTATTGTCAAAACGGTCCACATCCACGGCCTGCCCGGTGCCTTCGCCCACCTGCCGAAAAGTTTTTTCACGCAGCCGTCCGATTTCATGGAGCACGAACGGACAGCTCGCGGCATGCACTTCATGCACGGCAAATTCGTTATTCTCCACCAATACGGACTCCGGTCCGAGCATGGTCAATTCGGTAATAATCCTGCGCTGTGCGGTCTGGTCACTGATGGGCTTTTCTTTTTTCTTGAACGCGGGCAGGGCAATTTTTTTCTTCTTGAAACGGGACCGCAGGCTGTAGGTACGAAAACGCAAATACTCCATCAGCTCGCGTTTATTGTCAAAAGCGTCCATGCGTTCTCCGCTGACAGTGTTACCTACTGCGAATTCCACCGGACCTGATTTCTTCTTCAGGTTCTCGCGAGGCAGCAGCACTGTGCGCAGGCTGGGATGAACCATGCCCGCAGCCTGAAACAGCAAGCTGTTCCGACCATGGAAAAACACCGGGGTGGCACTGGCACCGGTGCGCTTGATAATCCCGCCCACAGTAGGACTCCAGACCGGATCTTCAACTTTAGCACCCTTGATATTCAGGCTGGCAACTTCCCCGGCGGGAAAAACCGCCAGCATGCCGCCTCCCTTGACCCACTTCACTGCCTCTTTAAGGCCGGAAATATTTCCGAGATGGGAATCCTTGCGTCCGAAGGGGTCCACTGCGATAAGGTGTTCCTTCATTTCCGGGATCAGGCCGAGCATGAAATTTGCCATGATTTTGACATCAGGTCGCACCGCTTTCAGCAGCTGCATCAGAATCAACCCTTCCACAACACCGAAAGGATGGTTGGCCACCACCACAGAAGGACCGCTTTTGGGTATACGTTTCAACTCCCGGCTATCCAGCTCAACACTCACACCCAGTAAGTTGAGCACTTTGCTCACAAAATCCTCATGATCCTTTTCAACCCAATGTTCTTCATCATGCACCCGGCTGTACAATGTATTCAACCGCGGCAGGCATAAAAGATGTGACAAGGGTTTTTCCACCAGAGAGAACAAAGTTTCCCTGAAAGGATCCTCAAATGGAGATTTTAAACTGAACAGTTCAGAACATGTTTCGCGAACCATCGGCAGCTCCCTGCTATTGATTTTTTTAATTATCAACAATACCGAAGCAGCCGCCCGCATGTGTTACCCTGCAGTGACATGTGTTTTACATTTTTAAACTTTCCAGCCTTAAACCCGAATAGACAATCCTATACTTGTTTAAAAATAAAAAAGCAGACAAATTCTGCCTGCTTTTATTTAATACTTGTCAAACGTTCAGAAAGGAACTATTGAATAGTTCCAAGATCGGCTTTCATATGCCAATGATCCCTTGGGATTGGGATACAGAAACTGCGTTCCGCCACGTCGGCACAAAGAATCAACCCCTTGGTATCCTGATCCCAAAACACACGATCTATAAAGAAGGCTATAGCTTGTGAATTGGTCAACTTTTCGGGGCGGCTGCCGGGCATGAATCTTTGCATCACTGCAACGGCAGCTTTTTTCAGGGTTCGTACGGCATTGGTGGAAATTGCCACATCCTGAAAATCCAGTTCGTGGAGAATTGCGCTTTCACCGGCCATGACCTGGGCGATCTTAACCCGCTCCTCAGACGCTTCACGGTGTTCACGGTGTTCACGGTTATTCATGGTCTGCCTCCTGATGCTGTTACGAGATGCAAGTACTCAATCACATGCAAAAGACGAGCCGACTGTTGGTATCAGTATACATTATTACTAGCTCAAAAACAAATTTATTTTTAACACGGGCGCTACTATGCATAAAAATTATTTCGGTGCACGGCTTCAGGAAGATGGTAATTGCTCTTTTAGAATCTTTGCCCCTCACGCCCAAGAGGTTAAAATAAAAATACAAAGTCAGCAGGATAGGGTGGAAAAACTGACTCCGTACAAATACGGTTTTCATGAAACCACCCTTGAAAAAATCCATCCCGGAGACCTTTATTCCTTTGCTCTCGACGGAGGGCCGGAAATGCCGGACCCGGCATCACAATGGCAGCCCGCAGGGATGGGTGAAGCGTCAACGATCATAAGCCATCATTTTTTTGACTGGGAACGGGACAATTTTGCCGGCCTGCCCATGAGCGAAATGATTATTTATGAAGCACATGTCGCCACCTTCAGCCCTGAACAGAATTTCACAGGACTGACCTCACGGCTGGCCCACCTGAAAGAACTGGGAATAAACACCCTGCAACTCATGCCCGTGGCCCAGTTTTCAACTGCACACGGCTGGGGCTACGATACTGTTTACCCCTACGCTGTGCACAGCAGCTACGGTAAACCAGATGAACTGAAAAAACTGGTCAGAGAGTGCCATCGCAATGGTATCGCGGTAATTCTGGATGTTTCCTTCGGCAACCTGATCCCGGTAGACCGTCTTGCTCCGGCCTACGCTCCTTTTTTCAGCGACAAATACAACGCCCCCAAAGGCCGCGCCCTGAACTTTGACGAAAAGTACAGTTACGGAGTCCGCGAATTTTATATCCAGTGCGCCCTTTCATGGCTGCATGACTACCGGGTGGACGGATTGCGCATCAAGGATGCCGACATGATTTTTGATCAGACTCCGGTCCATTTTCTGGAAGAACTCTCGTCCCGCATCAAATCGTTTGCCGTGGCAAACAACCGTACCTGCGTGCTTATCACCGGCGACAAACGCAATGCCCTGCGTCCGGTAATGGCCCCGGAACAAGGAGGCTACGGTCTCGATGCCCTCTACAACGATGACTTCTATTGTGCCTTGCAAAACCGCATAACCGGGAACAGCGAAGGCCATTTCAAAGACTACTCCGACCCGGACCGCATGGTTTCGGCCATGCAATACGGCTTTGCATATCGCGGCGAAGTCTCCGACCACTACCTCAGGCTTCAGGGACGCAGTCAAGCTGAACTGCGCGGCTGCAAATTCGTGGTTTATTCACAGGGGCATGATGAAAACGACGGGCAAAAATCCAAGTGCCGCATCATCGAAAAAGCCGGATTCGAAGCCGCAAAACTCAGTGCCGGAGCCACCCTGCTCTCACCATACGTGCCTATGATTTTCATGGGCGAGGAATATGGCGAGACCGCACCGTTCAATTTTTTCGATGGCTATGAAAATAAATCCGCCATGGATGAATGCAGACTGAACTGGATGAACATTGAAGACGGACAGGGGAAAGCCATGCTGGCCCTGTACCGCAAGCTGCTCAAGGTACGCAAAGAGCATCCCACAATCCACGAGCCCTGCCGCAGCAGATGTCAGGTACAGGAAATAGCTCCGGGTGTTATCCTCATCTTCAGGAACCCCACTTCCGGTGACCGCAAATACGCCGCCGTTGTCTTCAATTTCGGCACCAAAGAAGCGGAATGCAGCGTAGCCCGCCACCTGCCGGACGGAGTCTGGACCACGGAAATATACAGCGCGGGCAGTCCTTACGCCGGAACCGCAGCCGCCCTGCCGGGAATCCTGCCGCAGGACGGATCGATCAGCATTGCCGGAAAATCCTTTGCCCTTTTCCTGTATTCCGAGCTGATGGTCCGGGCCGAAGATATTTCAATCAGGTAAAAACATCGCTGCCGGACATCTCCCCTCTTGCCCTGCTTTATGATAATGTTAAAGTCAGTAAATGATTTCAGCATATTTTGCAGAGTAAACAGGAGATCTCCCCATGAAACGTTCCAGCGGCGTATTATTGCATTTCACTTCCCTGCCTTCCCGGTTCGGCGTCGGCGACCTCGGCCCGGCTGCCTATGATTTCGCGGACTTTCTGGCCGAAGCCGGGCAGCGGTTCTGGCAGGTGCTGCCTATCACCCCCACAGCCCCGGATCTCTGCAATTCCCCATATTCCGGCTTTTCAGCTTTTGCGGCCAATCCGCTGCTGATCAGCCCGGAGCTGATGGTGGAACACGGACTCCTCGAATACGAGGACATTCTCCGCCACACCCAACCGGAATCAGACAAAGCTGATTTCGACACGGCCGGACAGGTCAAGGAAGAGCTGCTGCGTAAAGCCTTTTCAAAAGTAGCCAACACCCTGCTTGATGACGTGGTATTCAACCAGTTCATCTGGGACAACATGCACTGGGTAAATGATTTCGCCCTGTTCACCGCCCTGAAAAAACACTTCAAAGGTGAAAGCTGGCTCAACTGGCCGGATGATATCCGCAACCGTACCGAAGACGGCTTGCGCCACTGGGGTGAAAAGCTTTACCGCGAAATCCTTTACGTAAAATTCTGCCAGTGGACCTTCTTCCGCCAGTGGGGGCAGCTCAAGGATCATCTTGATGAAATCGGGGTGGAACTTATCGGAGATGTGCCCATTTACGTGACTCACGATAGTGCCGATGTCTGGGCCAACCGGAGAATTTTCAAGCTGGACGAGCAAGGCGAAGCATATTGCGTGGCCGGAGTTCCGCCGGACTACTTCAGTGAGGACGGCCAGCTCTGGGGCAACCCGGTCTACAATTGGGAAGTGCTCCAAAGCGACGGCTTCGGCTGGTGGATCAGCCGTATGAAGCACAATCTCGGCCTTTACCACTGGGTGCGACTCGACCATTTTCGAGGTTTTTCGGCCTACTGGGAAGTTCCCGCCGATGCTGAAACAGCCATCGAAGGCTACTGGGTACCCGCGCCCGGCCACCAGCTATTTGAAAAGCTCACTGACGAAATTGGATGCCTGCGGGTAATTGCTGAAGACCTTGGTCACATCACCCCGGACGTCATCTGGCTCAAAGACCGTTTCCAGCTGCCGGGTATGAACATCCTGCAATTTTCCTTCGGCGATGACATCGGCTATTGCGGCGATGCCCTGCACAATCATAAACGAAATTCCGTAGTCTACACCGGAACCCACGACAACAACACCAACCGGGGCTGGTTCCTTGACGACGCGGACGAAATCAGCCGCAAGAATCTGCTTGCCTATCTAGGTTACAACTGGATCGACGATGCCAAGATTTCATGGGAGTTGATCCGGCTGCTCATGTCCAGCGTAGGTTGCCTGTGCGTCATTCAAGCGCAGGATCTGCTCAGCCTCGACGGAAGCGCACGCATGAACATTCCCGGAGAAGCTGACGGCAACTGGGGCTGGAAGCTTACCCCCGGCCAGTTGACCCCGCTCATCCGTGAGCGATTAGGTGAAATGACAGAACTTTTCGGGCGGACCAGTAAAATTGATTAATTTCAGTACGGAAAATCTCCGATATTTTTAGACTTTTTATAGCGTTATAAAATTGTCTCTCCTCCGTAACAGGAATGCGATTTTTTCCGGGACCGGGAGACGTATAAGCCTCACAGTCAAAGGATTTAATAATCAATTCCACAACTGAAGTCGGAGGTTTATTATGAATTCTTCTCAGAGGACCAGCATCAGAAAACATCTTGAAGAAAAGCTTGCTGAACTCATCCAACGCACTCAGGCCCGTGACACTGCCGTTGAAAGCTGCGCAGACGATAACGAATACGCGTCCCGCATCAGCGAACAAAAAATCAACCTTGCGCTGCACGTGCGTGAAGCTGAACTGATCACAGCACTTGAAGAAACTCTCGGACGTGTCGATCACTGGGATTTCGGTATCTGCGAAGATTGCGGTAAAGAAATCGCCATCGCCCGCATCAAAGCCAACCCGACCACCCGCTTCTGCGTGTCCTGCCAGTCACGCATGGAAGAAGACCAGCTCGGCCGCGTTGGATAAAGAATGCCTCCGGCGGTGCTACCGCGGGTCCCTCCGGGGGCCAAAGAACCCTTTTGCAAAAGGGTTCTCTGGACACTCCCAAAACCTTTTATTTGGCTTCGCCGCTGGTAACTTAAAAAAATTCCCTTTATCGGGCTTGAGGAAAAGGATAGTTATCTATCCATGTCATCAAGCTTGAAAATATCTGTCATCATTCCGGTGTATGATGAGGCGGAGACTATTCGCTCCTGCATCGCGAATGTGCAGGAATGTTGCGGGGAAAATTCTGAGATAATAATCGTCGACGGTTCCGCTGACGAGTCCACCCTGTCCGCTGTTGACGATGACGGGGTGATGCTGCTTGCATCGCCTCCCGGACGTGCGGTCCAGATGAATTGCGGCGCGCAAAAAGCCGCAGGTGATATCCTGCTCTTTCTGCATGCCGACACCACCCTGCCGCCCGCTGCGGGCAGCCTTGTCCGCAAAGCACTTAGCGCGCCTTGCGCCACTGCCGGTGCATTCAAACTCAGCTTCGACGCTCCCTCACGGACCATAAAAGTTATCGCTTTTCTCGCCGACCTGCGTTGCCGCGTTGAGCGCGTCCCCTACGGGGATCAGGCCATTTTTATTTCCAAATCCAAATTTCACGAACTCGGCGGATTCCCTGAAATACAGCTCATGGAAGATGTTGAATTTTTCCAGAACATCAAAAGAAGACGGCTGGAAATCATCATCCTCAAAGAATCCATCAGCACTTCCGCCCGCCGCTATCTGGCTACAGGTCCTTTGCGCTGCGGACTTCGCAATACTTTCCTGCGCTTGCTACACCTCTGCGGGGTAAAGCACGCCACACTTAAAAATATGTACCGCAGACGGGAAAAGCAATAATGAAATGCGCACTCATAGTTTTCGTTAAATTCCCGGAACCGGGCAAAGTCAAAACCCGTCTTGGAAAAGATATCGGCTATGAAAAAGCTGCCGAACTATACACAGCCTTTGTGGAAGATATGCTGGATAATCTTGACCAAGCCGGGCTCTACCCGGTCATCGCTTACGATCCATTTCAGCCTCTAGATAAATATCAGGAATGGCTTGGAGATAGAACTTACATATCTCAACAGGGAGCCGACCTCGGCCAACGCATGTTCAATGCCCTGCAATCCGCCTTCAACCTTAACTTTGATTCCTGCATCCTCACCGGAAGCGATTTGCCAGACCTCGACCCGCAATTAATTCTTCAAGCCCGCCAATCCATACAAAAATCCCCCGCCTGCATCGGACCTGCAAATGACGGGGGCTATTACCTGGTCGGTTTTCAGAAAGAATCTTTAACTGATTCCATCTTCAAAAATATGGAATGGAGCACGAAGAGAGTTTTTGGGACAACTATTTCCCGACTGGAAAAATTAGAGATTCAGCCAGCCATTCTTCCGGAGCATCAAGACATGGATACAATGGAAGATTTAGAAAGACTTCATAACAATCCCAGAACACAGACTTTATGTCCCAAGAGTTTTACTATCTTAAGGACAATATTGCCGCACTAGCTCAGTCCAAAACCAATAAAAGGTTTTGGGAGAGTCCAGAGAACCCTTTTGCAAAAGGGTTCTTTGGCCCCCGGAGGGACTCCCGGTAGGGCCGCCGGAGGCTAATCTATCTAATACTCTACAATATTCAAGCGGTCTTCATTAGAATCTTTACGGCGGGTGAAGCGCAGACGGTCGCAGCCGAGATCGTCTAATACTTCTATATCCCAGTTCCCGCCTGAGCCGAATCCGCTGATGATTTCCTCACGGATGTTGAGCCGTACCTGAAATTCCACAACCGGATTGGAAGTGGTATCCAGATGGTTCACGATGATGGGCACGAGGCCGCAGGTAACGCCTTTGAGATCAACAAATTTACTGTCTTCCATTTTATTTTCCAACGCAAAAATTTTCAAAAATTGAGTTCAAAACTTCCTGCGGAGTGATCTCCCCGGTTATTTCGGAAAGGGCACTGCAGGCCGATTCAAGACGCACGCCGAGCAGATCGTAAGGAACCTGCATTTCAATGTCACCCATAAGCTCCTCAAGCTCCGCATGAGCCTTCTTGAGGGTGGCAGCCTGACGCGAGTTGGGCACCAGCTCGTCGGGATCTGGTTCGCCTGCTCCTTTGAGAATATGCTCACGGATCAGTGCGGCCAAACGCTCAATACCTTGGCCCTTTTTGGCCGAAATTTCAACAACCTCATACCCGGCATCACGCATGATTTCTGCAGGGGCCGGAGCAGCCTGATCAAGATCGGACTTGTTGATTACTGCCAGACACTTGGCAGACATATCAGCAAATTGCGGGTCAAGATCAGCTAGGGCAAAAGGCTTGGAACCGTCAATGATGAGTAGCACCAAATCTGCTTGGGCAGCCAGATCGCGGCCCATGTCCAGACCGGCCTGCTCCACGGCATCGGAGGTTTCGCGCAAACCGGCAGTATCGACCACGCGAACCTGCAAACCGTCAAGATTCAGGGTTTCCTCAATAAAATCACGGGTGGTGCCGGGAATATCGGTGACAATGGCCCGGTTGCGTCCGAGCAGGGCGTTAAGCAGGCTGGATTTCCCGGCATTGACCTTGCCGGAAAGAACGGCCAACCCGCCCTCACGCCATGCTTTGGTGCGCTCCACGCCGGAAAGGATTTCAGCGATATTTTTCGCTGCATCCCCTACTTCTGACTGCATCTGCTCAAGAGGCAGACATTCAAGCTCGTCTTCGGGAAAATCAACAGCCACGCAAAGCTGGGCCCGAAGCTCCTCAAGACGGGCGCGAAGTCCGCTAATCCGTTCGCCGAGCACACCGGAAAGCTTAACCTTGGCCAGCTGGGCTGCACCACGTGAGGGGGCGTGGATCATTTCAGCGACAGCCTCGGCCTGAGTGAGGTCCATACGTCCGTTGAGGAAAGCCCGCAAGGTGAATTCGCCAGCGTTAGCCAGTCGTGCGCCTCTGGAAAGCACTTCACCGAGAACGGCAGAGAGAATAGCCCGCCCGCCATGGCAGTTCAGCTCCACGGTATCTTCTCCGGTGTAGGAATTGGGACCGGGCATGAATACAGCCAGCACGTCATCAATCTCTACAGATTCGGAGTCATGGATAGTACCGTAATGCATGGTGTAAGGCTTGAATCCGAAAAAAGAATCTTTGGCCGGACGAAAAATATCATTGGCTATGGACAGGGCCTTTCCTCCGCTGATGCGGATAATCCCTACCCCGCCGTCACCCGGAGGAGTGGCGATTGCGGCAATGGTTCCGGTAGAAGTTATGGACATATGAATTCTCCCTGAAAGGATAAACCCCGCAGACCTGAGTCCACGGGGTTTTCAAAATCATTATTCACCGCGCGTGAACAATTAATAACGGTTGTAGCGCTCGCTGTTATAGTTAGTGCTGTTACCGTCTTTATTGCGGTCATTATTGCGGTCATTACGGCGATTGTTATTGTAGCGGGACTGACGGTTACCGAAGTTGTCGTCTCGCTGGTAACGGTTGCCGTAATTATCATCAAAAGGAGCCGGACGGTTGAATTCTTCGCGGTTGCCGAAGTTCTCGTCACGACTTCTGTTATTATAATTGTCGTTACGGTCATTGCGGCGACCGCGATTGTAATTGTCATTGCGGTCATTACGACGACCGCGATAATTGTCATTACGCTCGGTGCGTTCATTACGATCATTACGCTCAGTACGCTCGTTGCGACGACCACGGAAGTTGTCGTTGCGATCATTACGATCGTTGCGGCGGCCTCTGCTGCGGTCATTGGAGCGGGAATCGTAACGGTCATTTCCGCGGCTGTAATTATCGTTGCGTCTACCGGGACCTCCGCTGCGACTGCGACGGGGCAGGATCAGCACCCGCTTCATGGGGCCTTCACCCTTGCTGCGGGTATTGACGTGCTTGTCTTCCTGCAGGGCCATGTGCACAACCCTGCGGTGGTAAGAACTGAGAGGCTTGGTGGACTGAACACGTCCGGTATGCATGGCTTTATCGGCAAGATGCCAGGCCAGCTGACGCAGTTTTTCGTCCTGACGCTCACGGTAGTCGCCGGTGTCAATCTGCACACGCACGGAGGTCTGCAATTTCTTGGAGACCATACGGTTGCAGAGATATTGCAGAGAAGACAAAGTCTGTCCCTCGCGACCGATAATCAGGCCGGAGTTTTCTTCATCGTTAACCAGAACGTTGACGCGGTCTTCACCCACTTCAACTTCAAGGTTGGGCTTATCCTGAATGATGGGTTCAATCATCATTTCAAGGGCTTCACGCACAGCGGCGGCAATCTCTTCAGGATCACCTTCCATAATGCTGCGCGGTTCGCGGCGTTCACGCTGTTCTTCAGCGCGCTCTTCCCTGACTTCGTCCTGCGGAGCATCGGAGCTTTCAGCAACAGCCGGAGCCGGAGCATCTTCTCTTACAGCCACTTCGCTATCAGGTTTAACAGCAACTTCGCCTTCTTCCTTCACCGCTAAGTCAGCATCAGGCTTGACTGCGGGAACTTCAGGCTCAGTGCGCGGCGCGGGAGCATTTTCTTCTTTAGCAGCCGGAACCTGCTCTTCGCGGCGACGGTCACCTCTGGGTGCTCTCTGTTCAGATTCCCTTCTCTGCTGACGACCTCTTCCTCTTCTGGAATCATCGTTTGCAGAACGGTTGTCCGCGCTTCTATCACCGCCTCTGGGACGTGCTTTGACTTTAGCGTTTTTCTTGCCCACCAGACCGAAAACCCCGGTGGAACCTCCGCTGATAATCTCAATTTCAAGTTTGTCGCGATTCAGACCAAAATGATCACAGGCGGTATTGATCGCCTCGTCCAAATTCTTCCCCTGGAATTCCATGAATTCGCTCATTCTATCTCCTGATTGTTCTTCACTCCATTAAATACGATCAGCTTTTACGCGCTAATTCTTTACTTTGCGCATCATCATCCACTGCTGTGCAATTGAAAGTACGTTGTTCACCATCCAGTATACAACCAGCCCGGAGGGGAAGTTGAGGAACATGAAAGTAAACACGAGGGGCAGAAACATCATGATTTTCTGCTGGGTCGGGTCGCCTGCGGAAGGAGTCATCTTCTGCTGCAGGAACATAGTCGCACCCATCACGATAGGAGTGATGTAAAGCGG
Source organism: Desulfovibrio sp. JC010 (assembly GCF_010470675.1). NCBI lineage: Bacteria > Pseudomonadati > Thermodesulfobacteriota > Desulfovibrionia > Desulfovibrionales > Desulfovibrionaceae > Desulfovibrio > Desulfovibrio sp. JC010. The sequence continues at coordinate 79,639 of NZ_VOIQ01000001.1, forward strand.
GTCTTTTGCCGAAAGGTCGGCCAGCCAGACAATATCAGTAAAAGGCAGGTAGTGGACAAAATCAGCATGCCTGAGGGCTACTGTTCCCATCAACGCCTTGTACAGTCCGAAAAATACAGGAATCTGCAGCACCATAGGCAGGCAACCGCCGGCCGGGTTGACATTGTATGTCTTGTAGAGCTGCATCATCTCTTTGTTAAGGGCTTCCCTGTCGTCGCCATGCTTCTCACGCAGCTTGGCCATCATGGGCTGCAGACGTTTCATCTGCTCCATGGACTTGTAGCTCTTGTGGGACAGGGGCCAGAAAATAATCTTGATTACGATGGTCAGCAGGATGATCGCGATACCGTAGTTGTGGGTATACTGGTGGAACCATTCAAGAGCCACAACAAGGGGCTTGGCGATGATATCAAACCAGCCGAAGTCAACAGCTTTGGAAAGTTCGCCGGGAACTTTAGCCATGAGCTGTGCATCCATAGGACCGAAATAGTAGGAACAGGCCAGCTTGCGCTCAATGTCCTTGTCCAAGGAAACATTCTGCTCTGCTGCGATGCGGAAAATATTATCCTGCAGTTTACCCTTCATGGTCACGGAATCGGCACCGGGAACAAGGGCAAGGATAAAGTAGTTGGAATCAATGGCCGCCCATTCGATCTGGCCGGATTCGCTCACGCCGGTTTCGGTAAGTTCCTCGCGGTCATTTTCCTCGACCAGACCTTCAGCATTGTACCATGCGATTCTGGTGGGGTTGTAGCGATCGTCTTCCGCGGTCAGGCTTTTGGTGGCGGTGGTAAATGCGACGCGTCCCATGCCGCTGGGATTGGATTTGTTGATAACCCTCACATCTTCATCGATGAGGTAGTTGTCGGCATGGAAAGTGAGACGACGCTCAACTCTGAAGCCTTCTACATCGCCACGGAAAATAAGTGTGCCGAGCTTGTCGCCCTCGAGACTGAGGTTTCCGCCCTCATAACCCCAGACACCGTTTACCCAGGTGGGGATGCCGTTGACGATCAGTCCCATGGGAGCTTTGTTCAGGGCATTGGCACCGACCATGTCCACATTGGAGGAATCGGCATCAATGGTTGCCTTGAATTTTTTCAGCTCGAAGCTTTCAAGAAGTCCGCCCTGTGAGTTGATCACAGCGGAATAGAGGGGGGTGTCCACAGTGAGTTTTGTTCCTTTGGCGGAAACAATGGCACTTGTGGAAGCGGGATCAGGCAGCTGGTTTGACTCAGGCCCGGCGACAATGGAATCAACGGCCTGATTTGGTTGAGCGGTTTGCTCCTGCTGGGCAGGCGCGGGCTGCTGCGGCTGGGGAGGGAAAAGGAACTGCCAGCCGAGAAGAACTGCAAACGAAAGGGCTACAGCCAAAATAACGCGTTTATTTTCCATGTCTTTTTTTTCTCACTAAAAATTGGTCCCTCAGATCAAGCCGGGACTGCGCGGTGGTACTTTTTTATGGGCGGGAACGGGATCATATCCGCCCTTGCATAGCGGATTACAACGCATCAGACGCCACAAAGCATACATCCCTCCTTTCAGTACTCCATGAAGGGATATAGCCTCTATGGCGTATTGCGAGCAGGTTGGATGAAAGCGGCAACACCCCGGAAACAACGGGGATATAAACTTCTGATAAAAGCGTATCGGATAAAGAAACAGAGTCCGCATTCCCTGATTTCTCACTACTCCCCCTCTGCAAAAAGCTTGTTAATCTTTCCGATCATCGGGAGAAGTTCTTTTTCGGCAAGGGCATAGGTTATGGTCCTGCCGTCCAGCGCGCGCTTGGGCACAATGATAATGTCCGCACGCACCTGAAAATTTTCCTGATTGAGCCTGAAGAAACTGCGCAGAATCCTTTTAATCCGGTTTCTGACTACCGCAGGCCCTTTCTTTCTGCTCACGGTAAGGCCCAAACGGACCCCGCCGGGGCCGCTACCATGACACAGCACAAAGAGTATAAAACTCCTTGTGAAGAGCTTTTTTCCCTGCTCATAGCAGAGATCAAATTCAGGCTTTCTGAGGAGCTTATGCTCCTTTGTCCAACTTAAACGGCTAATCTTTTGCGACCCTTTGCACGACGTCTTGCGATAACTGCACGACCGTTTTTGCTGCGGGAGCGAACGAGAAAACCGTGGGTTCTTTTTCTTCTGCATTTACTGGGCTGGTAAGTTCTTTTCATTTTCTATTTCTCCAAAAATTAATAACGTTATAAAGCCGGGCAACAAAATTCCGGCTACGAGGAACGGGAACATATATCCCTAACTTCTGGTATCGTCAAGAAATGTTTTCAATGTGACCGTGCAGCTAAGTGCTTTTAATCTCACTCTGAATAATCTATGCTGCTGCAAAACGAAAACAAGTCCGCATAACCCGATGCGGCCATACTGTCAAAGTTAATTCATACATAATGCTGACGAGAATCGCTATTCAGTAGTCTAGACTTATCACGTACGCATTTTTTTTTCACCGCTTTTTTCACACATTTTCAAGCGGCAACATTTTAACAGCTCCACTCCCATGGGCTGAAATAATTTCAAGGAGAAACCAATGAAACCCGTACAAACATTCTGGGACATCAAACTTGGTGAAATAAAAGAAGTCTTCGAAGATAACGGCTACGAGACTTCCGTAGTCAAAAGCCAGAAAGCAGCGGCTTCACTCGTTCTGGATAAAATCATCCCCAAGCTGAAACCCAAATCCATCAGCTTCGGCGGTTCCATGACCGTGGTTGATTCCGGCATCTACGATCAGGTCAAAAAACTTCAGAAGGTAAAGGTAATCGACACCTACGACACCCAGCCGCCCATGGCTGAAAAAATCGAACGCCGCCGTCAGGCCCTGCTGACCGACCTGTTCATCACCAGCGCCAACGCTTTCACCGAAGAAGGCGAGCTGGTCAACCTCGACGGCACCGGAAACCGTGTGGCCGCCATGGCTTTCGGTCCCCGCAACGTCATCGTACTCGTGGGTCGCAACAAGCTTTGTCCCGACCTCGACGCCGCTGTCAGCCGCGTGAAAGAATACGCCGCCCCGGTCAATGCCATGCGCCTCAAGCGCAAGACTCCCTGCGCAGTTACCGGTAAGTGTCAGGACTGTAATTCCAAGGACCGGATTTGTAATGTCTGGGCTATTACTGAAAAGTCCTCGCCCAAAGGCCGTATCCACGTAGTATTTATTAATGAAGATCTGGGATTCTAATTAGTTGCCTTCGGCGTCCAGAGGGGGAAACCCTTTTGCAAAAGGGTTTCCCCCTCTGGACTCCCCCTTCCCAAAACCTTTTAATTTGCTTCGCCGCTTTCTCTTTAAATATTTTGCAAAATTTCGAGATCCTACCTTGAGCAAGAAAATTCACACAGATCATACCCGTGGCTATCGCGACAGCATTGCCTCATCTGAAAACGAAACATCATTTCAGGTTATTGTTGAGCAGACTGATTTATTTATTGTTGCGGAGCAGGATTTAAGTAAGCAGGCCCTTGATGCAATTCACGAAATCAGGGGGATTCTGCAAGCTCATTTTGTACTTAATCCTGATTTCGCCACCAGCCTTGTCCCTGTTGCCGTGCCTGAGAATGTTCATCCGGTAATCAAGGCCATGGCCGACGGTGCACTCGCCTGCGGAGTCGGTCCTATGGCTGCCGTTGCCGGAGCTGTGGCCCAGTATGTAGCGGAAAAGCTGCTGCAGTTTTCTTCTAATGTCATTGTTGAGAACGGCGGCGATATTTACATGCACTCCACTCGCCAACGAAAAATCGGGTTGCTTTCCGAGCCTGATTCAGGGACCAGAATCGGACTGGCTGTGGAAGCAGAAGACTTTCCTCTTTCCATCTGTTCCTCCTCAGGGACTATCGGACATTCCTTAAGTCTCGGCAGCGGTGATCTGGTCACTGTCCGCGCTCAAGACGCACGATTTGCGGACGCCGCAGCCACCTCACTCGCCAACCTGCTCAAATCCCCTGCCGATGTTCCACTGGTCATAGAAAAAGCCCGCGCTCTTTCAGAACACGGGCTTGATGGTGTTTTCGTACAGTACGATTCAAAAATCGGAGCATGGGGCGATCTGGAACTATTAGCACTCTAAAAAACTTCAGTCATTTAGAACTCAAAGCTGCGAAGCATAATAAAAGTTTTTGAAGAGTCCAGAGAAACTTTTTCCAAAAAGTTTCTTTGGCCGCCGGAGGCGAAATCCTATCATTAAAAATGCCAAGCGCATCAAATTAATGACTTACAGCACGCTCAATAGCCATAAACGGCGGGCCGTTGTTATCCTCACGGCTTTTGTAGAGGGCCATGCGATATCCGAATGAAATATAAAGCGGCCCGGAATCAAGCTGCTCCGGCCTCAGTTCGAAATCAAAGGGAATGCCCTTGCCTTCCTCAAGCTTTTCCGGGGAAAAGACCTGCAAGCCCTGCGCTAATACCTCGCCGTCCATATCGGACAGATAACCCTGAATCCAGAGTTCCCCGATCCAGCCGGCCCACATGGGCACGCTGTTCTTTTTCACGTAGGCCATGCCCCGCAACCCGAAACTGTCCTTGCGCGGCACAATTTCATAATCAAAAGTCATGAACTCCATCTGCATGGTCCGCGGAGTCTCCAGCTTCCATGACTGACGCTTGAGATGCGACACTCCCAGATGGGCACAGCCGGACACAGCAAAAAGCAGAAACAGCAATCCTGCACAAACAACGGGCTTTAAAATTTTCATTAAATTCTCCTAACCGACCCCGGCTAGAGTTTGGATTCCACGGATTTCACCTTACCGTGCAGCCTGTCCACCGCACCTTTGCGGCAGTCGGCTTTCATCAACATATAAATGCGCTCGCAATCAGTTTCAAGGGCCTGATAACATTTTGTTACCACAGCCATGACCTCATTCCACTCCCCTTCAATGCAGGTACCCATGGGACCGAGCTGGCAGGGCAGCCCGCATTCGCGAATAATTTTCACAACCCGTGCCACATAAGGGCTGACGCTTTCGCCTTTGTCTGTAGGAAAAATTGTAAGTTCAACAAGAACACTCATCTCCTGATTCTCCATACACGTTGACACTGCTCGTCAACTCATTATAAGTTCGGCCTCCCGAATATTGACACTTAAATTACCCGCTATAAATTTTACAAGGAGTAAAATCACATGGGTGAATATTATATGCCTGCGGAAAACGAAGGTAAATTTAATCAATTGATGACCTGGATCAAGGACAAAAAGCGTCCCCGTCCCTCATTTCCGCGCGCCATCCAAATTCAGACTACAAGCTACTGTAATGCCATGTGTTTATTCTGCGGCTGGAAACACACACATAATACACAGCCTCAGGGCCATATGGAAGATGATCTTTTCAAAAAAATCATCGATGAGACCAGCCGGCATTTCATCGGCCGGGTCAGCCCATACTTAATGAATGAACCGCTCATGGATAAAAAGCTGCCTGAACGCATTGCTTACATAGAGAAAAATAAAAAGCCCTTTACCAAGACCAAGATCAATACCAACGGCGCGCTGCTCACCGAAGATATGAGTGAAAGACTCATCGATTCCGGCCTGCGACACCTATGGGTTTCCGTACAGGGCTACTCTGCCGAGACCTATACGGAGTCCATGGGCATCAAGAAATTCAACATTCTCGATAACATCGACAGATTTCTCGATATCCGGGACAAAAAAGGTGCTAAACGCCCCAAACTGTCCATCACCACCCTTGATACCACCATCGTTCACGATGAGCTGGAATACGCTAAAAAGCATTGGGCCAAACGTGATGTCACTTTCAAAATCCACAATGTCGACAACCGCGCAGGAGACGACATCAGTGAACTCAGAACTCACAAGCCCAAGGTCAAACGCAACTGTGATCTCTTCCTCAAGCAGGCTTATGTACTCTTCAACGGGGATGTGATCATCTGTTGTCACGACTGGCGCAGGACCGTGGTTCTCGGCAACCTCTACAAGAATACCCTGAAGGAAATCTGGAACTCGGATCATTTTATTTCCCTGATCCGCCAGTATTATGCCGGAGATTTCACAAATTTAAAAATCTGTAAGACCTGCACAGGTTAATAATCAAGATTAATACCTGTTTATGCGTGGCAGAATTAATTAAACACTGCACATAATCAAAACATAGCCAGAGGGAAGCATGCCCCTAAGCGAAACAGAAGGAAAAGACTGGATTTTTAAGAGATTTTACACTCTTGCCCAGATGAAAACAATCAATTCCGTTCTGGATATAGGTCCCGGCTGCGGAACGTACTCTGACCTTTTGCGGGAGCATGCCCCCGATGTGTACTGGACCGGCGTAGAAATATGGGGTCCATACATAAAAGAATACAATCTGGAACAGAAATATGACCAGATTATTGTGGCCGACTTGCGCTACCTTGATTATTCCAAAATCAAACATCCGGACTGCATAATAGCCGGTGATGTTCTGGAACACATAAGTGAAGATGAGATGCGTGAGATTTTGTTGGAACTTCTGCGAATAACAAAGGTAATCTTTGTCTCAATACCGATAGTACACATGCCGCAGGACGAGTGGGGAGGAAATCCCTTTGAAAAACATGTGGAAGACTCATACACCCACGAGAGACTCATGGAGATATTGCCTAGTGTCTGCGACTTTCGTCAGGGAAACAGAATCGGCACTTACATATTAAGCAGGGACGTTCAAACACGCAACATATTAAAACAACTAAACAAAACTCAACAATAAAAAATGGCCGACACTTAGGTGTCGGCCATTTCTATTTTCAGCCCATACGCCTTTGTAATAAAATAAAATCCGCCACGGTGAGCATGGCCATGGATTTGAGCACCGGAACAATACGCGGAATGGCACAGATATCATGTCTGCCGCCGATCTTGATTTCTGTAGGCTTGCCGTCACGGTCAACGGTCTGCTGCGGCTTGCTGATGGACGGGATGGGTTTTACGTATGCACGCACAATAATATCCTGCCCGCTGGAAATTCCGCCCAGTATGCCGCCCGCATTGTTGCTGTGAAAACCATTCCCATCCATAAAATCATTATTATCACTGCCCAGCATGTCTGCAGCCTCAAACCCGGAACCGATTTCAACGCCCTTCACAGCCCCTACTGACATGAGCGCGTAAGCCAGACGGGCATCGATCTTATCAAAAACAGGCTCGCCCAGTCCGGCCGGTACGTTTTTGATGCACACTTCTACCACTCCGCCGAGGGTATCCCCCTGTGAACGGACTTCCTTGACCCGCTCTTCCCAGCGGGGAATGACCTCAGGATCGGCAGCAAAAAACGGGGTTTCATAAGCTTTTGCCGGATCTTTAACTTCAGCATCTATGCCGCCGATACGCACAGTGTATGCCTGACAGGAAATTTCCTGCTGGCGCAAGAACTCCTGTGCCACCGCCCCTCCGGCTACGCGCGATACTGTCTCACGGCCGGATGAACGCCCGCCGCCACGGTAATCACGAAAACCGTACTTAGCGTCAAAGGTGCAGTCGGCATGGCCGGGCCGATAAACATTCATGATTTTGGAATAGTCACGGGAACGCTGGTCGGTATTTTCAATATGAAATCCGATGGAAGTCCCGGTGGTGCGCCCTTCAAAGACCCCGGAAAGAATTTTGACCCGGTCGGCCTCTTTACGGGCGGTGGAGGCGATGCCCTGTCCGGGCTTGCGGCGGTCCAGCTCCAGCTGGATAATTTCCTCGCTGAGTTCGATGCCCGCCGGGCAGCCGTCAATAACCCCGCCAAGTCCGGGACCGTGGGATTCACCGTAAGTGGTCAATTTGAAAATCTGGCCGAATGTATTGCCGCTCATATTATTTATCTCCTTTGCTGCCTTGGTAACTTTCTAGAATTGTGTGGCATATTTCTTCAATGGTTCCTGCTCCGTCCGCAACCAGACTTGCGCACCCGGAATAAAGTTCTTCCCGCGCTTCCAGCACTTCCCGGATCTCATCCACAATGGACTTTCCGGTAAGCGACGGACGCTGATCGTGGTTTGGATCAAGCTGCAGACGATTGGCGAGGGTCTGCACATCCGTCTTGATATAGACAGTAAAACTGCTGCCCAGCACTAGTCTGTTTTCCTCGCGGAGCACGATGCCGCCGCCGCAGGAAATAACCGCACCGTCTTTTTCCGACAATTCACGAAGCACTTGCGCTTCCAGATCACGGAAGGAATCCCAGCCGTTCTTTTCAACAAACTCTGCAATTTCGCAGCCGGCTTTCCGGACCAAAACTTCGTCGCTGTCGAAAAAATCAAGCCGCAGCTTACGGGCAAGCAGCTTTCCCACGCTGGTCTTGCCACAGGCTCTGGGACCTATCAGGTAAATATTGGATGGCATAATAACCCCGATGATATTCGGATGTAAAAAGAGTTTAATTTGTCCGGCACATTTAGTACAAACAAATTTATACAATGATTAAAAAGAAATGACGACTGCACCGAAGTAAGGTGCGGGCAGAATTTTCAAGAAATAAAAGGTCACAGGCAGGACTGTGAAGAAACGGACTGAAAAGCAGTCTGCGGTTGAAGACAATTAACCGGAAAAACAGCAGGCTTGTCAAGCCTTGGAGACAACCATGCCACGATGCGCACACAAAGGACTGACCCTCATCCTCTTTATTTTGCTGTTCAGTTTTTCCACTACCCCGGAATCACAGGCAGAAACGGCCACTGAAACACTACTTAACATGGTCAATACCCTTGAAGCGGATATTCAGCACCAGGAACAGATTGTCACGGAGATCAACAAGAACAGCCCCTCCATGACAGCCAGATATGAACAGCGGCTGCATAAAGCGCAAGTCCGTATGGATCAGCTGAAGATGCTGCGTGGAATGGCCAAACAAACTCCGTGGTCCTACCGCACGGTTCTCATGCAGCTGCATGATCTGGGCTCATATGTGCGGCTGGCAAAAGCCGATCTGCTTATTGAAAAAAACAGACTGAAAAAAATAAAAGCCGGTTTTGACGTAATCAATGAAATTCATTTCAAAACAAAAATCACAGACCCTCTGCTCAAACAAAAACTCATTGAAACCAAAACTGAATACGAAAGAGTCCGCGACGATGCCTCTGCGGTGAAAAGAAATCTTGATGCAGAGCTTGAAAAGTCAGACCGGCTGATGGAGTACATAACAGAGGCAACCAAGGTCACTGAAAAATTCTATGCATCCACCCTGAAACGGTTTTACTTCCAGCCGCACCTGATTCTGTTTTTTCCACAGGCCTGGAAAGATATTTCATATTCATTTGCTGAATGGCAGGAAAGTTATACCAAATTTTATCACCCGCTCATTGTCTGGGTTGAATGGGGAAATTTCCTGCTCATCATGTCCGGCATAACTGTCTTTCTCTGGCTGACCCTGCGCTATCTGGTGAAAAAAATGCTGCGCCGCCCCATGTTCAGCAAGCATCAGCTTTCATTTTATAATAAAGGTTTGTTCCTGATCTCACTTGGCGCAGCAATCCTCTTTGCCCGCTTCTTCACCCTGTTTACCGCCAATCAGGTTACCGGGCTGGTCTGGACCGAGATCATCACCCTCGGGGCAATCATATGCACCCGCAATTTCCTCTGGGCGCGGGAAAAAGTTCAGCCCGCCCCGTTGATTTACACGCCCATGTTCATCCTCTGGAGCCTGATGACCGCCGGGGATATAATGCACATGCTGACCCTTCCGGCGGAATGCCTATCCGTAATCTGGTTTGTACTCAGCCTGAGCGGACTGGCCGCCCTGCACTTTAACCGCAGAAGATACGTACTTCCGATCACGCAGGCCACATCACAGGCAAACAAAGTAATACTCGGCAGCGGAGCACTGCTCACACTGGTCGGTTTCGGTACTCAGGCCATGATCCTGACCCAGATCTGGTTTCTCTTTCTGGTGACCATGAAAATATGCACTGCTCTGAAAACCATTATGATCACCGACCTGCCGCAGCCGGAATATCTGCCCCCGGAAGAAGAACCTGATGCTGAGCAGCAGGTAAAAATGGAACAGGCATACCGGCAGGCCCGGCACCATAACCAGATGGTCCAGCTCTTCTACCCGCTTTCCATTTCAATCATAATCTTCCTGTTTATCGGCTGGGCTACAGCCTATATGGGCGGCATTCCCTTTGCCCACTTTGTATTCCGGCATCTGGACATGAATATTGCCGGGGTGGATATATCGGTAAAAAACATCTCTTATATCCTGATCCTCTTTTTTGCCGCACGACTGGCCCTGTTTTGGCTCAAGTCATTTGTCAGCAATGCTTCCATTAACGGGCAGCGCATTGAATCGGCACTGGCCCACACCCTTTCCACCATCGGATCGTACATCGTCTGGGTGGTCTTCCTGCTGACCTCATTCTTCCTGCTGGGCATTCCCATGTCCGCTCTGACATGGATCGCCAGCGGCCTCTCCATCGGTATCGGTTTCGGCATGAAGGATATTGTCAGCAACTTTGTCAGCGGACTGATCATCCTCTTCGGCGGTTCCATAAAAAAAGGCGACACCCTGCAACACAAGAAGATTATCGGCACTGTGGCTGATGTCTCCATCCGCAACACCACCATCAAGGCGTTGGATAACAGCATGGTCATCATCCCCAACTCCAGCTTCCTGAAAGGGGAAATTGTCAACCTCAACTATCAGGACACCCGCATCAGGGCGACCATTCCCCTAACCCTTGTCCCCGGTTCAAAGGTCAAGAAAGCCAAGAAAATCATGATGAAAGTGGTTAAAAAGCATCCCAAGGTACTCAAAGATCCTGCCCCCAATATCCTTTTCAAAAGGTTCGGCACCTTAGGCCTTGATTTTGAGATACTTTTCTGGGTCAGCCACTTTGAGGATAAATTCCCCACGGAATCAGATATCGTGGATGAGCTTGACCAGAAATTCCAAGGCAAGAAAATCAAAGTCGCCTTCCGGGGAGTCAAGACCAAGTACAAACCTAAAGGCGACGAAGCGGCCCAGATTGCGGCCAGGCGAGAAGCACTCAAAGAAAAGCGAAAGCTGGTCAGCAAATGTTTCAGGTCGGCAGCACTGCGCAAGCACAGGTTTCTGAACAAAATCGAAATGGATAAGCCTGAATAAAAAAGGGGGATTGCCTGAGCAATCCCCCTTTCACTTTTCACTTTGATTCAACGGGATAATCGAACCTGTGCCACTGGTGCCAGCCCCCCAGAAGCGCGTTCACATTGCTGAAACCCAGCTTCTTCAACTTTCGCCCCACACGGGAGCTTGTGTATTCGCTGGGTCAGGCACAGTAGATGATGATCTCCGCATCCTTGGGCAGGTCGGCAGACCATTCCTTTTCCTTACCCGGCTTGCCGCGTATGGCGCCCTTGATCTTCAATTGGCTGCCCCGCCAGTCGGAACCGGAACGGGAATCTACCACCACAACCCCTTCCGACCCGAGCTTGCGTTCCAGATAATCCGCAGAAACCCGGAGAACATCTGCCGCATTTGCGCAGACAGGAAAGACCATGAAACTCGCCGCAGCAACAACAGCAACGGCAAGTAATATCAAACGGTTACCCATTATTACCTCCCGGTATTTTGATAAACAAAAAGAAAGCGAACCCTGAGGCTCGCTTTCATAATATCAGATCAAAATGGTAGGACAAGTAAAAAACGGCAATAGCCGGATTATTTATAACTGACGATGTTCAAATCTTCGTCTTCAGGATCGTCCTGCACAGGATCACTCTGTTCCTTCTCGATAATTTCCCCGGTCTCAGGGTCAAAGACAGGCTCGGCTTCAGCTTCTTCGGCTTCTTCCAAGGGAGGATAGTTGCAATACTCCTTCATACTGAAACCAAGGGCAATACCGGCCACGGCCATGCAGCCCACAGCGTAAAGGAAGTAATTGGTAAATTCAATATGCAGACAGCAGACTGCCGCAGCGATTGCATGCAGAGCCAGAGTAAGCAGACGGGGCAGGTAAAAGCGTCCGGCCTTGCGCATGGCGATGATGCCCAACAGATCGATAAGTGCGTAGGAACCGAACCAGAAACAGAGTCCTGCGGAAATCAGGGATTCAAGTTCATCTTTTCCGGCCCAGCCTTTGGCAAGCATGACAGCGATCACGCCACCGATAAAAACAGCGGCCCCCCCGGCGGCATAACGGGAATAATTTTCAGCAACAACCCCGCGCACCCGCTGCCCGAAAAGCTGGAATAGACCGAAAATAGCTGCAAAGGTTGCCAGAATAATTGTTCCGCCCATAAGCAGACGCCCTTTGCCCTCAAGTACATGGCCGGCGACTTTGAGATGGGGAACGGTGGTTCCGAGCAGACCTTCGGGAGTTTCAACCAGCAGGGCCGCCCAGCTGAAAAGGGCAAAGGCAACCAGAATCAGAAAAATAGCAGGATAGGCCCGTGAACTCTTATTTTCAAAAACCAGCGGCAGATCAAAGCCGATGAAAACCAGCACAGCCAGAAAGACCAGCTGCATCCAGCCCACGGGACCGGCTTCCAGCAGCCCGGCAGGAAACAGCGGAGTGAAAAATTCCGGCAATGACGTCGGATAGCCCATTCCCCCGGCAACAGGCTGATTAACCATAACCGCTACATATACAAAAGAAAGAAAAGCCAGAGTCAGACTGCCCCCGAAAAGGTCCCCGGCATACTTATCATTCAGAAAACAGGCCCAGACGGCGACAGCAAGTATGGTGAAGGACGCCGCGAGATTGGGAAATGAACTGAGAAAAATTTCGTTGAGTCCGTACCCTGCAATCCCCAGCCAGGAAACAGCCAGAACGGTCAGGGTAAAAAAACGAGCTGCATCAAGAAATCCGAAGGCCACACGGTCCACAGGGGTTGCCCGCAGTTCCCCGGAATTAAGTTTATCAATGCTACGCGCGGTGCAGACAGACACAAGCGCGGCCAGAACCAGCAATCCCATAAAAACAGCTCCGCCCAGCCCGGCACCGTGCCCGACAGCTTCAAGCCCTCTGGGGGACAGCATCACTGCGAGTGATGTAAATATTCCGCTCATTTTTTCCTCCGCTGTATATGAAAAGCACTCCGGCTATTATAGCAATAAACAAACACAGTTTCAAAAAACAAACTTCCTGTCCGCAGGATAGCGCACAGGAAGCAGTTCATATATAAAGGCATATTATGGCCTGATTATCCTGAAATGTCTAGAAAGCGGCCAGACACTCATCCTTAGTATTGTAGATAGGCAGAAAAGAGACAAAACCGGACAGATCAAAAACTTCCCGAATGTAATCTTTAAGAGCACAAAGCACGAGTTTCCCGTCTCCGCCCTTAAGCTCCCTTGCGGCTTTGAGCAGCACACGAAGCCCGGCACTGGAAATATATTCAAGATTTTCGAAATCCAGAATAATCTTGCTTTCCCCGCCCTGAATAGAATTCAGAAGTCTTTCTTCAAAATCATTGGATGTATTGGAATCAAGACGTCCTTTTAATTGAAAGGTAATAACTCCGTCATTTTTGATTTCACCAACTTCAAGACCCATCTTTTCCTCCGTTTTTCCCATTTTTACCGCCAGAAATGCGGTTTGCATCATTCACCGTTAATATAAAAATCCGCCCAGCGGACTGGTTATCTATATTGCATCATATGATTATTGAATATTTTTGGTCAACTTCAATTTGTTTTTGCCGTCTTCCCAAGCATATTCAATGCTGTCCATTATCTTGCGCATAAAATGGATTCCGAGTCCTCCGATTTTACGCTCCTCGCAAGCGCACTCCATATCAGGCTCCGGGGCATCAAGAGGATTGAACCTGTGCCCGTCATCCTCAATCAGCAGAGTCAGGAGACCGTCAGCAAGATTCATGATGATTTCAAAATTGTGTTTATCAGACTGGCAACCGTAACTTACAAGATTAGTAAACAACTCATCCAGAACAAGATTGAGCTCGAATACAGTCTTATCTGAGATACCGTTATCATGTCCGAATTTCTCAATATTTTCAGCGAGAACCCGGAGCTCAGCAATATCTGATTTCAGCGAGAAGGAAGATGTGACGCCGCTGTCTAACTGCGACTCCATATTATTTACCAAAGCCTTATCCTCAATTTTCTCATTATGGACAGAAAATACGATTACCACACATAAGTTAGAAAACCCTTGTCGCTGCGTCAACAAAAAGGTAATAAATTTTTGTTAGATATATAGACCAACAGGAGTACTTAATGATCACCAAGCGTCCGCTAACCTACTGGGTGAAAAACAGTAATATGAAGTTGCAGCTCATATTGCTTGTTGTCATCTTTTTCACAGTAGCAGTCAGACTGATTCCGCTGGAAATGCAGAAGAAAATCATCAACCAGGCCATCAGTATGCGCAAGGTTGACCTGCTTTTCATGTATTGTGGATTCTACATTGCATCGGTAGTCTCCGCCAGCCTGCTTAAATACCTGATTACAGTCCTGCAGACTTATATCGGTCAGGAAGCACTGGCAAAGATGCGTAAGGAACTCTACGCTCACATCCTGACCCTGCCGCTGGGTTATTTCCGAAAAGCCAATCCGGGCATGGTGGTCTCCTCGCTGGTGACCGAGCTGGCTCCGGCAGGTGAATATGTAGGTCAGTCCGTGGCCGTTCCGGTGACCAACCTGCTCACGCTCATCGCTTTTGCAGGGTATATGTTCTATCTGAACCCGATCATGGCCGGTATCTCCATCGCCCTCTACCCCTTTGTGATTTATCTGGTTCCCAAGCTCCAGAAAAGATCAAACAAAGCAAACAAGAAAAGGGTTGATACCACCAGATACCTCTCCAGCCATATCAACGAAACAATTTCCGGTATCCACGAAATCCACGGTAACGGTTCTTACCGCATCGAGAACCGCAAGTACGGTGCTTTTGTGGACAAACTGTTTAAGATCAGAATCACCTGGATTCTCTATAAGCAGGGCATCAAGGTCCTGAACAACTTTTTCCAGAATCTGGGACCGTTCCTGCTCTTTATTGTCGGCGGTTACCTTGCCATTCAGGGACGCTTCGACCTTGGTGCGCTGGTCGCCTTCCTTTCCGCTTATGAAAAAATTTACGATCCGTGGAAAGAGCTTATGGACTTTTATCAGGTCCACAATGATGCCGGAGTCCGCTACAAAAGGGTCATGGAATATTTCGACACCAAGCCCGAATTCGAGCTTGAACCGAAAGACCGTGCTCCTGTGAAACTGAAAGGAGATATCGAAGTCCAGAACCTCGGTTTCACTGTTTCCGGCAACATCAGGCTGCTCAAACAAATCAACATGCAGCTTAAACCCGGCGAGCAAATGGCTCTTGTGGGATTCTCGGGCAGCGGTAAAAGTACGCTGGCCCAATGCATTTCCCAATTATATAAATACACGGGCGGCTCGGTAAAAATAGACGGTTACGAGGTCGGGGAACTGACCAAGGCCGATATGGTCCACAACATGGGAATAGTGGCCCAGTCACCGTTTATCTTTTCAGGAACCATCAAGGACAACCTGCTCTACTCCTGCACGGCTGTTCTTGAAGGCGATCCCGATGCCGAGAAAAAAATGCCCAGTCGCGACAACATGATTGAAGCCGTACAGCAGGCCGGAATCTTTGTGGATGTGCTCCGCTTCGGCCTGAACACCCTGCTCGACCCTGATAAAAAGGTCGAACTTTCCGAACGGCTGGTCAGGGTGCGCAAAAACTTCCATGCCGACTTCGGAGACAAGCTTGCCGAACATGTGGAATTCTACCGCGACGGCGAATATCTGGAATACTCCAGCGTGGCCGGAAACATTACTTTCGGCCATGCCAATGACGAAAGCTTCTCCGGGCGGAAGCTGGTCAGCAACGAATACTTCCTGACCTTCCTCAAAGAAGCACAACTTGAGACACCGCTGCTGAGCCTCGGACGCGAACTGGCCAAGCAGACTGTCGATATTCTGGGCAATCTCCCGCCAGACGAAGTCTTCTTTGAACAAAGCCCCATTCCTTCCGAGGAATTCGAAGACTACAAGCAGCTGACTGCCCGTATTGATGATATTCCGCTGCAGGAACTTGAGGGCAAGGACCGCGAGATGCTACTGCACCTCGCCCTTGGATTTGTTCCCGGCAAGCACAAGATTGTTGCCCTTCCGGCAGTGCTGCAGGGACTCATCCTTGACGGACGCAAGATGTTCAATAGCAAGGTTACCGAAGAAAGGCCGGAGACTTTCAGCTTCTATCAGATGACTGAATTCATCCCCTCCCAGACAATTCTGGACAACATCCTTTTCGGTAAACCCAAGACTGACCATCCCAAGGTGCAGGATACCATCAACCAGTCCATGATTCAGCTGCTCATTGAGGAAGACCTGCTTGAAACAGTGGTCGAACTGGGTATGGAATTCCAGGTTGGCACCAAGGGTGATAAGCTTTCCGGCGGACAGTGCCAGAAGCTGGCCATCGCCCGGACCTTCCTCAAGAATCCACCGATTATGATCATGGATGAGGCAACCTCCGCACTGGACAACAGGTCGCAGAACCGCATTCAGGGATTGCTGGAAACCAAGTGGAAAGGAAAAGCAACGCTTATCTCGGTTATCCACAGGCTGGATACCATTAAAAACTACGATAAAGTGGCAGTCATGAAGGCTGGTAAATTAATGGAAGTAGGTCCCTATGACGAGCTGATGGCTAAAAAGGGACTGCTTTATGAACTCGTACACGGAGCACATTAGTCATGGCAGCAGAAACAAGTGAATATCAGGAGCATTTGGAAATAATGCGGGAAATCCCGTACTTTTCAGGACTGGACCTTGAAGCTCAGAAACTGATCGCCTACCTTTGTGTTCGCGAAAAATTCTCCGAGGGTGACGAAGTTTTCGCCAACGGTGATCTGGACCAGTCCGCCTACTTCATCATCCATGGAACCATGGAAGCCTATCTGGATAACGGACCGACCAAAATCCAGTCCTTTAAGGACGGTGATTTTGTAGGTGCACTTTCACTCATCGGTGACTCCAAACGGTTGTTCACCCTGAAGGCAACTTCCGACTGCGTATGCATCCGGCTGACCAGTGAAAAATTCAAAAAAGCTCAGGAGCAGTATCCTGAAATCAGCAAAAAATTCTTGAAAGCCACAGTTGACATGATCAGCAACTGGGAAGAAAGATTTATAAGTAACTACAATTCAGGTTGTTCCGGATGTTCCGCCGGAATCGGACTGACTCTCATTTAGAAAAGCCTTTACGGCTTACAGGATAGATCAAATGAAAAAGATTATCTTTATGACTTTGGCCGCATGCATGCTCTTTGCCTCCAGTGCCCTTGCCGCTCAGAATGCCCCTGAATCCGTTGCAGGCATTACCATCGGCAACAACTACTCCACCGTCCGTTCCCTGCTGGAAACAGCTTCTGAGACCTCCCCCTGGCAGGAAGAATATATCAGGCGGATCGGTTTGAAGGATATGGAAGGCTACAAAGGCGGCTACATCGTAGTCGGCAATTGCAAACGCAAAGACATCATCCTGCGCATGAAGCTCAAATACAAAGACCCCAGTATGAGTTTTTTCAACAAGCTCTACAGCAAGATTGAAAAAAGGTTCGGCAAGCCTAATGACTGGCGCGGCAATCCTTTCGGAACCCTCAAGGTCTGGAAGTGGTCGCTGGGCGACGCTGACGGCAATGTAAGCCTCATCCTGCAACATTTCAGCGGAGATGATGATTCTATCACCAAAGGAAACTCCATCCGCCTTTCCCGTCCTTCATGGATTGAGCAGGAAATGGAATGCTGGGATAAAATGCACCCTCCTGTTAACGAAAAGCCCATCCCTGCAAAGATGGAAGGCATGAAATGGTTTCTGCCGTACTAGGTTGATATTGGATAGCACGAAAGAGAAAGCCTCCCTGCGTTTGCGGGGAGGCTTTTTTAATTTGATTGAATATACATCTGGAAGCAGATAAAATGAAATTATGAACAAACAACTAATCGAAGACAAAATAGCACTCCTTCATCAATCTTTAAACCGTATTCGTCTCAAGACACCCTCCGATGTTTCTAAACTGCTTCATAACGAAGATATTCAAGATATCGTTATCTTTAATTTGCAACGAGCAGTACAGCGAGAAGCTAACATTGCCACACAAATATTGTGCTCTAAGTCAGATATTCCGTCATCGCTTGAAGATTCCTTCAGAAAACTTGAAAAGCATAAAATTATCTCTCTAAATATCACTGCGACTATGATTACAAGTGTCAAGATTCGCTCTGTTGCTGTTCACGACTTCACTAATTTAGACTGGAGACACATTCATTCATTTTGCAGGAATAATTTAGAGGACTTCTATCACCTTGGTGATTCAATCAGCAATTGGAATCATCACACAACACGCTGAACCTCTCACTTTCACCAAAATTTAAACAAGAAAAGGCCCCACTCTCGCGAGCGGGGCCTTTTGACTTAACTTGTGTAATCAGCCGTAGACTACTTCTTGTTCAGCTTCAGTTCCTGAGGGAACATAGGCAGGTAGCGGTAGCAGAGGCTGAGTACCAGAGCACCGTATGCGCAGATCATCAGGGTGGTGGCCCATTCTGCCCAGTTCGGTACATAGATCTCCCAGTTATCAAAAGGCATAACCGGAAGAGCGATGGTCTGGACAGTGAATACGTAACGGTTGATGGATACGCCGATGCAGTCCAGAATTGCTGCGGAATACAGCAGTGTGGGGTTGTTTCTGATGGAAGGAGTGATCAGCATGATTGCGGGAACGATGCCGCAAAGCACGAGCTCAGTCCAGAGCAGCCACTGGCCGTAGACATTACCGTAGAACATCTGTTCGAAGGTCAGGCCGACGGTAGGCAGGTAACCAACAGCCCAGGCCCAGGTGTCAATGATCTTGAAGAACATGTACACGCAGAGCATGGTACCGGCGATTTTACCCATCAGGGCTTTAACTTTGTATTCCACCAGTTTCTTACCTGTCATTTTCTCGATGAGGGTACAAACCAGAACGGTGAAGACCGGACCGGAACCCACAGCGGAGAGAACGAAGAGGAAGAAAGTCCAGGGCCAGATGAAGAAACCTTCACGGAAGGCGTAAGGACGACCGAACATAACGCCGTACATACCGCCGAGAGAACCCTGGTGGAAGGTGGACAGGAAGGTTCCGATACCTGCGAACAGAGCCATATTCACGTGCAGGTGATGGGCAAAGTGGTGCAGAAAAGGAATCTTGTTCAGCTGCTTCTGCTCGAGAATCAGCGGAATGAATTCAATGATCAGAACGGTGCAGTAGCAGGTAATACAGAAGATAACTTCTGTGAGCATGGAGTGCACGTTGGGGTGCCAGTAACCGAACCATGCGCGGATGGGCTGCCCGATATCCATGGTCAGAATGAGCATGGCACCGGAGTAGCACAGGAATCCTAAGACTACTGCAAGGTTAATTATATTTTTTAATTGATCGATCTTGAGGATGTACTTGAGAAAACCGGTGAAAAATGCACCGGCACCAAGTGCGATAACCGCAAGGTCGAAAGTAATCCAGAGGCCGAACCCGAAGTAGTTATCAAGGCCGGTTACGCCGATGCCGTAATAGAAAATCTGTCCGGCAGCGTAGACGCCCCAGAGCAGAATGGCAGCAGGAAAAGCCATCCACAGCAGGAACTTGGCCAATCCGCAGCGTTTTGTGCCTTCGGGGAAGAGATTGCTATCCATGGTAAACCTCCCTCCTAGTGCTTGTCTTCAGCGACGTGGTTATCACTCTGCTCACGGACCCAGTCACGACGGCTGATGTAGTAAACCTGAGGATCCATGCCGATAGACTCCAGAATGCGGAAAGCATTGGGGCTCTTAACCAGCTCATGAACTTTGTGCTCAGGGTTCTTGATATCACCGAAAGAGATTGCGCCGGTGGGGCAGGCTTCCAGACAGGCAGGCTGGTACCAGCCGTCGGGCAGCTTATTGGGATCCAGACCTTCGTTACGGGCACGCTGACGCGCGTCCAGCAGTCTGGAGTGGCAGAAGTTACACTTCTCAACAACACCGCGCGGGCGGACAGAGGTTGAGGGTGAAAGAGCCTTGTCCATACCGCCCGGGAAGACCGGATCAAACCATCCGAAGTAACGAGCGTGGTAAGGACATGCCGCCATGCAGTACCTGCAACCGATGCAACGGGGGTAAATCTGGCTGACGATTCCGCCTTCTTCGTCCTTGGTAGTAGCAACTACGGGACAGACGGGAACGCAGGCAGGGTGTCCGCACTGCATGCAGGGTCTGGGCAGGTAGGCAACTTCCCTGTTGGGGAATTCCTTACCGTTGTTGAGTTCGTAAACAAGCATCCAGGTGAGGGTCTTAAGCTTGTTGGACCCTTCCTCCATGGGAGCTATGTTATTTTCAGCCTGGCAGGACACCATACAAGCACCGCAACCGGTACACTTGTCGACATCGACTACCATGGTCCATTTAGTATCAAATTCCATTTGTTGCATAACGTGAATCCCCTGACTTTAATTTAGGCGATGCTCACGAAAGAACTGGCCCACACGGACAAACCGGTGCCGGACTCAGTGCCAACGGTGAGAAGTTTGGAGATGTTTTCGCCTTTACCGCTGGAGTATGCATCCCATGCGGTGTGACCGAATCCAAGAGGTGCGGCGATAACATCATTCATTACGCCTTCATTAATGTGGATTCTTACGGCGCACTCTCCGCCTGCTCCGGCAAGCTTGACCTTGGAACCTTCAGACACGCCGAGTTTCTTGGCGGTCTTGGAGTTGACCTGAACCACGGTGTCTTTACCCAGAAGCTCAAACTTGCTGATGGCAACCACGTTCAGCGGCGGAATAGCCGTGGTGGGGGTTCCGAAGATGAGCTTGGAGTAAGGAGCGAGAGCAATCTCGCCGCCCTTGGGCATAGCCACTGCCTTGGACAGGACAGAAGCTGCGAACTTGATGGAACCGGATTCAGTGGAATCGGATACATAAGCAGCACCTTCAACAAGGGAATCCCAGTCTGCGCCTGCTTTTTCGGCTTTCGCCTGATAAACAGCGTCTGCGGATTCAAATCCAAGGTCGATACCCAGTCCGGAAGCCACGCCGAGAATTACGTCTACAGTGGGCTTGCTGTTGTAGAGAGGCTCTGCAACAGGAGCACTGGCTGCGAGCATTGCTGCGCCGACACCGTAAGGAGTCTGGGCATCTTCATAACGCTCGTAGCTGGTGGGGTTGGGCATAATCAGGTCAGCTTTGGAAGCTGTTTCATCCATGTAAGTGCTGAAGCTTACGAGGAAACCCGCTTTTTCAAACGCCGGAGCCAGAGCTGTATTCTGGGGCAGGGCGTAAACCGGGTTGGCTTCGTAGGCCATCATTACTGCGGGAGCTGCAACCTTGCCTGCGGCAATACCTGCGAGGTAGCCGACAAAGTCTTTAGCTGCCAGTTCGGAACGGCCGGCAGCGGCTTCAACAGCCACGGGCAGTTCAGGGAGAATCTTCATTCCGCCTTCTTCGTTAACACGGCCGAGCAGCATGTTCACTGCAGCAGCGGCAATAACGTCTGCTGCGCCTGCGCCCTGAGCGAACTCGGAACCGGCAACAACAACGGGAGCGGAAGATTTCATAAGGCTCTTGGCGATTGCGGCCATTTCCGCGCCAGCTACGCCGGTAGCTTTCTCCACTTTATCGGGAGAGAATCTGGACATGACCAGAGTCTTGAAATCGGCGAAGTCGGAGGCGGAAGCGGAAGCTCCGGCCTTGAGCATGTGATAAGCAAGACCGAGGCAGAAGATTGCGCCGGTGCCGGGAGCTACCGGAACCCACTTGTCTGCTGCGGCTGCTGTGCTGTTCTGGAAGGAACCGGCGTATACATAAGTAGTTTTCACTTCTTCGCCGGTGGGACGGCTGGCGGAGTAAACACACTGGTTTCTCACAACCGAACCCCATGAATCCATAGCGTCTGCGCCTACAAAAAGGACAAAGTCGGAATTTTCCAGATCATAACCGATCTGACCTTTTCCGCCCATGCTTGCCAGTGCTGCGGCTGCGCCCTGCTCTTCAGAGGGCATCAGGTAGCAATCAGCACCCATTTCTGCGGCGAAACCGGACAGAACCTCAGTTGCACTGCCGGTGGTATCACCGGAAACAACAGCGAGTTTGCCTTTCTGTCCTTTAACTGCGGCGAGTTTCTCAGAGAGGAGCTTTTCAGCCTCTTCCCAGGAGATGGACTCGTATTTGCCTTCCGCGGTCTTCTTCATAGGACCGTTGATGCGGGAAGGGCTGTACATGAGCTGCGGGCCGCAGGCGCTGACAGAGTCTACGCCGCCCTTGCTCATTTCGTTTTCAGCATTTCCTCTGGTGAGGTAAGGGCTTCCGCCCACGGATTTTACAATCTCCGCACAGGGAGCCGCGCCGAACTTGGCGACAGAAGCCTGTTCTGTGATTGCACCGTATTTCAGTCTGGGAATCCAGGGCCAGTTCTGAGACCAGATGGAAGCGTCATCCAGAGTTTTCCAAATTACAGGGGTGAAGAGTGAACCAACGACACCACCTGTTACCAATTGAATAAAAGTTCTGCGATCAATACCCATTGCAGTCCCTCACTTACTTATGGCAGACGTAACATGCGTTGCTGGTACCAACTTCCGCATGACAGCGTTCACACTGCCACATCTTCATGGTCTGCTTGCTGTAACCGCTGATTCTGTTTTCGTAATACGTCGGCAGCGTGTCGCTGTTGCCTACGTCGGGATGGCAATCCGTACACTCGAAGCCTTGGTGTGCCATGTGCGAAAAGTAAACATTATCGGGCTGATACTGATATACCAGCCAGGGTACTTCCACACCCTTCTGCAGATACTCGGTCACGTAAATTTCCTCGGCTTTGGTTTCACCGAGAATGTCTTCGTGACACTCAGCACACTGCTCGTTGGAAGGCAGTCCTGCAAAGGAACCGTCTTCCAAAAACATGTGACATGACTCACAGTCCATACCTTCACCTTCAACATGAACCTTGTGACTGAAATCGATCGGCTGAGTCTTCTGGCTATAAATAACCTGCGGGAAAACCCACCAGCCGACGATCAGGCTCGCAAGGACACCGATGAAGAAAGGAAGAACTCCTCCACACTGCTTCGATGTTCTTTTTTCCTCCATAACCTCGCCCCACTACTCCTTAAGTTTTGTGAAACATAAACAACCAATTAACGCCATTTCTTCTAAAATAGAGTATCTTTCTCTGTCAAGAGAATATGAAACTTTTCACAAACTCCCGAAAAACAGAAAAAGCCTCTATTTTTTAACAAAGGGGTGCGGAAAAGCCTTTGCCAAGCACTTCCCGCAAATCAGTTAAAACTGGAACGGTGAGTCAAACTCAGCCAGAAACGGAAGCTCACGGTCCTTATCGGAAAGTACCGGATTTTCAGTCTTCCAGTCTATTTCAAGTTCCGGATCATCCCACCTGATCCCGGCCTCACTGCCGGGGGCGTACCCGCAATCTACCTTGTACATGAACTCGTTTTCTTCAGTCAGGGTCTCATATCCATGGGCAAACCCCTTGGGGATGAACAGTCTGAGAAAATTTTCCGCAGATAGTTCAATTTTGAACGATCTCCGATAGGTCGGTGAACCCTTGCGCAGATCCACCACCACATCATTGACCGCTCCCCTAGTGACCCAGACAAGCTTGGCCTGAGCATGCGGCGGCATCTGCAGATGCAAGCCGCGTACAACGCCGAGACCGGATGAATAAGCATGATTATCTTGAACAAAATCAGTAGGCAATCCCTTTTCCGCAAAGACATTTTTATTAAAGCTTTCCAGAAAAAAGCCCCTTCGATCCCTGAAAACCTTGGGTTCAACAACCAAAAGTCCGGGAAATTCTGTTTCAATCAACTTCACGCATATCCTCCAAGCATGAACAATGAGGTTCCTGACATCAAAAAACCGTTCCCCCAAAATTAATCGAGAATTACCTGAGATCACGAAATGACACAACCTCATTTTTCACTTGATTGTCATATTTTTTATTATTTTATGGGAGGTTCATGATATTCACTTTTCCCTTGGGGTCTGCTACGCTTCCGCTGACTCTTTTAAAGATCAGGACACATGCGACGATCGCGCATTTTTTCACAAACTCTATCATTTAACGGATTTCAGTATGCAAACAACCGGTTTAGCCCTTAACGCGCTGGATATAATTTTGATCGTAATTGCCGGGGGGTTGATTTTCAGGGGACTGCTGCGCGGGATAGTCAGGGAGGCTATTTCCGTTTTTTCCCTGATTTTCGGTTTTTATCTGGCTGCAAAATATCATTATAAGCTGGCACCTTACTTTGAGACTTTTTTTGACGGCCCCGGCACAGTCAAAGCTTTCAGCTATCTTTCCATCATTGTGGCCACACTCTTTGTGGCTTTCCTTATCGGGGTTGCCATCAAAAAGATTCTGACCGTTACCATGCTCAGCTGGGCGGATCAGGTCCTCGGCGGAATTCTCGGATTTGTTGAAGCGATCATTGTAGGCGGCATTATCATTGTGGTCCTGAACAGCTTTACCCCCAATTCCGAATTCCTGACCAAATCCAAGCTGGCCCCGAAAGTAATGTCCACGGCAAGCTTTTTCATCAGCTTCGCACCGGACGATGTGCTGGATTCACTGGACATCAAATCAATGTTTCCCGACCACTCAGAACTCACTAACCCTTTAAGCGACACCATTTAAAATGAACTCAAAATCAATCGAAAAACTGAAAGATGTAGTTTCTACTCTGGTCGGCCCCGGCGGCTGCCCGTGGGATCAGGACCAAACCCCGCTCTCCATGTGCGATTATCTCATTGAAGAAGCTTTCGAACTGGTGGAAGCCATCCGCGCCGACGACAAACAGGAAGCCATGGAAGAACTGGGCGACGTCATGTTTCTGCTGCTCTTTATTGCCCATCGCTATGAAGAGGAAGGAGCTTTCACCTTCGCCGATGCTGTTGACTCCGGCGCTGCAAAGATGATCCGCCGCCACCCGCACGTTTTCGCTGACACCAAGGTTGAGGATCAGGAAGAACTGCTTCGCAACTGGGAAAAAATCAAACGCAGCGAAAAGAAAGACGACAAAAAAATCTTCGATTCCCTGCCCAAGGGACTGCCGCCCATGCTCAAGGCATACCGCATCAACTCCAAGGCAGCTCGCAGCGGCTTCACCTTTGAATCCGACGAGCAATGTCTCGGTCAGCTGGATAACGAATGGAAGGAATGGAACTCCGCCCTTGAATCAGGAGACCAGGAAGCCATTAACGAAGAGTTCGGCGATTACCTGTTCACCCTGATTGAACTGGGCCGCCGCAAAGGCATCAAAGCCAACACCGCCCTTGATATCACCAACAACAAATTCCTTGAGCGTTTCGCCAAAATGGAAGACCTCGCCAAAGCACAGGGCAAGGATATTTCCGAGATGAACCTCATTGAACAGAACGAACTCTGGGAGCAGGTGAAAAAATAAATCTGCCGCCATACGATCAGCAAAAATCCCGTCGTAATTACTTGCGACGGGATTTTTTTTGATCTTTTTAGTTAAACATTATCAATATTTGATTAAGCAAAATTAATTTATCTTATTTTTACCCTAAAGATTTTCAAGTTTTGGCCGATTCACCAGATAGGCGCGTATATTGCCCTTTTACGGGAGGGGTTTTATGGACGTATCAGCAATCAGTTCAGCCATGGATACCGCGCGAGTGGTAAGTGACAAGCAGCTTTTCGGAGCTCAGGTTGTAACCAAGACCCTTGATTACATGAACTCCGATCAGTTCAGTGGATCAACCAATAGCGATTATGATTTCCAGAAAAGTGTACTCAGTGCCGCTTATTCCGGCGTTGGGACCATTGCCAACACTAAAGCCTAAACGGGCAGTCTGTGCGCCTGATATGTAAAACCCGGCTCTTTAGAGCCGGGTTTTATTGTGGGATTTTATAGAGTATTAATTTTCTTTTATTTCAAGTTTAGATAAAAATTCTTCAGCATCTTCATCGCCATTACCAGATGCTCTTTGCAACAATTTAATTGCTTCAACTTTATTTTTTTCTGCATCTTCTTCTAAAAGTTTTTTAGCAAATTCAAATTGTGCATACGAAACATCAAGATTATCTAATTCATTATAAATTAACTTTGCTTTTAAAACATCTTTTTCGATTCCAATTCCCCGATAAAAATAATCTGCGATCATTATTTTGCTAGCTATGTCCCCTTTAGATGCACCTATCTTTGCCCATTTATATGCTAGGCCAAAATCCTTAACATTACACATTCCCGTATAGTAATAAAAAGAAAGCACTCCCATAGACTGAACATATCCTTTGTGTGCAGCCTCCTTAAACAAAGAAAAAGACAAACTACAGTTTTTAAGAACTCCCGTCCCTTTTCTATAGAGCAATCCAAGTTCATATGCTGCTTTCGCTGACCCGAGCTTCTCGGCCATAGCATACCACTCAGCAGACTTCCTATAGTCAACATCGCCACCCAGTCCTTCCTTGCACAAATACCCAAGTCTCAATTGAGCAGGAATATTTCCCTCAAGAGCTATCTCCTCCAACGAATCACGTTCGGCAGAATAGTTAGAAACAAAATCGTAAAAACCACCACGTGTATAAAATACAAACTTGCCATATGAAAAATCTAAAGCAACACCGATTAAAATTAGAATACATAAAACATTAATTACTAAAGAGACTATCGGTCGAGGCTTTTTCAAACTGGAAGGTTCATAATCAAACTTCAAAAATAATCGGAAAGAAGTCTTATACTTTCCGATTAAAAAACTCAGCCTTGTTGAGATATTCCTTTTTTGTCTATCTGCATCAACTATTTCAGAAACAAAGATACAATAGTCAGTCAACATACCAAGTAAAGGAAAAAACAAAGCAATTACGCTATAGCTGATTTCATCTACCCCGACAAAAAACAACAAAAAGATTACTAATCCTTGTATTGTATAAAGAAATCGGTTGATCAATTTCAAAACAAACACCCCTTCCCCCCTTACCAAACAACAAACAAAGGAGACAAGCATACGCCCATCTCCTTCGTTCCATTAATCAACAAACCTTACACGCCAGACAGCACAATAACCTACTCCAAAGTAAACCCGAACTCGCCCTGCCCTTCCTGCTTTTTAGAACCCTTGGCAGCCCCACCGTTTCCCTTAACCTTGCCGTAAACACTCATGGCTGTACCGACCATAGAGGCTACATCACCTGCTTCGGCGGGCAGAATCAGAGTTGTTGATTCCTTGGCAAGTCCTTCAAAGGCTTCTACGTAGCGTTCAGCCACACGCAGTGAAGCAGCGTCCGCACCGCCTTCTGTTTGAAGGGTTTCCCCCACAACTGTCAGGGCCTTGGCTTTAGCTGTAGCAACCATGGTTATGGCTCCGGCCTTACCGCGGGCTTCGTTCACCAGCCGTTCACGTTCACCCTCACTCTTGAGCACCTCATCGAGCTTGGCGGCCTCGGCTTTGTTGATGGTAGCCTGCTTTTCACCTTCACTGCGGGCAATGTCAGCACGCTTCTGGCGTTCGGCGATCATCTGGGTTTCCATGGCCGCTTTCACGCTGTCCGGCGGAGTGATGTCCTTGATTTCGTAGCGCAGGACCTTGATTCCCCAAGAAGCGGCGGCAGCATCGATAGCTTCGACAACCTGAGCGTTGATGGAGTCACGTTCCTCAAATGTTTTATCCAGCGCAAGCTTACCGACACAGGACCTCAGCGCAGTCTGGGCCAGCTGGGAGGCCGCATATCGATAATTGTCGATACCGTAAGCCGCAGCTTTGGCATCCTGCACCTGTATAAAGATAAGCCCGTCAACCACCACGCTGACGTTATCGCTGGTGATGCAGGTCTGGGGCAGGGTATCGAGAGCTTCCTCCTTAAGGGAAAACTGATAGGCCACACTGTCAATGAACGGAAAAAGAAAATGAAACCCGGCACCGAGGGTAACCCGGTATTTGCCGAGCCGCTCTACAATAATCTCGGTTTTCTGGGGAACAATGCGTACGGATTTAATAATAATTACAATCAAAACCAGTGCAGCAAAAATTACTGCGATCAATCCGGGAGCCATATAGCCACTCTCCTTTTATATTTTTTCCACAAAGAATGATGTTTTACTTTTATCGGTCCAGTTGACTATGCGGACCTGATCACCAACTACAAAATTATGTTTTGACTGGGAAACAGCCTTCCAGAAGGAGCCCCGGTACCTGATCTGACCGTAGCCTTCAGCATTGAAATCCTTACAGACCTCAGCCAGCGCACCTTCGGGTGAATCATCATAACCGTCCTCGGCTGTGTCGGAAACCTGCCCCTGAAACCATCCCATAAAGGACTTGCGCAGGAGCAGCAGACTTGCCACCGAGATAATACAGAAAACAACGACCTGCATAATCAGCGCGTCGCTTGAAAAGTATGCGGCAACTGCGGCAGCGAAACATCCGAAACCGAAAAAGATCAAAATCATCCCCGGTGCTGCGAGCTCAAGCAATGCCAGCACCAGTCCGGCACCCAGCCAGATCAACCAGAGTGGAAGTCCATCCACGTGTAACTCCTTGGATCAATTCATTTAAATCAGCACAACCTACACAACGAGAGAATTAAATACATAATAAAATCAATTCTTTCAACACCCTAAAAAAATCATCGAAAGCCCGGATGTCCGCTATGCTCTGGAACCGGAGGGACCTCCTTGTGCGAAACGGAAATTGCTTTGACCGCCCGGAGAACCGTCAAAGCCGCCAGAAGCAGCAACACAATGGAGATAATCCCCAGATCATATGAAGGCTCGGGTCCAGTCAGGTAGCCGCTCTTGGGGGCGAAAGCCTCCCACCCCAGTGCTGCCGCCGAAGTCAGCAGCATGAACAGGGCCGGAATAAGCGTGTAAAGACGGGGTTTCTTTTGTGAGGACAGATATGCTGTCACCGTGGTCAGCGCAATTGCGGCGATGAGCTGGTTTGATGCCCCGAAAAGCTTCCAGACGCTTTCCCATGAATTGGTCACCGCCAGAAGATATCCCGGAACCAGCATGACCAGAGTTGCCGCCAGCCTGTTTTTCTTCAACAGCGGAATCTTTTCGCCGAGGGTTTCCGCCACCAGAAAACGCCCCAGTCTTGTGCCGGAATCCAGAGTGGTCAGGATAAAGGACTTGACCATCACCGCCCCCAGCAATCCGGCTATAGGCAGGGTCAGATAGGGAATGTTCATACCGCTGACCAGTTTGCCGAAACCGTTGCCGAAAGCTACGATCCAGCCTTCTTTCAAGGCACTGCCGAACCACATTCCCGCTGCGGCGGCAGGAGTTCCTTCCGGGGCGGTCCCCCACTTCAACCCGGCCCCGACGACCATGATTACCATCACCGCCAGCGCACCTTCAACCAGCATTCCGCCGAAAGCCACCGGCTTGCCTGAAGATTCGCGTTCCAGCTGCCGGGAAGATGTTCCGGTGGAAACCAGGGAATGGAATCCGCTGATGGCCCCGCAGGCTACGATAATAAATAAAATCGGCCAGATGGGCTTATCCCCTGAGAAGAATTCCCCACGGTGGAACGGAGCATTTATGGTCGGATGCATAACCATGATACTTAGAAACCCAAGCCCCATGCCCACAAACAACTTAACAGAGGAGATAAAATCACGCGGCTGCAGAATCAGCCAGATGGGTGAGATGGAAGCCAGCAGGCAGTAAAGAGTCAAACAGGTACACCAGAATATGAGGACCGCCTCTTTGCCCCACGATTCAGGCAGGGCCACTGGAAGGGCATTTCCTACCCAGAGCAGTGCGTAGGCCGCGATGATTCCCAGAGCCATGACGAAAGTCTCATTCAGCCCCAAGCGGGTTACGGAGTAGCCCATAACCATGGCAATAACCACCAGACCAAAAGTGGGAATAACCAGCTCCGGCCTGCTCACAAAGGCATCGGCCACTGAAACCATGAACACTGTCACGACCAGTGTCAGCATCATAAAAACCAATGCCGAGACCAGCCCCTTCCCCACCTGCCCAAGCATGGGTTCGGCCAAATCATAAATGCCCCGCCCTTTATTGCGCACACTGATCATCATGGTCAGGTAATCGTGAACCGCGCCCATGAAAACCGCACCGATGGCAACCCAGAGCAAAGTGTATCCCCAACCGAAAATGGATACCGCCAGAATCGGCCCGATGATCGGCCCGGCCCCGGCAATGGAAGCAAAATGGTTGCCCCAGAGCATATGGGTTTTGCTGGGGTGGTAGTCCACCCCGTCTTCAAGCTCATAAGCGGGTGTTCGCCGGGAATCATCCGGTTCCACCAGTTTTTTCTCAATAAACCGGCCATAATAAATATAGCCGAGAACAAACCAGACCAAAGCCGCAATGGTAACCACAAGACTGTTCATGCTTCACTCCACTCAAGTTAACGCGGTATTTCCTTACCATCCTTATGAACCGGATATTCATACCCGCCCTTCAGGAAATCGACTTTGGTTTTGAGCAGTTCATTGTAAAGATCAGGTCTGCGGTCCTTCAGATAATAGTAATCCTGTTCAGGATGAGTCGGGCCGTAATATTCAGGAATGATGTCGGCTATGAGCATGGTATCCTGCTGGTGCCCGGCCTTGACGATGATATCCCCGTGGGGACCGATGATTATGCTGTTGCCCCGGTAATGCCACTCCCCGGTTTCCCGCTTCTCGTACCCGGCGCGGTTGCTGTAGGCGTAAAAGACGTTATTTGCGTAGGCAAAGGCAGGCAGCAGCAGAGTCGAAATGTCAGGATAGGGAACATCGCTGCGTTTGCCGTTGGGCATGGTGTAATAACAGTCAGCGGCAGTAGGACCGACGATGAGCTTCGCACCCTGCAAGGCGAGGGAACGGACCAGTTCCGGGAATTCATTTTCATAGCAATTGAGCACACCCACCGGAAAACCGAACACCTTAAACATTTTGGGCGGAGTGTCACCGAATGACCAGTTAGCCCGCTCCTGCCCGGCATAAAGCTGCACCTTGCGATAACTGTCCAAAAGCTCGCCATGCTCATTAATGATGGCGATGGAATCAAAATACTGCATGCCCGCCTTGGTTTTGGCCTTTTCCGCATAAGGCACGATCAAAGCCATATTCAGTTTTTTGGCAACACCACGAGCCCGGCTGATACTGGGACCGTCCTTAAACTCTGCAACTTTTTTGGCCTGCTCCGGGCTTAATGTGTACCCGGTCACATAGAGCTCAGGAAAGGAAAGCAGCTGCACTCCGCGCTTTTTGGCCAGCCCGGCCACCTTTTCCAACCGATCCATATTTTTAACGGAAGCACCGGGTCCGCAATCGGCCTGTGCCTGATAAACACCAAGCCTGATCCCCTTCCCCTCTTCCGGCAACTCACCGTAGACCGAATCCTTAAACATCAGCTTACGGTAGCTGTCCATAACAGTATTCCCATATTCCGGGGAACAGCAATCCGGACACGGCGGCCCGGCCCACACTGCAGATGCCAGAGCAAACAGAATCATCAGACTAAAGCCGGATATCTTTTTCATATTGTCCTCCAAAACGGGTTTTCAGCTGCCGGGATAGACAGATACTGAGGAAGAATAACAGAAATCATTTAGAGAGGCACGGGGAAACCGGATTACGAAAGGACTAAAAAAATACTGACAGCAAAACTAATATATCTCTTACAATACATATTTTCGTTGGAATAATTTAAACCTTTCGGCTATACTCCCGGATAAATTTATTTTCATAAAGTTGAGGATTCATGACCTTTAATAAAAGCAAGTCCACCCCCTGTACAAGTAAAGATATATTACCCTGCAACCATAAAAACTGTATATTCTCCGGCAACAGACCCATGTGTGTTGACCTGGAACGGGCCGGTGTTCCGAATCAGGGAAAATGGAGATCCCTGATTTTATACTTCAGAAGTCTGGGAGATCAGGCCCATCTGGAACAAGACCAGCAAAAAGACCTGCAACAACTTGTCATCCGCACAATTCAAGCCCGTGACTATTCAGACCAATGCTACCGGGACCTGATTCAGAACATGCAGGACATCATTAACACCCCGCTGCAACGCAAACTGCAAGAGGCGTTACTGGAGACAATGAGCATTGCAAACGAATACAGCAGTGTCCTGAGTAAAAACAAGAACCGGGTTTCCGACCTCGGCGAAAACACCGTACGCGACATTGAATCCGGGGTTGATCCTGAAACCATGATCGAGAATATCCGTTCTTCTTTCCGGGAGGTTGTAGCGGGAATGGAAGCGGACATCGCATCCCTGCGGGCAATCACTGACACGGACGGCCTGACCGGTCTCTTCAACCGCCGTGCTCTGGATGCCTTTCTTTCAGAAATGCTGGACAAAAACGGACCGGAAAACCACAGGCTGCAATTTTTCCTGCTGGATCTGGATCACTTCAAAAAGGTCAATGACACTTTTGGGCACCCGGTTGGCGATTATGTACTCAAAACCGTGGCTGAAATTTTGAAACAGCCGGGCGAAGCATTTGCAGATCAGAGCGAGCGGGTCTATTTCCCGGCACGCTACGGTGGTGAGGAATTTGCCATTTGTCTCAGCGGCTTTACTTTTGACGAGGGAGTTGAGCTTATAGAGAAATTACGAGAGACAATTAAAAGCACATATCTGTCAGCAGAAGCAGACAATGGCAAACAGATGCAGATCCAATTAACTGTCAGCGCAGGCATGGCTGAAGGCAATCCTCAATCAGAAAACCCTGCATCAGACATTCTGCACCGGGCAGATAAAGCCCTTTATAAAGCCAAACGTAACGGTCGCGACCAGCTGGCAATAGAGAATACCCGCAGCTAAAGTAAGCTCAAAGCACAACCTGCCCTGATTATCCATTCATAGTGTATCTTTATCGATTTGATTGGTGTATACCTTTTAAAAGACTTTTGTCTTTGTTTCTCGCGTATTGCACAAACATTTGCTGTATTTATTTGGGGGACTTATGAAACAGGTTGTACAAACTTTGAAAACAGGTGTTGTTGAAGTAGTGGATGTTCCTGTCCCGACTCTGCATGACTCATTTGTTTTGGTTCAGACAAAAAAATCCCTGATAAGTGCCGGGACCGAGAAGACTAAGATTGATATAGGCAAAAAAAATTTACTGCAAAAGGCGAAGGCTCGCCCTGATTTAGTACGCCAAGTGCTGCAAAAGGTTAAATCAGTGGGACTGACGAAGACAATACAAATGGTTAAAACCCGTCTTGGTGCCCCGAATCCTCTTGGATACAGTCTGGCGGGAGAAGTTATTGCTGTGGGAGGGCTCGTTCAGGGGCTTAAACCGGGAGACCGTGTTGCCTGCGCCGGGGCAGGATATGCCAATCATGCTGAGTTCAATTCAATTCCCAAAAATCTGGTATCTCAAATTCCCAAAGGCGTGAGCGATGAAGAGGCTGCCTTCACCACAATGGGGGCGATAGCTTTGCAGGGAATCCGCTTGGCTGATCCGAAGCTTGGCGAAACTTTTCTTGTTTTGGGTCTGGGCCTTGTAGGGC
Organism: Desulfovibrio sp. JC010; assembly: GCF_010470675.1. Classification (NCBI taxonomy): domain Bacteria; kingdom Pseudomonadati; phylum Thermodesulfobacteriota; class Desulfovibrionia; order Desulfovibrionales; family Desulfovibrionaceae; genus Desulfovibrio; species Desulfovibrio sp. JC010. The sequence continues at coordinate 113,082 of NZ_VOIQ01000001.1, forward strand.
AACTGACAGTGCAGATGCTCAAGGCAAACGGTTGTAATGTTATCGGATATGACCTTGTCCGCAATAAGGTGGATTTAGCTGAAGAATATGGCGCAATCGGGGTCAGCGGTAAAACGGATCTGGTGCAGGCGTGCCGTGCTTTGACAAAAGAGCGTGGTGTTGATGGTGTTATTGTTTGCGCAGGAACCTCAAGCAATACCCCCATAGAGCAATGCGGCGTGGTGACTCGTGAGAAGGGACGTGTGGTGGTCGTCGGCGCGGTAAGGATGGATATTCCGAGGGAAGATTATTTTAAAAAAGAAATAAGCGTCGTGATCTCCAGATCATATGGTCCCGGCAGGTATGATCCATTCTATGAGGAGTCGGGAAATGATTATCCTATAGGTTTTGTACGCTTTACCGAGCAGCGGAATATGGAATCATTCTTAGATCTTCTGGCTCAGAAAAAAATAGATGTCACAAAACTCATTACGCACCGATTTATGATTGATGAAGCCTTGGAAGCATACTCGGTGATCGAAGGCAAAACAAAAGAACCATATCTGGGCATCATAATGGACTATGATGCAAACGTTTCGGTGGAGACCGACCACTCTGTCAGGCGTCATTTTCAGAATGTCGAAAATGACGCTCTGGGTTTGTCATTATTCGGAGCCGGTAATTACGCAACCGGAACCTTACTACCTCTGCTCCGGGAGATTGACCTTGTTGATTTTGTAGGGATAGCCACAGCAACAGGAAAGAGTGCCCAGAACGTCGGCGGGAAATATAATTTCAGGTTTTGCGGCGGCGATATTGATTCGCTGCTCTCCCCGGAAGCAAATGCGGTCATGGTCACAACAAGGCATGACACACATGCTTCTTCCGTAAGGAGGATTCTTGAAGCAAATAAGAGCGTCTATGTTGAAAAACCCCTGGCTATGACAGTTGCTGAACTCAGCGGGATACACAAGTCTTATCAAAATAGCGAGGGGCAACTCATGGTTGGCTATAACCGGAGATATTCGCCGCTTACTATTTATATTCAGGACCACTTTAAGGATGTATATGGCCCAAAAATCGTTAATATACGAGTAAATGCCGGATTTATCCCTGACACCCACTGGATTCAGGATCCGAAAAAAGGCGGGGGAAGGATTATCGGAGAAGCCTGCCACTTCATTGATCTGGCAATGGCATTGGTTGGGGCAAAGCCGATCTCAGTGTATTCAGCAGCAACGGCCAAGGATAATAAGTCGCCGCTTTTGAATGATAACGTCATTATTTCGGTTACCTTCGATAATGGCTCCATTGCTTCAATTGTTTATACCGCTGACGGCTCAAAGGCTATGTCCAAAGAACTTGTGGAAGTATTCGGTGGCGGAAAATCTGCCGTACTAAATGACTTTAAAGATGCGATATGCTTTTCCAGTGCCACAAAAAGGTCGCAAAAAAAATTGCGCAGTCAGGATAAAGGCCAGCGCAACATGCTAAACTCATGGGTTAACGGCGTCTTGTCCGGCACTCCGGTACTTGATTATGAAAGTATCATGTTCAGCAGTCTTGCGACTGTTTTAGCCGTCGAATCACTGACTGTCGGTATGCCCCTAGAAATCGATATGAAGCTTCTGGAACCCGCTGGGGAGGAATAAACTGGACGCCATACAACTCTCCAGTCAGACAAAAAGAAATATTGCCATCTTCTTCAAGTCCATCAAATCTGGTACTTATCCAGAAAGCGTCGTTCGTCATCGGCCGCACCGATAACAAGCAGCGATGCCCCCTTGTCCAGCGGAAGCATCGGATCCGGGTTGATTTCCATATCATCACCACGAGAGACCGCTATAATGCTGCATCCGGTTTCGTCACGAATATTGCTCTCCATAAGTGTTTTACCGGCAAGTGAGCGACCTACCTCGACCCGGAAGATGTTCAGACCTTCGGTCAGGGTCATCACCTTGCCCGGGCTTAACAGATTGATAATCGTATTGGCCGCCATGGAGGCGTAGGACATGACCAGATCGGCACCGGCCTTGTGCAGGACCGTGACATTCCTGTCGAACGTTGCCCGGCTGATAATCTGAATATCCGGTCTGAGTCGTCTGCAGTAAATCGTCAGGTAGATATTCAGGTCATCGGTATGTGTAGTAACGAACACCGAGGGCGCGCTATCAATACCTGCAGCCTTCAGCACATCGATATCAGAAGCACTGCCATGAATGTAATGCCCGTCGTCACCGATGAGATTGGGATTCTTTTCCACTATCTTGTAGTCGACACCTCGTTCCCTGAGTAATTTTGCTGCAGACTGCCCCACTCGCCCACCGCCAAGGATAAGCACCGGAGCCTCCATGGAAGGAGCTTCGCCGACAAAGTCGTCAAAAGCTTTCAGCTGATCCTCAGAACCGGCAAGAATCATAGCCATTTTTGAAGTGATAACAGTATCCGGGCGGGCAGAGACCAACCGACCCTGCTCCCAGAGACCAACTATGTTCATACCGGTGGCATCGCGCACCCCGCTATCTTTGACAGTTCTCCCCACAAGCAATGTGTCCGAGACCGGGGCCTCGGCAATATTGAGTGTGTTGATGTTACCTATGATGTTGCTCCGGGTACCGGTTCCAAGGGTGCGCCGTGCGAGATTTTCCCCGAGCATGTCCATGAACTGGAACACATGACTTGAGCCTGCCAGCTCCAGAATATCCACCGACTCTTCGGAGTCGGCATTGGCCACCACCGGCACATCCGGTGCCACTTCACGAATGGTGAAGGCCGCATTGGTATTTTTCATATCATCGCTCAGCAACACCACCATGGCCGCCTTATCGGTACGCAAAAGCTGGAAGGTATGCGGATTGTCAGATTCGCCCACCACGGCATTGTACCCCTGATCCACCAGATCTAAGGCATGGTTCACCTCGTTGGCCAGAATGCAATACTTATAGTTGAATTGTCTGACACGCGAAGCCAGACTCAGGGCGACCTGATCGGAACCAATGATGATCAGGTGGTCGGATGTTTCCTCAGGTAATTCCCGGGCAGCCCTCGACTTGGTCTGCGCTTCGAGAAACGGCGCGTAAAAAAACTGAATAAACGTAAAGGGCAACATGACCAACAGAAAAACGATACCCGACATAAGGACGCACAAAGAGAACACCTTTCCGAGATCTGACGTAAAGGTGATATCGCCGAAACCAAGGGTGGACATGACTGTCAAGGTCCAATAAAAACCTGTAACCCATGAATAATGTTGCCCTTCCATTTCCATGAGTACGTGAAATAAAACACTGTAGACAACAATAAAAAAACACAAAAACAGGATAAATCTTATAAGGGAGTGCAGGTTGCGTTGTGCGCGACGGTCCTGAAAGAAGTACAGCAGTTGTGAAGGAATGAATTTCATTATTCAAACTCGTCTTAGTTTAGGTTCATCCGGCTCAAGCGTACCTTTGACAAAATATTTACGGATACATCCGGGCAGCATGCAAAATTCTCAAAATAGTAATCTGAACAGAATCTTCGGAATAAACCACGATATAATTGGAAGACAGAACCATCTCACGTGTCCCGGAAACCCGGCCAACCTTGTACGCTTTCGGAAAATTGACCAGCCCGTCAATTCTTGATTCCAATTCATCTTTCATCTTCCGCGCAGCGTCTGGATTATCTTCACCGATAAATCCCAGTATGGATAAAAAATCTACTCTGGCGTCCTCTTTCCAGTGGATCTGCAACATCCTATTTGTCCTTACTCAACAACGATAACAACTCTTCAGCCTCGTCCATAACCTGATTGTGTTCTGAGGTGGGCCTCTCATCTTTCAGGGCAGCATGGACCTTGGCCTTAAACCAGCGGTCATGCTCTTTCTCTGTGCAGGTGAGTCCCGCAGGCAATCCGCCCTCTCTCGCTATTCTGGTCAATAATATTCTTACAGCATCGGACAGACTAAGCCCGACTCCTGACAAAGCTTCTGCTGCCTCTGCTTTTACTGCGGGGTCAACCCGGACATGAAGCATGGATGATTTTGGTGGCATAATTTTATCCTCCTGAAAGGAGTGTATCTCATTTGAGACACAAGCACAACTCTGAGGGTAAGCTTCGTCAGACTATAGACATAAGAAAAGACCCCAACTTATCAGTCAGGGCCTTACTTATATTCTGGCGGAGAGGGAGGGATTCGAACCCCCGGAGGGCTCGCACCCTCAATAGTTTTCAAGACTACCGCGTTCAACCGGACTCTGCCACCTCTCCAAAACGTGAGACAAGAATTTTCCCGAACTCGCCTCTAATGTCAACCTTTTTTTAAATATAACTTCTGCACGGTGTTACAAAAAAACACCCTTCTCTTTCAATTCCTCGCCGTAAGCCATGAGTTCTGCCTTTGAGCGCAGGCCGAGCTTCTTCATCAGGTTGGAACGGTGCTTCTCTACGGTCTTGATGCTGATCACCAACAGATCGGCTATTTCCCGATTTTTATACCCGGCAAGGACCTGCTTTAAAATTTCACGCTCGCGGTCAGTGAGAGAATCGAGACTGTCGCTGCTCCTGCTGCGTTCCTTTTGCAGAAAACCTTTGGCTACTTCTGCGGAAATATCCGGCGCGAGGTAAACTTTACCTTCCATGACCGTCTCAATGGCCATGACCAGCTCTTTGCTGGATGAAGTTTTAAGCACATACCCGCTGGCCCCGGCATCGAGAGCGGAAAAGATATGGTCCGGCTCCACGTGTGCGGTCAAAGCCAGAAATTTTGTTCGACCTTCCCCGGAGAGTTCCTGAATGGCCTGCACTCCGCTCTTAACGGGCATGGAAAGATCCATAAGCGCAACATCAGGATTGAGCCGCCTGCAAAGACGTACCGCCTCCTCTCCATTCTCAGCCATACCGAGCACACTTATTCCGGGCTGAGACTTGAGGATTGTCTTCAGCCCCTCCCTGACCAGAGCATGGTCATCAGCAATAACGACTTTAACCAGATTTAGCATTAAGCACCTGAATAGCAGATAAAAGAATTCCAATTGAGACAATAGATACTAATTCTTAGCAGCAAAGCAGCATATATTGCAACAACTCTTAGAGAGTCTTCGCGACGATTAATCCCTTATGCAAACAAAAAGGCAGCCGGATTTCTCCAGCTGCCTTCTGACTTTCATGTGGCGGAGAGGGAGGGATTTGAACCCTCGATAGAGTTTTAAGCCCTATACTCGCTTAGCAGGCGAGCGCCTTCAGCCGTGCTCGGCCACCTCTCCGTATATGTGGTGAAGAAGCGTGATCCGCTTCACTCACTCAGGAAGCGTTGTAATATCTCCACACCCCCTGATTGTCAACTACATTTTTAAACTTTTCTACAATTATTTATGAACTATGTCTTCTTTAGCCCGGAATGTTGAGCGGAACACAATATTAAGCGGTGCATGCTTCACATTCAGGATTTTGCGCAGCCTGTTTTCCAAAAAACGATGGTACGTAGCCTTAATCAATTTTTCATCGTTGATGAAGAAAATAAAGGTCGGCGGCTCATCGTCAGCCTGAGTCATATACTTGAACTTGGCTCTTCTGCGCTTAACAACAGGAGGCTGATGCTTCTCAATAATTTCCTTCATGATGCGGTTCAGCTGCCCGGTGGAAATGCGCAGGGAGCATTCTTTTTTCAGCTTGCTGGCAAGGGGCAGAATCCCGCCCAGCCCGGACTTTGAAATGCAGGAAGTATAGACCACCGGCACATGGTGCGCCATACGCAAGGCCCTTTCGAATCCTTCGCGCAATGCGGCGCGTTCCTTCTTGGAAACAAGATCAATCTTATTTACAGTAATCATAAAAGGAACGGCTTCACGCAACAGGTATTCCAGTAAACGCTTATCCTGCTTGGTGATTCCGGCCAGCGCATCCACGACCATTACAGTGATATCAGCCTTTGTGCTGCTCTTAAGAGCGCGCACTACACTGAACCGCTCAATGGTATCGGTGATGTTGGTCCGGCGGCGCACCCCGGCGGTATCGACAAAGGTGTAAGTTTTTCCACCGCTTTCAAAGGTAACGTCCACGCTATCGCGAGTAGTTCCGGCTATATCGCTGACGATAACCCGCTCTTCCCCGGTCAAAGCGTTGACCATGGAAGATTTACCCGCATTGGGACGGCCGAGCATGGCGATCTTGAGACCGAGGGCCTCCTCGTCTTCTTCCTCATATTCGATGCCGGTGGCAAGGGCCATATCAGCAACCTTTTCACGCAGCTCAAGCAGGTTAAAGCCGTGCTCTGCGGAAACAGCCATCATCTCGAAACCAAGGGCATGAAAATCAGCAGTGGCAGTGGCTTCCAGCTCAGAACCGTCAACTTTGTTGACCAGCAGCAGGATAGGCTTGTTGCTCTGGCGGATGTATGCGGCCACCTGCTCATCAAGCTGGGTGATTCCGGCACGTCCGTCCACAACAAGTATAAGGGCCTGGGACTCTTCGATGGCTTCACGGGCCTGTTCGAAGATATCACCCTGAAATTCCTCTGAATCATTATCACTTTCCATGACCAGACCGCCGGTATCGATCAGGGCGTAATGAATGCCGTTGTAATGACCTTCGGCGTAAATACGGTCACGGGTAATACCGGGCATATCATGGGTGATAGCCCTTTTTTTTCTCAACAACCTGTTGAATAAGGTGGACTTTCCTACATTGGGACGTCCGATAAGTGCAATAGTTGGCAGCATCGCTGGCCTCCGAAATATGAGCATGCGTTCCCGGAAAATTCCTGTATCCGAGGAGAGCATTATATATCAAAAAAAGCGGGAAGACATCTGCTTCCCGCTATTAAAATCTCCTTAAAGGAGTTCTATGTCATAAGGTCTGTGAGCCTGTAAAGTAATTTATTACACTACCCGGCGAAGCCCTATTAAAAGATTTTGAAGAGTCCAGAGAAACTTTTTCAAAAGTTTCTTTGGCCGCCGGAGGCAAACTCAATTCACTCTTAGTGCGCGAAAGCGCATCAACTTATTCTTCCGCAAAAAGCTTCTTGATAGCCTCAGTGTAAGGAGGTCTCAGAACACCCTTTTCGGTGATGATCCCGGCAATGAGTTCGTTGGGAGTCGGGTCGAAGGCGAAGTTGAAAACTTCCACGCCTTCGGGGGTGATGCGATGATCTCCCACGTGGGTTACTTCGGTGGGAGTGCGGTCTTCAATGGGCACATCGTCACCGGTGGGTGTTTCGGGATCGATGGTGTAGACCGGAGCGGCAACGTAGAACGGAATGCCGAATTCGCGGGCCAGCAGGGCCACGCCGTAGGTTCCGATCTTGTTCACGGCATCACCGTTGGCGGTAACGCGGTCCGCGCCCACAACAACCTTCTGCACCAGACCTTTTTTCATCAGCAGTGCACAGGCGTTATCGCAGGCAACCTTTACCGGGATGCCGTCGCGATGCAGTTCGTATGCGGTGAGACGTGCGCCCTGAAGAAATGGACGGGTTTCGTTGGCAATAACGGAAACCTTCTTGCCCTGATCAACCGCGCCGCGCACAACACCCAGCGCGGTACCGTAACCAGCGGTAGCCAGTGCGCCTGCGTTGCAGTGGGTCATGATGGTGTCGCCGTCGTCCATGAGCGCGCCGCCGAACTTACCGATGTCTTCACACATACGGATGTCATCCACGTGGATTTCTTTCGCACGCTTGAGCCAGATGTCGCAGAGTTCATCAAGGGAAACATCGCCAGCTTCAGCCCAGATGCGTTTCATTTCGCGCACGGCCCAGCGCAGGTTCACTGCGGTAGGACGGGCATTTTCGATTTTATCAAGATTCTTTTCCAGATCGGCTTTCCAGTCCGCGCTGCCGGAAACTTCACGGCCTGCAAGGTAGCAGCCGTATGCAGCGGTTACGCCGATGGCCGGAGCACCGCGCACGACCATAACCACGAGAGCTTCACAAATATCTTCGGTGGTCTTGCAATCGAACCAGTCCTCGCGTGTGGGCAGGTAACGCTGGTCCAGCAGTACGAGGGCATCTTTTTCTGCGGAAAACTGAATATGTTCGGTCATTTTTTATCTCGCTTTGTTAATCTAGGAATTTATTTGAAGCGCTTCGCGCGATTTAGATAATCGCATTTCGCCTCCGGCGGCCAAAGGGGATAATCTCCTTTGGAATCCCTAATAGTTTAGGATAATTTCTGGGAAATCATCTTGCTGACCATGCCGGGGTTGGCTTTCCCCTTGGTCTCACGCATGATCTGGCCCATGAAGAAGCTCATCAGCTTTTTCTTGCCGCCCTTGAATGCTTCAACTTCATCGGGGTTGTCGGCCAGAACTTTGTCGACCACGGCTTCAAGTGAAGAGCTGTCGGAAATCTGAACCAGTCCCTTGTCCTTGACGTACTTTTCAGGATCAAGGCCTTCAGCAAAGATATCGGCAAAAATGTCCTTACCGATCTTGATGCTGATGGTATCCTTATCAACAAGCTGGATCAGCTTAGCCATCATTTCCGGTTTAAACTTGCACTCAGCCACTGTCATTTCAGACTGGTGAAGTTCACGTAAAAAGTCGCCTTTAATCCAGTTGACGACCTTCTTGGGATCGTTCTGAATTTCGAGAACGTCTTCAAAATAATCGGCAATATCTTTTTCAGAGCTGATCAGTTCAGCATCGTCTTCGCTAAGGCTCATATCATCAATGAAACGGGCTTTGCGCTCAGCGGGCAGTTCGGGCAGGGATGCCTGCCATTCGCCCATCCATTCGTCAGCAATTACCAGCGGGACAAGATCCGGGTCCGGATAGTAGCGGTAATCGTGGGCTTCTTCCTTGCCGCGCATGGAGTGGGTGGTACCCTTGTCCGCATCATAGAGGCGGGTCTCCTGCACCACTTTTTCGCCGTCTTCGATAAGGTCGATCTGACGGGCAACTTCGTAGCGGATGGCCTTGTGAATGTTGCGGAAGGAGTTGATGTTCTTCAGCTCCGCGCGGGTGCCGAATTCTTTCTGCCCAAACGGACGCACGGAAATGTTGGCGTCACAACGGAAAGAGCCTTCTTCAAGGTTGCCGTCGCAGATGCCGAGGTAAAGCAGGATAGAACGCAGGGCCTTGAGATAAGCAACAGCTTCATCCGCACTGCGCATGTCCGGCTCACTGACGATCTCGATGAGCGGCACGCCGGTACGGTTCAGGTCCACAAAGCTTGCGTTTTCCGCAGCGGAGTGGATATTTTTCCCGGCGTCTTCCTCCATATGAATACGGGTGATGCCGATACGTTTACTCTGCTTTTCGCCGTCAACATCTTCCCATGAAATATCAAGGTGGCCGTGCTCACAGATGGGCAGGTCAAACTGGGAAATCTGGTAACCCTTGGGCAGGTCGGGATAGAAGTAGTTTTTACGGGCGAAGATGGATTTCTGGTTCACGGTGCAATTGGTGGCCAGCCCCATTTTGGCGGCGTATTCCATAACCTTTTCATTGAGAACCGGAAGCACACCGGGCATGCCGGAGCAGACTTCACAAACGTTCTCGTTGGGGTCTTTGCCGAATTCAGTGGAACAACCGCAGAAAATTTTAGTCTTGGTCTTAAGCTGGGCGTGAACCTCAAGCCCGATTACTGTTTCAAACATAGTCATTATATATAAGCTCCTTATGCCTCCGGCGGCCCTGCCGGGGGCCTTAAACCCTTTTTGTAAAAAGGGTTTAAGAATCCCAAAAACTTTTATTAGGGCTTCGCCGGGGTTGGCGTTTAATTTTCTTTAAATACTGCTCTATCTGCGTAAGGCAGACTTACTTATCAATAAATATACTGGTACATGCGTCTTTAAATGATGCGCCGGGTATTTGAACTGGTTCCCGGTCCCGATATAGTAATCGAGGCGCGTTCCCTTGATTGCTTTCCCGGTATCCTGTGCCAGCCCGATGCCGTTTACCCGGCGGGAGGGCTTGCCTTTTTTCGGGTAGATATCCGTACGGAAACCGACGATGGAACCAAGCGGAATCAGCTTCGGGTCTGTGGCAAGGCTGACCATGGATTTTAAGGATTTGCCGATGGCAGCCTGCGGCTGTCCACGGGTTACCTTGAAAAATATGTAGCTTTCGTTCTTGGCCATCAGCTCCCACATCTGCTTGGGATGCTTGAGCAGCCATGCTTTTATTTTTTCACGGGAAAGCTGGCTTTTCTTGAGAACTCCGCTATGCAGCATGATACTGCCCAGTCCCTTGAAGGAGCGTCCGTTGCTGCCGCTGAAAACTGCGGTGCGCAGACGTCCGTCAGGCAGACGCAGCACTCCCCCGCCCTGTACGTGCATATAGAACAGGTCAACCGGGTCTTTAAGCCATGCCACTTCCAGCCCCCGCCCGGCGAGAACCTTCTTGACATCAATATCACGGCGGGAATGATACGGGAGTATCTTGCCGTTTTCAACCCGGTAAGCCTTGCGCAGCTGCTCCGACCACGGATGGGTCTGGCCCGGACGCGCTTTGCGTAGATCGGGCGGCAGCCTGTAGACCGGATATTTGTACGGTCCTTTTTTGGTCAGGCTGGCCTCGATAACAGGGGTGTAATACCCGGTCATCTCCGCGCCGGACTGGAGTTCATACCAGACAAAATACTTGCCAAGCAACTCCGGATTGCGGTCAAGTCTCGGCAGCAGTCTTTCAAGATCTTCCAGTGATTTACGCAACTGTCCCCATGTGAGACGGAGTTCTTTGCGCCTGAGCGCAAGACCGCCGGACGGATTACGCTGCACGTATTCAATGGATTTCCTGATCTGCAGACCGAGATCACGCCATGTGCGCATGCTCTGACTCTGTGCGGAAAGACGGCGTGCGGCAGTGGTTGAACTTTGTTCCGGTAATCTGGAATAGCGCACCGGGCCGGAAATAAACTTTCCGCTGGCCTTTTTGCTTTTCCAGACCTTGGTCTGAGTGCGCTGTTTAACAACCCGCTTCTTGGGCACAGTGCTGACCTTGGCCGCACAGCCGCAAAGCAGGATTGAAAACAGGCAGATAACCGCCAGTAATCTGATGGTGGAAATATTTTTTTTCATTATTTTTTTTAAGGCTCAATGACCACGTCGCTGAAACGCCCTACTCCGTACTCGCGTCTTCTGAGGAATTTATCCGGGCCGGGACCGATAATCTGCAGTTCACGATGGCGACGCTGCACGTCCTGGGCAATGTGCATTTCCTTGGTACAACCTGTGGAGTAGGTAGCATCCTTACCAGCCCAGACCGGGGGAACTTTTTCGCCCATTAATTCAAAACTGGCTTCAATATCGGCATAGGTCTGAAAACGCCAGATGGTAATAAACCCGCTGCGCTGTACCTTTTCCCACATGAACATGAGATCGTCAGCATCCATGCCTTCTTCAAAATGTTCCGCCGGGTTGATGATGTAGGTATCGGCCAGCCTGTCACGCAGATGGCCCACAAAAGTGTTGAGCACCTTGATGGCCGTATCCACCTGACCGGGAATACTTCCCACGATGGCACTGTAAAACATGACCGCCTTGCGTTCACTGCGGGCCTGCTGCATCTCGGCGATGATTTCATTGGCCTTGGCGGAAATCCCCGCTTCGGTGAACTTGCTGACCTTGGGCGACTTGGGTTTGAATTCAAGTTTAAACTCACCTTCAAGGTTACGGTAAAAACTGATGATGTCGCGGGTGAACAGGTTGCTGTTGCCGATAAGCCTGCGCCGATTGCCCCAGCCCTTAGCCAGAATAAGGTCCGACTCTTTCCAGGCCCGGGCAAAAGTCACACTGCAGCGGATCAGGTTCAACCGCTCCCTTGTACCGTCGGAAATTACGACAAAAGGATTCTCCCGCAGGTTGGCAAGCAGATCATTTTTGGAAATACGTTCTTCAGAAATAAACAGCGCGTCCTTGAGGGCCTCGGCCAGCAGATGGTTATTTTCCCGGTCCCAGAAGGTCGGTGAATCAAACCAGAAACCTTCCTTCAAGGCGAGGACAACACTGTGTCCCTGCCGCAGCAGGGATTTGATCATCAAAAGATCGGCCATCAGCCCCCCGGTTTCATCCGGGATGAACAGGATTTTCAACCCACCGCCATTGCCATGAAAAACATCGCGTACGGCCCTGAAATCAACCTCATCGCGTCCATACATCTTTGAATAAAGCTTGTAATCCTCGCTGAACAGGGCCTGACTCCACTGATCGGGCAGACTGGAAAGGCGAAAGATGCGCTCCAGCTCAATCATATCCAATTCAAAACGCATGTCCGCAAGATTTTCACAATCCGGCACCGGATAAGGGCAGGACTCCATGGCCTGCTTGAAGAAATCACTTTCCACGTAAGCCTTGCCCCTGCTGAAAAGAAGTTCCTTGCGATTGCGATAGGGGTCATCCAGACCGCTGCGGGAAAGAAATATGGTGATCATGTTCTTAAGCAGACGCAAAGGAATCATGATGGAAGAATCAAGGGCCTGCTTGAATTTGTGGCGGCAGAGATTAAGAATCAGCCTGCGCTGGTAGCGGTCGGAAACGTGGTTCTTGACCAGCTTGACCAAAGCCCGCCAGACAAAAACATAAACATCCAGCAGGTCCTGCTCCAGTCCCGGAGTAACCAGCCTGTTGAACTGCCAATCCGAACAAGGCGCGAAAACCTGATTCTCATCCAGCGCAACCATAAACCGCAACTGCTCAGGCGATGCATTCTTGACCGGATCGATAATGGATTCCAGATGATTGGCTGTCATGAAATGAAGAAGCCAGGCGTCAAAAACCGGGTCTTCACCGTACTTGAGATCTTTAATGGATGTAAAATCAGGCAGGTTGCTCACTGGTGTGCTACTCCGTAAGGAAGCCCTTGCTTCTTAATTTTTCAAAAAAAGTATTGCTGCGGATGCGGGCCAGCATAAGATCATTTTTATGACGGGAAATAACAACGCGGTAGCCTTCACTCAAAGGATAGGGAACCCGCCCGTCTTCGGTGAGATACACATCCCCTGAAGCCTCGCCGACGTCGATGGTCAGCGGAGTGTCCACAGGCAGGACCATGGGCCGGATACCATTAAGAAAGGGACAGACCGGGGTCAAACACATTGCTGCGAGCTCGGGATGCACCAGCGGACCTCCGGCAGAAACATTATAGGCCGTGGATCCGGTCGGGGTGGAAACAATCAGCCCGTCCGCGCGCAGATTTTTTATCCACTGGCCTTTCTGGCCGATATCAAGGGAAATAATTCTGGCCACGGCACCACGGGAAATAACCAGATCGTTAATGGCAACACCTCGGGCAACAATGCCGTTTCCGCGCTGCACTTCGTAATCGAAAGCGGTTCTGGGGGAAATATCAAGTTCATTGCTGAAAAAATTCTCCAGCGCGGTTTCCCAGTCCTCAGGAAGAACTTCTGCCAGAAAGCCCACCCGGCCATGGTTGATACCCAGCACCGGAACTTTCCAGTCAATGACGTTTCCGGCAACACTGATAAATGTTCCGTCCCCGCCGAGAACAAGCACCAGCATGGTGTTTTCCCGGTAGGCGGCTACATTTATGCGTGCCGGGGGACAGGGGTGCTCCACAATATCCGAATCCACACCACGCAGGCTGAGCCAGCGTGCGATATCGCCGCCCAGATCTGCTGCGGTTCCCCCGCCGGACTTGGTAACAATTAAAACAGAACCTTGACTATCTGACATAGATAACTCTCCTATTAGAAAGAAGCCCAAGATTCAACTGTTTGCTGCCTTAAAAAAAAGAATAAAAAATAATCTGACGCCACTATACTTTTTTTGGGACAAATTTTAAGCTTATTTTTCCAGCCAGCCGTAAACATCTGTAAAAAATATAAAATATTTTCTCATCTTCTTCTCTTTTTATCCTAAAGAATATATTGAAAGCTGCCGATACAGGGTATGAGGAGGATTATGTACCGTGGCTCACAACCCTGCTGAAATACGAAATATGCTGCAGACTTACGGAAAGCAGCTGACCAGTGCCAAGCGACTGGCCCGATTCAGGCGTGCCCTGAAAAGGTCCGAGTCTCCTGACACGGTCACTATTTCACGGCAGGCAAGGCGTCGCGAGCTTGTGGAAAAAGTTTCCCGGGAAATTATCGAAAATCTCATCGTCTCGGGTAATGAAAATCCGGTAGTGTCCGATATATTAGAACAGCTGGAACTTGATTTCGGTGACCGCTTTGTTTTCGAGTACCCTCTCGACGGCAGCGATGTGCAAGTTCTAAAAGAAACCCCGGAAGGTGTTTTTGACCTGCCGCGCGACGAAAAAGCGCAGGTCATGAACCGTCTTTGGGAAATCACACTGGACAAGGTAGACCGGACCATGCTCTGATGCGTGCTGATCCATATAAACCTCAGATTATTGTAAATTGGTAACCCCGGAGGGGATTATGAAGATTAACCAGTATAGCCAGACCCCTCTCAAGGCCTACTCTGAAAACCGGGTGAAGGACGCTGCCGACAAGGCCCAGAGCCAGCAGAACACTTCAGCCCCCAGCCGGGACTCTGTAAATGTTTCGTCCCAGGCAAAGCTTCTCGGAACCGCACGGCAGACCGCCACCGAGAGCCCGGACACCAGAGAACAAAAGGTAAGAGAGCTTAGGGAACAGGTGCGTTCAGGTACTTACAAGCCGGATATTCGTAAGACGGCTATGAATCTTGTACGCGATGAAGTTGATTTTTTACGCTGAACATAACGTAAAAAAAACGGTGAAACCCGGTTAAGGATTCCACCGCCTGCCAAGCTGAAATATATGGGAGTTTTCCCGCACTGCTGACCCGGCAACGCTTCCACAAGGAAGATTAATCGTTGGCCGGGCGGAAGTGTGTCGGATATTTGGAGTCTACCTGCGGCACCTGCATACCGCGCCTTGCCTCGGAGTTGATGATGATGGGACCACCAAGGTTCAGGGTGGTCTCATTCGGTCTTCCCGGGGGAATTGTCACCGTAACCAGCACAGCCATCTGGCGGACATTTTCCACCCTCAGAATTCTCTTCTCAGCTTCACTAAGACGGACTTCGTAGTCATCCATAAAGCTGTACGGATCAGCCACCAGCAGACCGAGACCTGGGTCTTCGACACTCTGCAGCAGGAGAAACGGAGAAGCATCGCTAAGTTGAATCAAAGCGAATTCCCTTTTATCGTCAAAGCCGATCAAACCACGGGAGAAGTAGATGATACCTTCTTCGGTAATCTCTCTTTCCCCGATACGGGTCCTGATTATTTTTTTTCTTTCTTTTGCCATAACTCGGTCGCAGCAAGAAGGTCCTGCTCTGTGTTTTCAAGCGCCAAACGGTTCTGTTCTTTAATCTTGAGGTAAACCTCTTCCCTGTAGACAGTAGTCTCAGCCGGTATTTCAAGGCCCAGCTTAACTTGGCGGCCTTGCACACTTAATACCGTGATCTTTATGTTGTCATCCAGGTATAGGGCTTCCCCCGGTCTCCGGGTCAAAATAAGCATATCAATATGTGTGTAAATAATCCTTTTGGATCGTTTCTGCTTTGTTTAAAAACACACCCCACTGTGGAGCGAATTTTCAGCACTGAGATTGTCTTAGCTCAAGAAAGCCCATACGGGCAAGCACAACTATCTACATTTAATAAAATTATACATAATTAAGCAGATTCATCTTCATGATCATGGATGAACTCTTCAGCACGGCCTCGTAAACGATCTGCTGCTGGGAGAGCTTGGTCATGAGTTCTCCGACATCCACGTCTTCAATATGCGAGATACGGTCCTTCTCGTTCAGTTCAAGACTGGAAAGAACCCTGTCCGCCACAGCAAGCCTGTTTTCCCTGCCGCCCACATCGGCAGCCTTGGTCAGCACGTGCTTCTGCGAAGCATTCAGATCATCAAGACACTGCTGGACACCAGTCTGATTGTTGGTCTCCAGAAAAGCCACGAGATTACCCATGGTTTCAAACATGTTCTGGGTAACGCCGCTACTGCCGTCCATGAGCATACTATTACCGTTAAAAACTACACTGGCCGCGCTATCACCGGGCCTCTGGTAAACACCGCCGAAAAGATCCTTACCTATATCATTTATACGTACAAATTCATTTTCCTGAATCTGAACATCAATGGCCGCAGTATCGGGATGAATCAGAAACTGGTCGCCGACAGCCAGCACACCGCCGTTATCATCCAGCGTAAAGGTTCCATCGGGAAGGGCGAGCACTGCGGAGGAACCTGCAGCACCTGCTGGCTTCACATTACCTTCATTCCAGGTCACTCCACCGTCAGAACTGTAGGAATAAGTGATTTCATCATCCACGTCACCGGTAGTGGCATCAATCCTGACCACCACATCCTCGGTAAAGGCACCGGCGGCAGAAACATCAGCTGTGGGGAAAGCACCACTCATGCGGACAACATTGATCTCGTCCGCATCATCTCCGACATATTCGGCAGTGGGCCTTACCCACAGCCATGTACCGGAAGTGTCGTTGGTATTGTTGGGGTCATTGCCGACCACAGGAATATTGACCGCAGGAGTACCGAGATCAAAATCCAGAGTCACCCCGTCCAAATCCAGTGTGGTAGCACTGGCAGCAAGGGTCTTGGTAGTGAAGGTATTCCCGCCGTCCTTGGAGTAGCGGTACTGGATAGGATCAGCATCCCCAATGTCATCGGTATCGAGAAACTGTACCAAGATAGTTTTTTCTGAACTGCCGGCAATGGTAAAATCACGAGAAGAGACATTGGAATCGTTGGTGGTCATCCAAAGCTTTTCAACAAAGGCGTTATCTTCCACCTTGTGACCGGCGTAGATGCTCTTGCCTTCGTATTCTGTATTGGCAAGGGAGACCATCTGTTCGAAAAGCTGGCGGGCTTCATAACTGATCTGCTCCCTGTTGTCAGCACTCAAAGTTCCGGACGCCCCCTGCTCGGCCAGTTCCTTGGCACGGGTCAGGATGGTGGAAACCTGAGTCAGGGTGGTGTCGGAAAGCGAGAGCCAGCCCTTGGCTGTATCAATGTTATCCCGGTACTGCTGCACAGTGGCGAGAGTTTCACGGTGATCCAGAATACGGGCCATGCCAACAGGATCATCGGAAGGCTTGTTCACCTTCTTCTGAGTCTGCGCCTGAATATTGGTCTCCACCAGATCGGTAAGAGACGTATTCATATTGGACACGTATGTGTTAAAAAGCATTTGCTGTGATACTCTCATAGCCCTTCTCCCTCTGCCTTCTTACAGCTCACCTTAGTTCTTCATTCCCAGCAGGGTCTGAAGCATCTGGTCGGCGGTTGTGATCAGCTTTGCCGCAGCAGTATATGAGTGCTGGTACTTGATCAGGTTACTCATTTCTTCATCAATATTCACACCCGACACAGCCTGCTGCTTGTCATTAAGATCGGATGCAAGTGTCGTCTGGAAATTTTTGTTGAACTTGGCGGTTCCGGTATCAGCACCGACAACTGCAACAGTACCGTCATAATATTCAATCAAAGTCTGCTTGGTTGTTCCGTCAAATGAAGTGGTTATTTCCAAATCGGTCATACCCATTTCTTTCATTTTCAGGGCATTGGTATTGTCACCTTCATTGTATTCCCCTGCACCATTGACGTGTCCTGCATTGATAAAATCAATATCCCCGTTGACGGAATTATTCACCCCTATATCCGAGGCATTTGAACCTTCAAAATAGGTATTCAGTCCGAGAGCTGCATACACCCCGGAAGTATCGGTACCCAGCTGGAATTCATGGTTGCCATCAGTCGTGATCTGTAACTTGTGATTTTCAATTGTAGCGGAAACCCCGGTCAGTGCATCGATGGCATCCCGGACATCTTCCAATGTATCAGTGGCCGGATCAAAGCTGATGGTATTGGTAGAATCAAGAGCACCGGTAGTAGAATCGTAAATGTAAAACATGCAATTTCCAGACTGAAGTCTGTCCGCAAAAGGCAACCCGGAAGAACCGCTTCCCAGTGCTACGGTATCGGCTGCTACCGCGTAAGTCCCTTCCATGGAGTTATGGGCCTTGATCCCCGCTCCCTGAGAATGGATACGGTTGGTCTGCCAGATTACTTCCTTGGTCAGGGCGTCCATGCGCTCTTTGTATCTGCCCACAGCGTTGTCGCGAAAGTTGAAAAGCCCCGCAAGCGAACCGCCGGTAAGCCTTCTGGTGTCATCCTGCCCGGCAAAGTTGATCTGCGGGGTGATGTTCTCCTTGGTGGAGGTGTTCTCAACCCAGTACAAAGCACTCTTTGGTACGATGGAAAACTTATCACCAACTGAAATGGGGTTAGCGGGAGTTGCAGTGGAATCAGTCGGAGTACCGAACCAGATTTTCAGGTCACCAACCTGAATAGGCCCGCCATCACCACTGGCGGAAAATTCCTTGATGGTCCCGTCATCATTCTTCAGCCAGGTGGTTCCGCCGTCGAGGGAAACCCTGTATTTGGCTGCAGTGGCACCACCGCTTGTATCCCCGCCAGAGGTACATTCCAGAGTGTATTCAAACTCGCTGGAACCGTCGAAGTAGGCCTTGCCGTCGAAAGTTGAAGACGGGTCCAGATTATTCGTGCTCTGCGGGCCGTCATAGGAAATGCTGAAATGCTTATCGCCGTCCACCAGAGTCTGTCCGGCACCGGTAAGCAGGGTGATGTTGCCCTTACCGTTGTCAATAAACTTGGTATCCATGATCTCGGAAATTTCCCGGATCAGGGTGGACCGTTCATCATAAAGGGCGTTGGGATTGTTCTGGCCGTCAACCTGCTGGGTGTTGATCTGCTGATTGATCTCCGCGATACGGGCCATGATATCGTTGGCCTTGGTCACATCCTGCTTGATGTAATCTTCAACCTGCTGCTGATAGCGGGTCAGGTCGTTTTCCATGGAGTGCAGAGAGTTGACAAGGTTGGTGGTATCGCTGAGCAACTGCTGACGGGAAGCAGCGTCGTTAGGACGCTGGCTGAGATCCTGCCAGTCATTGAAAAATTTGGTCAGGCTGGAGTTGAGCCCATAGCCTTTTGATTCGTTAAAAAGGGATTCAACACTGGTCAAAGAATTGTACAGGTTATCCCAGCGCTCACGCATGGTGGCTTTATCGTTGTAACTGTTCTCCACGAACTGGTCGAAATTGCGATAAATTTCAGCAGCACGTACACCGGTGCCGATCTGGCCCGGATTGTAGTTGATGCTCATCTGCTCTTCGAGACGAACATTGCGGCGGGAGTAACCTTCAGTGTTAACATTCGAAATGTTATCACCGGTTACGGAAATCGCCGACTGCGATGCAAAAAGGGCCCCTGTGCCCAGATTCAGGAGAGAGTTAACACCGGGCATTACAGCCTCCCGTTAATTAATGAAGCCTGAGGCTTGGGATTGAAGTAACGTCCACGCGCGGAATAAACATTCTGTTCCTTGGGTGTAATTTCCTTGTGCAGAAAATCCAGCATGGAAGAAGACTGCTCCAGCAGGGCCTGAGCCAGCTGATGGTTCTTGGTGGCCTGCACACCGCATTTCTGCTCATGCTCATCAATCCTTCCCAGCAGCTTTTCAATATCCTTGCGCTGTCCGTCCTCGATGGCGGGAAGTACCTGTCCCAACCTCTGGGCCGCAGGGTCAATTTTTTGAATGAAGGACTTCAGAGACATACGCTCTGCTGAAATCTGGCGCATAAGCTCCTGAATTACCAGTTCTACTCCGGTAACTCCCTGCGGATCTTTATTCATAAGCAGGGAAAATTCTTCCTGAAGAAGCATAGAAAGCAACAAGACCGCCTTTGACTGCCTGTCAAGATTTGCCTTTATGAGCTTGATCATCTTTCCTCTCCTCCCTACCTAACAGCTTGTTTTTAATGCTTTTTTATATTTTTCTAATATTTCTTAACAAAATCTTATTTATATACCAGCAAGTTTCCTGCCAATTTCTTCAGCAGTTACCCCCTGTACATAAACTTTTGTGTCATGCTTCTGCTCAATGCTGCGTGCAAGCTCTTCAATTTTAGCCATGGCCTCGGTCCTGCTCAGGGGAACCTGCTCCTTGGATTCTGCGGCAGCATTGCGACTCACCTGCCGCTCAACACGCTGCTCAAAAGAGAAATCCTCATCTTCAAGAGAAATTCCCGGTTTGGGCAGAGGGATTCCCGGCAGTCCGTTGGAAGATTTGTTATTGACGGCAGTCAGATGGGCACCGTGCACGGAACCCTGACGACCGACTTCATCCAGAGTCTTGAGCGCAGTGGAATTACCGGTACCCGGCAGGGTGGACTTGCTGGCTTTATCCAGCTTGGAGCGCAGCTGGTCATAAAGCATGTCTCCCAACCCGATACCGCCGCCCTCGGCCAGCTTTTCGGAAAAATCCTTATCAAACATGGCCGTGTACTGCTTTTCATACTTGTTGGACAGATAGCCGCCATCAGGCACGTTCTTACGCATCTGCTGCCAGATCTTGCCCATGAAGACCGCTTCAAACTTCTTGCAGGCATCACGCAAGGCTTTTTCCTGCTCATTCCCGCCGGAAAGACGGTCGTTAAGAGAGGTAAGTTTACGTTTGAACCCCTGCAATTCCCTGCTTTCGGCATTAGCCTGTGCGTTGGCTGCACTCATTGCGTTATCGATCATTTTTGTTTCCTCCAGTTAGTGAACGGTCCCGGCATCAATTCAGTCGGGACCATTGTCTAACCGTTCAAAGCAATTAGTGTACCGAAGCTTAGCAGACCTTTATTTACAAGCATTAAGTAATTCAGCACAATCACATCAACTCAAGACTCTGACCGATTTTTGACCACCCTCCGCAAACGCAAAAAAGCCCGGCAGATGAGTGCCGGGCTTTTCCATATTATTCGGATTTGATTCTGACTAGATCACTTCCAGCTCCGCATGCAGTGCCCCTGCAACCTTCATGGTTCTCAGGATGGAGATGAGGTCACGCGGGGTGGCACCTATGGCATTAAGTCCGTCAACCAACTCCTGCAGGGTGGCACCCTCAACAAGCATCAGCCTGTTGTTGTCTTCTTCAACCTGAAGATCGGTTTCCGGGGTGGCCACTGTCTCAGCACCTTCGGGGGCGAACGGTCCGGGCTGGCTTACGTCGGCACCTTCAGCAATGACCACCTGCAGGTTGCCGTGGGCGATTGCGACCTTGGTAAGGCGTACGTTGCGTCCCAGAACCACTGTTCCGGTCTTTTCGTCAACCACGACCTTGGCCTTGGTGTCCGGTGAAATTTCAATATTTTCAAGGGCGGCCATGAGCGGAACCATGTTGCCCCGGAAATGTTCGGGAATAGCCAGATCAACGGTAGAAGCATCCACCGCATTGGCAAAAGAACCGCCCACAACATTATTGATTCTCTTCACAACCTGCATGGTGGTGCCGAAATCGGAAACACCGAGATTGATGGTAATCTTCTGCTGACGGTTGAAATCAAAAGGAACAGAACGTTCAATGGTGGCACCGGAAGGAATACGGGCCACGGTAACCACGTTCTTGGAGGCTGTGGCCGCTTCGCCGCCTGCGGAAAAACCGCCTACGGTGAGCGCGCCCTGCGCAAGAGCATAAACCTTGCCGTCAATACCTTTCAAAGGAGTCATGAGCAGCACTCCGCCGAACAGGGACTTACTGTCACCGATGGATGAAACAGTTACATCAAGGGGCGCACCGGGTTTGGCGGAGACAGGCATTTTAGCGGTGACCATAACTGCGGCTACGTTCTTGGGCTTGATGGAAGCACGGTCAACCTGAACACCCATTTTTTCCAGCATGTTGATCATGGAGGTGATGGTGAATGCGGAGTTGGTTCCGTCCCCCGTTCCCGAGAGACCGACAACCAGACCGTAGCCGACCAGATCGTTGTCTCGCACGCCGCTGAAAGAGGAAATATCCTTCAGTCTGACCGCTTCCGCGGACTGCGCGCTCATGAGTACGATAAACAGGGGCATCATGGCTGCCGCAAGCCCTGCTGATATTCTGTTCATCCTGTTAGCGAATTTCATTCTTTCCTCCATGTGTGCCTCTGGCAGCCTCGCGGGGCGCCCTGCCGGGGGCCTTAAACCCTTTTGCAAAAGGGTTTAAGAATCCCAAAACCTTTTATTATGGCTTCGCCGTTTGTATTTATAAACTTTTAATAAAACCAGTTCAAACCTTAGAAAGGCCAGACGTTGTCGAGAATTCTGGAAAGCCATCCGGGTCTCTGCTTGTCAGCAAGAATACCGCGCCCGTAGACTTCGATATGCGCATCAGCAAGATAGCTGGATGCCACGGTGTTGCTGGGGCCGATATCGCGCTGACGAAGCAGTCCGCGCACAACCAGCACCTGAGTTTCATCATTGATGCGCACCTGACGCGCACCTTCCACCTGCATCACGTTGCCCGGAAGAACCCGAACCACCCTGCAGGCCACTGAAGCGGTGAGGGTTGACTCGTTTTTGGTCTCACCGGTACTTGAAAATTTGTTTGAAGTTGCTGAACCGATCAGCGGAGTATCTCCGGCACCGCCTTTCATATTAAAAGGATCAACAGCAGTGGCGATACCGGCACTGAATGCTGTCACCGCCAGACTGGTATCGTTTGTTTTCTCTGCCTTGGAGTCAGAGGTGTGCTTGGCTTTGCTGGTCTCGGAAACAGTTACCACAACGATATCACCGATGCGCCGGGCACGGTTGTCATCAAACAGATACTCGGAATCGGTAGCCGCAAAAAGGGAACCGGGATTATTCATGGGTTCCGGCTCGTATTGGGCAGGCGGAGTCATGACCGGCATGGGGGTCGGAGCCTGCTTGGCAGGGGAACACCCCGCGCAAATGGCCGATAAAAGCAGTACTGCCAGCATTGATTTTTTCATTTTATTTATTCCTCCGCTTACTTACTTGACCTGAACTGTCTGGGCATTGACGACTGTCGCAACCACTTTACGCTTACTTTGCAAATTACGGACCGTAATAGTCTGCCCGACTCCGCCGTCTTCAAGGGCTTCCACCGGGACGGTCAGCTTCAAGCTTCTGCTTCTAAATACGAGGGTAACCTTCTCACCCCTTGCGATAACCGGGGCAGGTTCAATGGATGAACGCATGATCGGCTGTCCCGTTCCCACGGGAACCTTAACCCGCCACGGACCGCCCTTTCCGTCCCAGACACGGTTGCCCAGATGGGCCATATTTTTACTCTTCCAGGTGATTAAATCAGGGGTTACCAGCTCTTTGCGGTTAATGGGCCGCACCGGACAGGGCACAGGCTTCCAGAGATCAACAAATACCGACCCGGCAATCTGCCGCAGCACCCGTCCGTCCACACTGACAACTTTCATTTTAATACTGTTGCTACCCGGTCTGAGGGCCCGGGGGATCTGGACCCTCAAACTGTCCATGGAATCTTTAAAAAACAGATGGGCAGGCAGCTTGTAATCTCTGAACTTGTAATCTCCGCCCATGGCTTCTGCCTGAGGGGTCAATACTTTGACAACCGCTCTTTGCAGCTCTTCCTGCGACATTACTTTGCCGCCGGTCTGCATGGTCAGAGTAGACGGGATAATGCAGTTGCGAACCATTTCGCCGAGATAGTGCTGCAGGATGACCCGCAGTTTATTGCGGTTCACCCGAACGGGCTTGCGGCTGCGGGACGGGGCATTCCAGAGCTCAACCGCGGAAAGATCCGCTCTGGTCTGCTCCGGAAGATCGCCGTAAAACTCGGCAATATCACCCAGAGTAACCCTTGGACCGTTGACCACGGCGGCAGACTTGATCTTGATCCGCCAGTCGGTGTTCTGCTTGGAAGCCGAAGCCGGAGCAGCCACGAAAGCAGCCATTCCCGCAGCAACCAGAAGCAGCAAAGCCACTCTACGAATCGTATAAATAAAATCTGCCTTAGTCATGATAAACCGTCCTTACTGCTTAAGACTACTCCCCAACTAGGGAGTGCAGAGGAGCTTAGCCCCTTTGCCCGCCGGAGGCGAAATCACTTGTCAAAAGCGCGTCAGCGCATCAATTATCTCTTAACGTTAATAGCGGTCTGGAGCATGGAGTCGGAAGTGGTGATGGCTTTGGAGTTGGTCTCGTAAGCCCTCTGCCCGACGATGAGTCCGACCATTTCGTCAACCAGTTCGACGTTGGAGCCTTCAAGGTAACCCTGTGCAAGGGTACCGAAGTTATCTTCACCCGGTGTACCCTGAATGGCTGCACCGGAAGCTTCGGTTTCAACGTAGAGGTTCTTACCAACTGCGTTCAGACCGGCTTCGTTGATGAAGTCGTAAATGGTAATGTCCGCACTGGAAAGCTCGGTTCCATTCTTGTCAAGGGCTGCAATGTGTCCGTCTTCAGAGACAACCACGTTCACCGCTTCCGCAGGAACAGTGAATTCAGGCTGCAAGGGATAGCCGTTAGAGGTTACCAGACGCCCGTCACTGTCGAGCTTGAAAGCCCCGGCACGGGTGTAGGCGTCTTCACCGTTACGGTCTATGAGAAAGAACCCGTTACCTTCGATAGCGACATCCAGCGGGTTCCCGGTGCTTTCAAAAGATCCCTGACTAAAGAATTTGTGAATGCTGACCTCTTTTACACCCATACCGATCTGCATACCTGTGGGCAGCCTGTTGCCGCCTTCGGTTTCAGAACCGGCAATTCTCATGGTCTGGTACATGAGGTCTTCAAATTCGACCCTGCTTTTTTTGAACCCCTGAGTGTTCACGTTGGCAAGGTTGTTGGAAAGAACATCGATGTGAGTCTGCTGGGCAACCATCCCTGTGGCCGCGGTCCAGAGTGAACGCATCATAATTATATCCCCCTGAGTTATAAATTACATAGTACGACCGACCTTCTCAATGACCTTCTGGTCAAGCGTGTCGGTGGTGGTAATCATTTTCTGGTACATTTCAAAAGTGCGCTGACATTCGATCATGGAAACCATTTCATTGACGACCTGCACGTTGGACTTTTCAATGTAGCCCTGCGCGATTTCGCCTTCTGCGGGAATTTCCCCGCCTTCATTGATGAAAAGGTTCTCACCGTCTTTTTTGAGGGCCCGGGTATCTGCGGGCTGCACAAAATCCAGCCGGCCCACTTCCTGACCGTCGGCGTAAATGACGCCTTCGCCGTCAACGGTTACGGTGGATCGGGGCGGAAGGTTCACCTCTCCGCCATTGGCCATGACCGGATAGCCCTGTTCGGTAATAAGGGTCCCTTCAGGAGAAAGTGTGAACACACCGTTTCTGGTGAGGTACTGTCCGCCGTCCTTCTGGACTTTGAAAAATCCGTCACCGCGGATAGCAAGATCAAGAGGGTTTCCGGTTTTCTGGAAAGACCCCTGCGACATGTCGATAACTTCTTCGGAAAGTCTGGGACGGGCCATGATTTTTGCTTCGGGGAGCAGATCCTTGTCCCTGAGATAGGGTTTGGCATCGGCCACATAGTCGTGGGCGAATCTTACAAACGTGTCCTGAAACGCGCAGTTGTCACGTTTGTAGCCGGTAGTATTGACGTTCGCCAAATTATTGGCGCTGATATCAATCCGGTGTTCGTTGGACATGGCCCCGAAGAGGGCACTGAAAATACTGGATCGCATGTCTTTTTCTCCTGAAAGAGGATTTACTTCGCATCAGTTGTTGAGTCGTTACTTGCAAAGTACAGGCCAAAAAGACAACAGCATAAAAAAATCCCGACCAAGCAAATACTTGGCCGGGATATATTCAATTCTGGCAGATGATTATCAGGCGGAACAGTAAACAATCCCCCCCACCCGCATTTCGGGAACTACTCCCTGTGTTGCGTCAGGAGTCATAAAACCCATGGTGGCGTCGGAGACCTCAAAAGCAACAGTGGCATCAACGCTGCGCACACCCTGCGTAGCCGGCAGTGTGTCCACATGCCCTGCCGGACCGGGAACGGTAGCCCCGGCCGGACCTGCGGTAACATGACCTGCAGGACCTGCGGTGACATGACCAGCGGGACCTGCGACTATATTATCAGTAAGTACCGGCATTTTTTTATCCTGTTTTAATGTGTTCCGTATAACTTAATGATAAATCCGGAACGTGATAAGTCAAATCTACCTGCATGAACAGATAAAGTCAAAGAGTGTCGGGCTTGCGGGTGTTATAATATAATGATACTAATCAATCGACCTGCAACTGGGGATTCCCCGCTATTTTCCGCTCCCTGCCCCAACACTCATTCAGTACTTGACATTGATCCGGGTTATGCCTAAGTTGCTGAACTCGGTGCGGGTGTAACTCAGTGTTCCCAACGGGTATGCATCTTGACTTTTGAAGTTTCAGGCAAACCTCATACACACGCATCGGCCTCAATTTTATAACCTTTCGTTGGGTTAAGATGCTGAGGTGGGCCTTTTTCAGGTCCACTTTTTTTTGTTTTATCAGCCTGAAAATCATATACACGGGGTAAGTCGTGGAACAGGGCTCATTAGCCAAAAAAGTAAGCCAGTTCGTGGAGCCGTCCATTGAATCAATGGGGCTGACCCTCTGGGGTGTGGAAGTCACTTCCGCAAATCGCCCTGCTGTCATCATTTATATTGACAGTGAAAAAGGCGTAAGCATCGACCAGTGCGCAGAAGTAAGCAGAGACATAGGTCTCATGCTTGAGGTTGAGGAAATCATCGACAGCGCATACGTCCTTGAAGTCTCCTCCCCCGGGCTGGAAAGAAAATTTTTCACTCCGGAGCAGATGTCCGCATACATCGGTAAAAAAGTGGACGTCGCCCTCGTATTTTCCATTGAAGGCCGCAAGAAATTCAAAGGCCTTCTTCAGGAAACCGACGAGGAAGGGCTCCTGCTCAAGCTCGAAGATCAGGAAGATCCCATCAAAATAGAATGGGACAGAATAAAGAAAGCAAAACTCATCCACGAGTTTAAATAAAAATTAATTAGGCAGTCATTCGGCACTCCGGCACCACCCATGTGTCAGTAAATTGAGCCGAAGCGGAGGAGCGATATGGGTTCTGAACTCAAAAAGGCGATTGACCAGATCAGCAAGGACCGTGGGATCGACAGAGACCTGCTCATCGATACCCTTGAAGAAGCGGTACGTTCTTCTGTGGCCCGCAAATACGGCGACGCCATGGATATCGAGGTCAACTTCAATGAAGAAGCCGGTGAAATCGAAGTCTACCAGTTCAAGGTAGTTGCAGAAGAAGTTGAAGACGAAATCAGCGAAATCACCCTTGAGGAAGCAAAAGAACACGATCCCAACGTCCAGATCGACGATGAAATGGGCTTCAAGCTCAAAGTCGAAGACCTCGGCAGGATCGCCGCCCAGTCCGCCAAGCAGGTCATCATCCAGCGCATGCGCGATGCGGAACAGGAAATCATCTACGATGAATTCAAGAACCGCATGCACGAAATCGTCAGCGGCATCATCCAGCGCCGCGACCGTACAGGCTGGATCATCAACCTCGGCCGCACCGAAGCAGTTCTGCCCAAGAATGAGCAGATTCCCCGCGAAAGATACAAACGCGGTGACCGCGTCCAGTCTTTCATCATTGATGTGCAGAAAGAATCCCGCGGTCCCCAGATCGTGGTTTCCCGCTCACACCCGGACTACATGAGCGCACTTTTCAAAAGGGAAGTCCCCGAAGTGGACGACGCCACTGTTAAAATCATGGGTGTTGCCCGTGATCCGGGCCTGCGTGCCAAAGTGGCTGTGAACTCCCTTGACCGTGATGTTGACCCTGTTGGCGCATGTGTCGGTATTCGCGGTTCCCGCATCCAGAACATTGTTCAGGAACTTCGCGGCGAACGCATCGACATCGTCGTCTGGAGTCAGGATATCGCTAAATACGCCCAGAACGCCCTCTCCCCTGCGGTGATCACCAGAATCGCAGTAGATGAAGAGGAAAAGACCCTTGAAGTCGTGGTTCCCGATGATCAGCTCACCGTTGCCATCGGCCGCAAAGGACAGAACGTAAAGCTGGCTTCAAGACTGCTGGGCTGGAAAATCGACGTCTTCACTGAAAGCCGCTACGGCGAAATGAACGCCGCCAGCAAGGGCCTTGACCAGTTGGCCAGCGTTGCTGAAATTCCGGTAGACAATTTCCTCTCCGCAGGATTTGAAACCGTCAGCCAGGTCGCCAATGCTTCTGAGGAAATCCTCATGTCCATTTCCGGCATGACTTCCTCCAAAGTATCCGACATGAAGTCCGCGATCATGCTGCTGGGCATAGGTGATGCTGAAGAGGATGCAGTTGAAGAAGAAGTTGCAGAAACAGTTGAAACCGATGCTCCCGTTGAAGCGGAAGAGCAGGTTGCGGATGAAACCGCTGAAGACGCAACAGACGAAGAAGCAGAAAAAGCTTCTGACGAAGAATAATACACTCCGGGGGAAACCCCGGAGTCTCAATAAAGGCTATTGTATTTGACCGGAAAGGACAGCACAGAAAAACATGTACCCACAAGGTCATGTGTCATTTGCAGGCAGCGTTTTGCCAAGGAAGAACTGTCCAGGTTCGTTGTGGGCAAGGGGGCTTCCGACAGCGGACTTATTCCGGATGAGAAAAAGGCAATGCAGGGTCGTGGATATTATGTCTGCGGCAACGAAAAGTGCCTTGAAAGATTTAAATTTTTTCGGCCACGGAAGAAGAACTTCAGGGGGTAGTACCATATGGCTTCAAAAATCAAAGTAAAGGAATTGGCCGCCGAGCTCGGGGTCAATGCCAAAGACATCCTTCAAAAGCTCCGCGAACACGGCGTGCAGGCGAAAAGCACTGTAGCCGCCATTGAAGCGGAAGAGGCAGATGCCGTCCGCAAGGAACTTTCCGGCAAGTCCGGCAAAGTGGAACAGCGCGAGGTTCAGCCCGGCGTTATCGTTCGCCGTCGTAAAGGCGGACGCAAAAAAGCGAAAGAAGAAGCGGAAGCAAAAGAAGCTCCCGTAAAAGAAGAGAAGCAGGAAACCCCTGCTGAAGAAAAACAGGAAGCTCCTAAAGAAAAGGCTCCTGAAAAGAAAAAGCCCGCCAAGAAGGCTCCCGCCAAAAGCGAGAAGCCCAAGGTAAAAATTATCAAGCCTGAAGAACTGGAAAAGAAAGAAGAAGCCCCCGCAAGCGAAGAACCCGCAGCTCCCGAAGCGGAAACGCCCCCCGCCGCCAAGGTAGCTAAAGAGAAAGAAGCCGTGAAGGAAGCTCCTGCTGAAGAAAAACAGGACACTCCCAAGGAAGAGGCTCCTGAAGCACCCAAGGCCGAAGCCAAAGCAAAAGCTGAGAAAAAGCCTGCGGCAGAAGGCGAAAAAGCCAAAGAGGCTGAGCCCAAGAAGAAAAAGCGCAAGAAGAAAAAAGAAGTAGAAGCGCCCAAAGTAAAAATTATTTCCAGACCTGATCCCAACCTTCAGGCTGCACAGCGTGCTGCAGAAGGTCCGGGCGGAGCAAGACGTCGTCCCGGCGGCGACGGACCTTCCGATGACCGTCGCGGTGGAAGACCCGGCGGTGGTCGTCCCGGTGGAGGCCGTCCCGGCGGCGGTAGACCCGGTGGTGGTCGTCCCGGCGGTCCCGGTGGTGGTCGTCCCGGTGGTCCCGGCGGCGGAAGGCCCGGTGGCGGCGGTGGAAGACCAGTTCCCGGTGCACCGGCTCCCGGCAATGATCAGAGCAAGAAGAAGAAATTCAAGAAAGACAAGCGCGTTGTCGAATTCGGTAAGGATTACCGCAAAAACGACAGCGAAAGAGAACTTGAAAGCAAGTTTCGCGGCAAGAAAAAAGGCAAGAAAGGCAGGAACCGCGTTGAGCAGACTCCTGTTGTTCAGAAGCCCCTCAAGGCCGCCAAACGTAAAATCAAGTTCAACGAGGCCATCCGTCTTTCCGACATGGCCCACCAGATGGGACTCAAAGCTCAGGAACTCATCAAGACCCTTTTCGGTCTCGGTGTAATGGCAACTATCAACCAGTCTCTGGATCTTGATACAACCACCCTGCTTGCTGCAGAGTTCGAATACGAAGTAGAAAACGTATCCTACTCCGAAGAAGAGCTGCTTGTACCTACCAGCGAAGCGGATAAGGAAGAGCACCTGAAACCCCGTCCGCCCATCGTGACCATCATGGGTCACGTTGACCACGGTAAAACATCCCTGCTGGATGCCATCCGCCACAGTGCGGTTACCGACGGCGAGGCAGGCGGCATCACCCAGCATATCGGTGCGTACCACGTTTCCACCGACCGCGGCGAAATCGTTTTCCTCGATACTCCCGGTCACGAAGCGTTTACCACCATGCGTATGCGCGGAGCACAGGTTACCGATATTGTTATCCTCGTAGTAGCTGCGGATGACGGCGTCATGGATCAGACCCGTGAAGCTATCTCCCACTCCAAAGCTGCAGGCGTACCCATCGTTGTTGCTGTCAACAAGATGGATAAGGAAGGAGCCAACCCCGAACGCGTACAGCGTGAACTGGCTGACTTCGACCTCGTTCCCGAAGACTGGGGCGGCGACACCATGTTCGTTCCCGTATCTGCTAAAATGGGTACCGGTCTGGACAACCTGCTCGAGATGGTTCAGCTGCAGGCTGAAGTTCTCGAACTCAAGGCCAACCCGGACAAGGGCGCACGCGGTAACATCGTTGAAGCCAAGCTCGACAAGGGCCGTGGTCCCGTGGGTACTGTCCTCATTCAGGAAGGTACCATCAATCAGGGCGATCCCTTTGTCTGCGGTCTCTACCACGGTCGTGTACGTGCCATGTTCGATGACCGCGGTCGCAAGATCAAATCCGCAGGTCCGGCATTCCCGGTCGAGATTCAGGGTTTTGACGGCATCCCCGAAGCTGGTGACGAGTTTATCTGCGTAGCTGACGACAAAGTGGCCCGCCGCATTGCTCAGGAACGTAAGCTCAAACACCGTGAACGCGAACTGGCAGGTAAATCCAAGGTTACCCTTGAATCCTTCCTCGCTTCCAAGCCGAATCAGGAAGTGCAGACCCTCAACGTTGTGCTCAAGGCTGACGTACAGGGTTCACTTGAAGCGATCAACGAAGCCCTTGCCAAGCTGGCTACCGAAGAGATCAAGGTTGAAGTCATCCACGGCGGTGCCGGTGCGATCACTGAATCCGACATCCTGCTGGCTTCCGCTTCACAGGCGATTATCATCGGCTTCAACGTAAGACCGACTGTGAAGATCAAGGAAATCGCAGAGCGCGAAGAAGTGGAAATCCGCTTCTACGACATCATCTACAAGCTGGTCGGAGAAATCAAAGACGCCATGGGCGGCATGCTCTCCCCGGATATCAAGGAAGAGTACCTCGGTCAGGCAGAAGTCAAGCAGACCTTCTCCGTACCCAAAGTCGGTGTTATCGCCGGTTGTTACGTGGTCGATGGCAAGCTGACCAGACATGCTCAGGTTCGTCTGCTGCGTGACGGCGTAGTTATCTACACCGGAACCCTGACTTCCCTGAAACGCTTCAAAGATGACGCCAAGGAAGTGGCCAAAGGCTACGAATGCGGTGTCGGTCTTGAGAAGTTCAACGACATCAAGGAAGGCGACTTCATCGAAGCCTTCGAGGTCGTGGAAGTAGCAAGAACACTCGAATAAGATAAAAAACATCAGAGACGGAAGCACTGCTTCCGTCTCTGATTTAAAATTAGATATGATCATCGGCGTACTCTCACTGGAATTCAGACTGCACGGAAACAGATCACTCAAGGGGAAACGCAAAATATCCCTCAGCCTGAAGCAGAAGCTTCGAAACAAGTTCAACCTCTCTGTATCCGAAGTTGAAGCAATGGACTCTCACGAAAGGCTGGTACTCGCCGCAGTGACTGTCGCCAATGAAACCCGCAAGGTGGAAAGCAGGCTATCCAAGGCTCTAGCCATGATTGAAGCCATGGCCCCGGCCGAGCTTATCCACTGCGAAACAGAAATTTTCAGTTCCTGATCTTTATGATCAGGAATATTTTTTTAGAGGATATACAAAATGAAAACTTCTACATCACGCCGCTCTGTAAAAATGGGCGACCAAATCATGCGCGAAATCGCCACCATGCTCATTGAAGAGATCGGTGACCCGCGTCTGGAGATGGTTTCCATCAGCGGAGTGCGTATGAATAAAGATAATAAAATCGCCGAGGTGATGTTCACCATGGCCGGGGACAAGGACAAGATTGCCGCTGCTGTAAAGGCACTGGACAAAGCCAAAGGCTTCATGCGTTCCAAGCTCAGCAAACGTATTCGCACCCGCCAGATTCCCGAACTCAGGTTCGTGCACGACAACTTCCTCGAGGAGATGGTTTATGGAAGCTCGACTGAAAGAGATATGTCGGATTCTTAAAGAAGAAGACGACTTTCTCGTAGCAGCGCACTTCAATCCGGACGGGGATGCCCTGGGTTCCACCGCTGCCATGGGATACATTCTTGAAAAGCTTGGAAAACGCTACAGGTTATACAACCAGAGCGGCATGCCCGAAGCCATGGAATGGTTCGAGACTCCCGCACCTATTCTGACCGAAATCCCTAAAGGGTTCGAGGGCTGGTACATCATCCTTGATTGCGGTGATGCGCCGCGCATGGGCGAAACGCTCATGAACGCCATGGACCCGGAAAAATCCATCAATATCGACCACCACATGGGCAACTCCGGCTTTGCCGCCGTGAACTGGGTGGATACCAACCGCCCGGCAGTAGGTGAAATGGTCACCCTCATTGCCCGCGAACTGAAAATTTCCCTTTCCGGCAGGCTGGGCGAGTCCATTTACCTGTCCATTGCCACGGATACCGGTTTTTTCACCTACAACAACACCAAGCCCGAGACCCTTGAAATCATCGCGGACATCATCCGCTACGGTCTCGATCTCGGTGAGTTTGTACCCAAAATCCGCAACCAGTGGACCATGAAACGCATCAATCTCTGGGCCACCGCGCTGGGCAAGATTGAAATGCACCATGACGGACAGACCGCCATGCTCTTCATCCCGCAGGAAATGCTCGATGAAGCAGGTGCAGCAGGTTCGGACTGCGAAGGACTGGTCAGTTTTATCCTGCGCATCAAGGGCGTACGCGTGGCAGTGCTCATCCGCGAGGACAGCCCCATGCGCTACAAGTTCAGCCTGCGTTCCCAGTCCCGCGACAACGTACAGGTTGTAGCCTCCCTCTTCGGAGGCGGCGGTCACAAGAACGCTTCCGGCGGCTTGATTGAGAATGCACCGGAAACCGTCCGCGAAAGACTTATCACAGCAATTGGCGATAAGGTCATGAATTAAATTTCACTCAGGCGAAGCCTCGATAAAAGGTTTTGGGATTCTTAAACCCTTTTGCAAAAGGGTTTAAGCCCGCCGGGAGGCTCGCCGAAGGCATTAGTTAATATGGGAAGAAAACCAAAAAAAAGTCCATTCCAGAAGCACGGCGTTCTGGTTCTTAATAAGCCCAGCGGCCCCACTTCTGCTGATTGCCTCAATTCCATCAAGCGCGAATTGAAGCAGTACAAAATCGGCCATGCCGGGACCCTTGATCCTCTGGCGGAGGGCGTACTGCTGGTCATGCTCGGTCAGGCCACAAAGTTAGGGCCTTATTTACTCGGACATGATAAAGTATACACTGGCAGCTTAAGTATCGGTAGAACTACAGACACTTACGATATTCAGGGAACTGAAACATCCACCGGAGACATTTCCGAAATTACGGAAAAAATGGTGGAAAATGAAATTTTACACTGGAATGACTTGACTAGTCAGGAAGTTCCTGCCTATTCGGCTGCAAAGCATAAAGGCAAACCGCTCTATGAACTGGCCAGAAAAGGGGAAGAAACCCCGGTCAAGATCAAGAGCATTGAAATATTTGACGCAGAACCGCTGGAAGTGACTCTGCCACTGGCCCGTTTCCGGGTTGGGTGCTCTGCCGGCACCTATATTCGCTCCCTGGTCCATAGCTTGGGGTCGCGGCTCGGATGCGGCGCGGTAATGGAATCACTTAGGCGTGAAGAAAGCCGACCTTATCGGCTCAGTGAAGCGCACAACCTCGACGAGGTTCTTGCCGATCCTGAAGGATTCGAGGCACGGATTATTCCCCTTGCGGATGCCCTGCCCCACTGGCACAGGTTTACCGTTTCGGAAGACATGTCAGGAGCCATCAAGAACGGAACAAGAATCCCTGTCGCGGATATTGCTGCTGATCAGGAAATTATC
Source organism: Desulfovibrio sp. JC010 (assembly GCF_010470675.1). Taxonomy (NCBI): domain Bacteria; kingdom Pseudomonadati; phylum Thermodesulfobacteriota; class Desulfovibrionia; order Desulfovibrionales; family Desulfovibrionaceae; genus Desulfovibrio; species Desulfovibrio sp. JC010. Next base: position 147,043 of record NZ_VOIQ01000001.1, read on the forward strand.
GAAGGAGAAAGGGCAATGTTCCTTGAACCTGACGGTACCGCTCTGGCTCTAATGGAGACAAAGCAGATCGACGATAAGCTTCTCTGGGTAATTCTTCGCGGCCTGTGGGGCTGATTCCCCCGCGGGATTATCAACTTCCGGCACAACTAAACATTCGCGTTTAAACGCGAATTGGAGGATAACGCTATGGTTATGACTGCTGAAGACAAGGCAAAAGTAATTGAAGAATACCAGACCAAAGAAGGTGACACCGGTTCCCCTGAAGTACAGGTTGCTCTTCTTACCGCAAGAATCAAGTACCTGACCGACCACTTCAAGAGCCACAAAAAGGATTTCCACTCCCGCACCGGCCTGCTCAAAATGGTCGGCCAGCGCAGAAACATCCTGAAGTACCTGAAGTCCAAAGACATTCAGCGTTACCGCGATCTTATTGCAAGACTTGGTCTGCGCAAATAAGCAGTTTCCGGGGAGGGTTTACCCTCCCCTTTTTTTATAGATATTCACACATTTGTGTTTTCATCTGACTTTACATCATATAGATGGTAGTTAGATTGAATCGAACAGTGGAATCCGTGCTCTCCTGCAATGGATTTTTAGTTGGCTGAGGAAGGGGTTCATCCCCGTCTATGAAATCCTCCCTTAGCCGGCTGGAAAATTCGGACAGCACCGGGTTCCGACATTACAACTTATTTAATGAGGAATCTAAATGTTAGTACCTTTTGAACCCACTTCCGTATCCGGTCAGGTCGGTAATCTCGACATCACACTGGAAACCGGACGTATGGCTAACCAGACCAACGGAACCGTACTTATCAAGTCCGGCGGCACCGTTGTTCTCGTTACTGCCGTAGGCATGGCCGCAGACGGCCCGCGCGACTTTTTTCCCCTGACCTGCAACTACCTCGAAAGAACCTACGCAGCAGGCCGCATCCCCGGCGGTTACTTCCGCCGTGAAGTTGGTCGTCCTTCCGACCGTGAAACCCTTGTTTCCCGTCTTATGGACCGCCCCATCCGCCCCATGTTCCCCAAAGGATACCGCGACGAAGTTCAGGTTATCGCAACTGTTCTTTCCGCTGATACCGACACCAACCCCGATGTCCTGGCCATGACCGGTGCATCCGCAGCCCTGCACATCTCCGACCTGCCTTTCAACGGTCCTGTTGCTGCAGCCCGCGTCGGCTACGTCAATAACGAATTCGTACTCTACCCCACCTACAAAGGTGTGGCTGAGCAGTCCGAACTCAACCTCGTCTTCGCCGCTACCCGCGACGCAGTCATCATGGTTGAAGGCAGTTCCCAGTTCCTGTCTGAAAACACCATTGCTGAAGCACTGGAGTGGGGACACGAGCAGATGGCTCCCATGTTCGACCTGCAGGACGCACTGCGCGAAAAAGTAGGCCGCCCCAAAATGGAAGTGGCTGAACCAGTTAAAGACGAAGAAGTTATCACCCTCGTTACCGAGAACTTTTCTGATGACCTCGACAAGGCACTTTCCATTCCCGCAAAGATGGAACGCAGAGATGCCAAGTCTGAAGTTAAAGCCAAAGCCAAGGCACTGGTTGAGGAAAAATTCCCCGAAGAGCCTGCCAGAGTAAAAGCTGTCGGCGATGTCATGGGCGATCTTGAAAAGAAAATCGTTCGTAAACGCATTGTTGACAACGGCGTTCGTATTGACGGTCGTGACCTGACCACCGTACGTAATCTTTCCATGGAAGTAGGCAGCCTGCCCATGACCCACGGTTCCGCCCTGTTCCGCCGCGGTGAGACTTCCGCTCTCGCTGTCTGCACACTGGGTTCCACCCGTGATGAGCAGCGTTTTGAAACCCTCATCGGTGAAGACACCAAACGTTTCATGCTGCACTACAACTTCCCTCCGTACTGCGTTGGTGAAGCAAGATTCCTGCGTGCACCTTCCCGCCGTGAAATCGGCCACGGAACTCTGGCTGAACGCGCTCTTACTCCGGTACTGCCCGCAGCAGAAGCATTCCCCTTCACCATGCGTGTAGTTTCCGAGGTAATGGACTCCAACGGTTCTTCCTCCATGGCTTCCGTATGCGGCACCACCCTGTCCCTCATGGACGCAGGTGTACCCATCAGCGCGCCTGTAGCAGGTATCGCCATGGGGCTTTGCCAGGAAGGCGACGAGTACTACGTTCTCACCGACATCCTCGGTGATGAAGATGCTCTCGGCGATATGGACTTCAAAGTTGCCGGTACTGAAGAAGGTATCACTGCAATTCAGATGGATATCAAAATCAGCGGTATCCCCGCAGAAGTCCTGCGCAACGCGCTCGGTCAGGCAAAAGAAGCCCGCCAGATCATCCTCGATGACATGAAGCAGGTTATTGCCGAACCCAGAGCTGAACTTTCCGTGAACGCTCCCCAGATGGAAGTACTGCAGATCAACCCCGAAAAGATCCGCGATCTCATCGGACCCGGCGGTAAAAACATCAAGGCGATCACTGCTGAAACCGCTGCCGATATCGACATCGAAGATTCCGGTAAGGTTTCCATCTTCGCACCCACCCTTGAGTCCCTCAAGACAACTGTGGAAATGGTTCAGTACTACGACCAGACCGCAGAACTGGGTAAAAACTACGTGGGTACCGTTAAAAAGATCCTCGAAATCGGCGCGATTGTTGAAATCCTGCCCGGTCTTGAAGGTCTGCTGCACATCTCCCAGATCGACGTTGAGCGCATCGCTGAAGTTACCGATGTTGTACAGCTCGGTCAGGAAATCACCGTTAAAGTTGTTGAAGTACAGCCCAATGGCCGTATCCGTCTCTCCCGCAAGGCATGGCTCATGGAGCAGGCCGGACAGGAAGTAGATCTTGAGAAATTCAAGATGGGCGGCGGACGCCCCGGTGGCGGTCGCGGCGGACGTGACGGCGGTCGCCGTGATGACAGACGCGGTGGCGGACGTCGTGACGACAGACGCCGCAGATAATCTCTGCCACGCAAAGTATATTAAGAGCCGCCCGGTAATTCACCGGGCGGCTTTTTTAATGCCAAACACTGCGCATATATAATTCCTTCACTTGCTTGACGTCGCCCTCTTCAAGCGATAATGATTTTCATCCCCGATATCACATCAACAGGAAACATTATGAATAAACCACCCCGGCAACTGGTTTCACCTTCAGGTAAAGGCAAGGAGACCATGTATGTCCTGCTCGCTGCCCTGCTGGTAGGCATAACCTGCGCCACGCTGATTTTTATCAATCAAAAGCAGTCACAAGTCGCTGATCTGGCAAACTTCCAGATCAGGGCCTTCTCTGATCTCAATGATAAAGAACTGGCCGTATTCAACGGATTGTACACTGCTGCGGTTGAAATCAATGAAATCCACAATGAAGGAGAGGAATGGCTCACCGTGCCGCAGCTTGAAGAAGAATTCATGCCGCCTTTTACCAGAGACGCTTCGTGGAAAAAAAGCGGACGCTTCAGCTGGAACAGGGAACTGCGTCCGGCAGGCTCCATGGATATCGCACTATATACCGGACATCCGGGCCAAGGCGAATCAACAGGTTCATTTATCCTGCTTTTCCTCCACGACCACAAAAAGAAACAGGGCAGTGCCAGAACCGGACCGCGCCATGCCCCTTATGAAATCTGGTACCACACTTCCGCAAACAAACCTGCCCCGCAGGTCGCTACCGATCAGGGATTTATCGCCGCAGGCTGGAAAGAAGTCATCGCCTACAGCGGAGAAGATGAAGTTAAAAGGATAAAAGGTTAAACCATGTCACGCATAAAAATTTTCATACTGGCCGCACTGCTGGTTATATCTGTTGCCGCACAGGGCTACGCTCAAGAGCAGGACCGCACTGAAGGTCACAAACTGGTCATCGGCACCACTCTGCACCCCTACTACAGCTTTGTAAGCAACATCGTAAAGGACCGGGCTGTTGTGCAACCTCTTATCGGTGAAGGATTCAACCCGCACAACTACCGTCCCCAGCCGGAAGACATCAAACGGGTAATGAATCTGGACGTACTGGTGGTCAACGGCATCGGTCATGATGAATTTGCCATGGAAATCCTCGCAGCGGCCCGGATGAAAGGTAAAATCCCGGTCATCTTTGCCAACAAGGATGTCTCGCTCATCCCGGTGGCCGGGAACATTGACGACCTTAAAATCGTCAACCCCCATACTTTTATATCGGTGACCACCTCCATCCAGCAGATATACACCATTGCTGCCGAGCTGGCTGAGATAGACCCGGACAACGCTAAATATTATAAAAAGAATGCGCGTAAATACGTGCGTAAGCTGCGCAAACTCAAAGCAAAATATATGCAGCGCATTGCAGATCTGCCGGATGTGGAATTCCGCTGCGCCACCATCCACGGCGGTTATGACTATCTGCTGCAGGATTTCGGCCTTCAGGTCACCGCAGTAATCGAACCCAACCACGGACTCAAGCCCACTGCCAACCAGCTCGCCAAGACCATCAAGAAAATCAAGGCCCTCAAGGTGGATGTCATTTTCACTGAAATGCATTTCCCGGACAAATACGTGGACACTATCCATGAAGAAACCGGAATCCGCATCCGCCATCTTTCCCACCTCACCGGAGGCTCATACGCTGCTGATGATTTTGAAAAGGGTATTGAGAACAATATGAAAGCCCTGACCGATGCCCTCATCGAAGCCCATGAAATCAAGGCAGGGGAATAAATGAATACCATGCTTGAAACTAAATACGGCCCGTCCATCAGCTTTAATGACGTAAGCCTTACCTTGGGCAACACGGAGATTCTTAAAAAACTCAATTTTGAAATTTACTCCGGGGCCCTGCACTGCATCATCGGTCCCAACGGCGGCGGCAAAACATCCCTGCTGCGCTCCCTGCTGGGGCAGATGCCCCATTCCGGGGCCATCCACATTGACTGGCAGGAGAATCGGACCATCGGCTATGTGCCCCAGACTCTCAATTACGACACCACCCTGCCCGTCACCGTGGAAAATTTCATGTCCATGACCTGCCAGAGCAGACCCGCGTTCATGAATCCTGCCGCTAAGGATCGTGAAACAATTAACTCCGCCCTTGAACGGGTCAATATGGCCGAAAAATCCAAGCGCATTTTCGGGCAGCTTTCCGGGGGGGAAAGACAGCGTGTGCTGCTGGCTCAAGCCCTGCTTCCCGACCCTGCCCTGCTCATCCTAGATGAACCCACCACCGGGCTGGACAAGGCCGGGGCGGCCATCATGCGCGGGTTGCTGCAAGAGCTCAAAGCCAAAGGAGTAACCATCCTGATCATCCACCACGATCTCATGGAGGTGAAAGAAATCGGCGATTGCGTAACCTGCATCAACCGCGAGGTGCTTTTCTCCGGCTGCCCCACGGAAGAACTCAGTGCCGAGCGCATCCTGAATATCTTCAGCTCCGCAAGGCAGGCAGCATAATGGAACTCATCTACGATCTTATCAGAACCCCGCTCATGGAAATGGGCAGAAGCGGCACCCTGCCCGACTACTTCCAGTACGCTTTCGTCATCAACGCCCTGATCTGCTCCCTGCTGGCCGGGCCCATCCTCGGCGGAATCGGAACCATGGTGGTTGCCAAACGGCTTGCTTTTTTCTCGCAGGCAGTGGGACAGGCCGCACTCACCGGTGTGGCTCTCGGCATTGTCCTCGGCGAACCGTACACCGCGCCCTACGTATCCCTATTCGGTTTCTGCATCCTTTTCGGGCTGCTCATGAACTACACCCGCAACCGGACCCGTATGTCCTCGGACACGGTAATCGGGGTATTTCTATCCATATCCTTGGCCGTGGGTGCCTGCGTGCTGCTCTACGTAACCGGGAAGGTCAACATGCATGTGCTGGACAACATCCTTTTCGGGTCCATCCTGACCGTGAACAACACCGACATCAACGTGCTGGCTATCATCTGCCTGCTCTGCGTGGCTGTCTGCCTGCCCATGTTCAACAAAATCCTGCTGGCCAGTTTCAACCCCAGCCTTGCCCATGTACGCGGTATCAATGTGAAGCTGGTGGATTACATGTTCATCCTCATCATCACAGTAATTACCGTGGCGGCACTGAAAATCGTCGGTGCGGTGCTGGTGGAGGCGTTGTTCATCATCCCGGCAGCGGCTGCGCGCAACATCAGCAAATCCATGCGCGGATTTTTCTTTTACAGCATGTTCTTTGCCACACTGAGTTGCCTGCTTGGGGTAATCATTCCCATGCAGTACGAAATACCCGTGCCTTCCGGCGGGGCGATTATTATTGTTGCTGCTGTATTTTTTGCACTGACTTCGCTATTGCGTGCAACTTTGCCCGCTTTCAGGGAAGCCGCTGTTTAGTGAGCTGATAAGACCCTTTGGAATCCCTTTTATTGCCCTTCGGGCAAGGGGTTAATTTACAGGATATTGATATGAAAAAAATATTGCCCTTAATCATGCTGCTTTGCCTGCTCGGTTGCGCCAAGCAGTCTACTACCCAACCCCGAACTTCGGGCATGCAGATTCTTACTTCACTAAAAGCAACAAAGCTGCTCACCCAGACTCTGACCGCCGATACCAGGATTCAGACAATCCAGACTGTGCCATCGACCTATTCTATGAATTCGCAAGCCCGCTATTTCAAAAAACACGCTCGTGAATTCAACGAGCAAGCCATGGGTGCTGCTGCCTGCGTGACCATCCGTTCCATCTGGAATCGCGATGATCTCTACCCCTACGCCCGTCGCGCCAATGTGCGCATTGTTGAAATTGACGGCTCCGCCCCGGTGGATAAAACACAGGCCGGGGTAAAATTGATCAAGGAAAAAACCGGCGGCAATGTCTCGCCCTTTATCTGGCGTTCCCCCGGAAACCTGACCAAAATGGCAGACTTCATCGCCAAGGATCTCATGGCCCTATACCCGGATCAGGCCGCAGTAATCGACAACAATCTTAAATCATTGAAGCAGCAGCTGTTCAAGCTGCGCACAAAATACGAATTAAAATTCATTGATCTGGAATCAATGGACGTAATCAGCCTGACCGGAGATTTCGATTATCTCATTTCAGAATTCGGAATCGAGGTAGTGGACAGTTTCCTGAAGCAGGAAATAGACTGGAACGATGCGGATGTTGCGGCACTTGCGCAGTCCATCCGCGAGAATGAAATCAAGACCGTGCTCTGCAACCGTATGCCGCAGGGTAAAATATTTGAAGCAATAGTGAATAACGGCGCGCACCCGGTGGTACTGACCACACTGGTCACTGCCAATGATCCGCATCTACCGCCCAAGCAAAGACTGCTTGAATTCTATTCGGAGAATCTGGAAAGGATATATGGTGGGTTGGAGTAAAAAAGCGGGGATGTCCAACAACATCCCCGCTTTCTTTTATCTTCTCTCATCAAACACACGCTTGGTCTTAGCGAAACTTCTGGGCAGCAGGCCGGGCTTGAGAATTTCCACGTTGGCCCGCACAAGGATGAATTTCCTGATCTCATCACAGATGGCTCTGGCGAGGTTTGTGTCATTCTCTGCGGAAACTCCGACCTTGCGTTCGACCTTCACGGACATGTGATCCAACCCTTCGCGACGCTCAAGATAAATCTGGTACTCGGAACTTGCTTCAGGGAAAGATTCCAGCACAGATGCGATCTGGCCGGGATAAATATTCACGCCCCGGAAGATGAACATGTCGTCACTGCGTCCGGAAATAGTATCGTGACGGGGCATGGTACAACCGCAGGAACACTCACCGGGAATAATCCGGGTCAGGTCGCGGGTGCGGTAACGGACCAACGGAGAAGCTTCCTTGTTCAGGGTAGTCACCACCAGTTCGCCAACTTCACCGTCAGGCACGGGCCTTAGGGTCAGCGGATCAATAATCTCGGCGATGTACTCATCGCCCCAGTAATGAATGCCGTCATGGGCGTTACACTCGACCCCTGCTCCGGGACCGTAAAGCTCGGTCATACCGGTAATATCGTAGCTTCCTTCAAGTCCAAGGGCTTCTTCAAACTGCTTGCGCATCTTGGGTGAAGCAGCTTCACCGCCGAAGATACAACGTTTGAGCTTCAGCCGCTCCACAATACCGGCCTTACGGGCCTCTTCCCCCAGCAACAAAGCCATGGAAGCTGTGGAACAGAGGCAGGTTGCGCCGAGATCTTCCATGATCTGGAGCTGGATTTCAAGCATCCCCGGTCCCACGGGCAGGGTCATGGCCCCGAAATGTTCTGCGCCGAGTTGGAATCCGGCCCCGGCAGTCCACAAACCGTACCCCACACAGACCTGAACCCGATCAAGGGTGGTCAGGCCCGGAAGTTCGTAACAGCGGGCGAACATGTTTTTCCATGTCTCGATATCATTGCGGGTGTAAGAAAGAATCTTGCGTTTCCCGGTGGTTCCGCTGGAACCGTGGATACGCACCACATCTTCTTCAGGAACGGAAAGCAGCGGCAGCGGATACCCTTCCTTGAGATGGTCGGCCGTAGTGAAAGGAAGTTTCTGCAAATCTTCAAGGGATTTGATGTCGCCGGGCTCAACTCCCTGCTCCTTGTACTGCGCCTGATAAAAAGGGCTGTTGGCAGCAGTATGCTCCACTGTCTTTTTCAATCCCTGCAGCTGTTTATCAGCCAGTTCCTGCGCACTCAGTTCCGGTATAAATCTATATTTGCCGCCCATTCCTGGTCTCCGTAGAAAGCTTGTTCAATTATCTGATGTGTCGTATCCACGTATGGATCAATTGTTTTGCACAAGCACCCTAAATCTTCAAGTTATCCAAGGTCAACATGCATCTGATTTCCATAAATATATTTCATATTGCCGCCGCAGCCCTCATCGGAGCGGTTCTGGGGAGTTTTTACGGCTGCGCGGTGTTGCGCTACATCAACGGTCAGACCCTGACCAATCCGCGCCGTTCCACCTGCCCCCAATGCGGTCATACCATCCGCTGGTTTGAAAACATCCCGCTTATCAGCTACCTGCTGCTGCGCGGCAGATGCTCATCCTGCAAACAGAAAATCAGCCCCATGTACGCTGTAATTGAGCTTGTTTCCATGGCCTGGGCGGTGCTGCTAATGCTCACCTTCGGCCCTTCGGTGGAATGGCTGATCTACATGTTTTTCGGCGGGCTGATGATCGTGGCCTCATTTATTGACCTGCGCACCTTCATCCTTCCGGACATCATCACCATTCCCGGTTCAATCGCAGCTGTCCCCTGCGCGGCCCTGTTTACTCCTGTGGGCTGGGAAGGGGCATTGCTTGGTGCTGGAATCGGCGGAGGGCTGTTCTGGTCCCTGCGCCTACTCTACCGGGGGCTCAAGGACGTGGAAGGATTGGGACTGGGGGATGTTAAAATCATGTTCATGATCGGCGCGCTGGCCGGGCCGCAGAACCTGCCGCTGGTGATCACGGTTTCGGCCTTCACCGGACTGCTGGCAGGCTTAATCATGATGGTGGTGGATAAGGATCAGGAATACGGTTCAATGATCCCCTTCGGGCCGTTTCTGGCTCTGGGGTCCATGCTGACCATTTTATACGCCGATCCGTTCTGGAACTGGTATTTAATTTAAAAAAAAGGAGGATGCGGGCAAAGCATCCTCCTTTATACCCATCAAAGACGGGAAAAAGAACCTAGATACCGAAAGGACCGAACTTCTTGACGTATTCCTGAAGTTCTTCCCAGAGGTGCTCGGAAAAGTTGTCGTATTTTTCAGCAGCACTGTCGTAGCTTTCCAGCTTTTTAACAACGTTTGCAGCTTTTTCATAAACAGATTTGAATTCTGCTTCGTCCATGCCTGCCATTTCCATGGCTTCTTCTTTGGAAAGGTGACCGGTATGGGCAAAAACCCCGGACAGAACGCCCATCATATTTTTTACGTTCTTTTGAGCCATTGAGTATTACTCCTTAATAAATGAAATTTTTAGAAAATACCTCACTACCTTTGCCTGAGATAACACTATTTAATCCATCATTGCAAGCAGTTCCCCGCTTCAACTCTTTCTGAGACTGTTATTAACGCTACAAAAGAAATAGCCATGGCCGACATTGCTTTTTGAAGACCGCAAACGTACTATCCCGTTTTACAATACCAAAACACATAGGTTTTTTAATAATATAAGAGATAAAAATATGAACATTAAAAATAACAGCATCTGGATCAACGCGGGCGAAGCTTCCGGCGACATGCACGCAGCGAGGCTCGCTAAAGAGCTCATGGTACGCGACCCCGGCCTGAAGGTCATGGGCATGGGCGGATCGGCCATGGAAAAAGCAGGCTGCAACATCCGCTACCCCATGCAGCTGATTTCGCTGGTGGGTTTGACCGAAGTACTGCCCAAGCTGCCCCGACTGCTCAAGCTCTTCGGCCAGATCGAAGACATCCTTAAAGCGGAACGCCCCAAGGCCATCATCCTCATAGACTGCCCGGACTTCAACTTCCGGCTGGTCAAGATCGCCCGTAAGCTGGATATTCCGGTCTACTATTACATCACTCCCCAAATCTGGGCATGGCGGCAGGGCCGGGCAAAATTCCTGCAAAAACATGTGCGCAAAATCCTGTGCATCCTGCCATTTGAGCAGCAGTTTTTCAAAGATCGCGGGGTGGACGCCCAGTACGTGGGCCATCCCCTGCTGGATCTCATGCCCCTTGATGAACTTGACGCAATCGACCCGGACCCCAATCTGGTGGGCATTCTGCCGGGCAGCCGCAGCAAGGAAATTTCATCCCTGCTGCCCGAATTCGCACAGGCAGCCGAGCGGCTCTTAAAAGATTTCCCGGAACTTAAATTTTCCATTGCCCGCGCACCGGGAGTAAAAGAAGAAAAACTGCGCAACTTCTGGCCGGAGCACATTCCGGTAACCATCAACCAGCCTGAAAACAGATACCGCCTCATGCGCAACTCCAATGTGATCATGGCCGCTTCCGGCACTGCGACCCTGGAATGCGCCCTCATCGGCACCCCTACTCTGGTGGCCTACAAGATGTCTCCCATAAGCGGCTTTCTGGCAAAAAAAATCCTCAACATAAAGTATGTCAGCCTTGCCAATATTATCCCGGATAAATCCATCCTCCCGGAATACCTGCTGGAAAACGCCACTGCGGATAACTTTTACAAACAGATCCGTCAGTGGGTGGGCTTCCCTGAATCAGCACAGAATGTTAGAGCGGAGTTAAAAGAGTTGCGTGAAATGATCGGCGAACCAGGCGTGGCCGCACGCACCGCCGAGACGATTCTACAGGACCTTAAAAGCCTGTAGCCACATAACCGGAAACCTGAACCCCGGATATCGATATGAAAAAAACAATCCTGCTCATCACTTTGCTGGCAACACTCATCCTCTGCGGATGCGTGGCCCGTAAAATTCCCGGCAAGCACGGCTTTTATTCCACCAAATCACCTACCCTGACCGTAAAATTCAATGGTCTGGAATATCAGGGTGAATACAAAGAGAGCAAAGGCAAAGCCAATGTGCGCACCTATTTCTATGCTGACCGGGACGGCACAAATGGCGCATGGGTGGAAATCCTCGACGTAAGACAGGGCTGGAATGTCCGCTCCAAGCAGGTTCCGGGAGGCAAGTTGCCCAACACCGGCATTTACACCCGTGAAATAGCGGGAGAAAGCTACTATTGCCGCACCTTCCTGATCCCGCCCGGCTCAGGCAAAAGCGAGCTGGCCTCCCTGCCCGATTATACGGCAGTGCGCATCTGCACAAAACTAATCTCCACCGAGCAGAAAATCTCCATCGGCTTTGCCGGGCAAGTGAATAAAGAAATCGCTGAAAAATTGTTCAGCTCAGCAAATTACGGAGAACTCAGTCAGGCGCAAAAAGATTTCTTTGCCGCCTTTGACCAGCGGGCGGAGACAGTACTGATCATGGATAAATTTGAGCAGGGTGATGTGGATGAAGAGATAAAGTCAGCTGAGATAATTGATAAACCCTGGTATCGGTTTACGGATTTTATTTCTTTGCAGCGGTTGATCGGGAAGGTTCAACGGTAAGAAAGGAAATCTGACATATCACTCTCGCCAAAGAGTTCATTCAGTCTAGAAAGTGCCAACAAAAAAAACCCCGGAGCCGATCCCCGGGGTTTTTCTGACTTTGGACTCGCTGTGAAGCAATCACCGTGACTGCTCCACAATTCACAAACTGATTTACTTATAAAACTATACGCAGCCGGTAGGCTTGGGCAGACCAGCCATTTTACAAGCTCCCTTACCGGGACCGGAGGGGAACAGCTCATAAATGTGCTTGAGTTTGAATCCGGTAACCTTGGAAAGGATACGGACCATGGGTGCGATACCGTTCTTCTTGTAGTAGTCCTGCAAGAAGTCGATAACTTTCTGGTGCTCTTCGTTCAGTTCTTTGATGCCTTCGCTTTCTTTACAGAAATCAACCCACTCGGGGCACCAGTCTTCGAACTTGAGCAGGAAACCGTCTTCGTCTACGTCAAAGCTTTTTCCCATGAATTCAACGATTGCCATGTAAAACCTCCTAAAAAAAATTACTCGTAAAAGCGCGCTCGGCACTTTAACAACAGGTTATAGTGAATTTCCCGAAACCCAGTTTCGGAGAAAATTTCTCACTCACCCAAAGAGCCAATTAAAACCTTGGCAAGAAAAATTCAAGAAAAATATTGTACGAGTTTGCATATTTCACACAATAATGTCCAAAATCTTTGCTGCCGGACATGACACACCGCAATATTCCCCATACAAAATTAATTCCTTCTTTAGAAAAAAGCGGAAAATCTTTACACTTCTTTTCACTTTCCTCGATTTCGAATACGGAATTTTTGTCCGCAACACTAAAAGTAACACCCTACAATAAAACATTTTTTATCGGGCGGAACAGTTCATGCTTTCTAATTTCCATAAAATCAGGAGGATTCAAATGGAAATCAGTTTTGTTAACGAATCAATAAAAACACCTGTCAGAAATGAAAATTCCGCGCCCCCTGCACAGGCCAGCGTCACCCGCGAACAGAAACTGGATTCGGTTTCCGGAAACATCAGAGCCGGGCTTAATTCCGCTGAACAGAACCCGGAACAACTGCTGGAACAGACCGTGGAAGCCAGTGCTCAGGAAGGCGCCATTGACGGAGCGCATGATTTCAACATGGCCAGAATCATGGAACTCCTTTCCGACCCCCTGCTGCAGGAAGATGTACCGGAATAAAAAATTACAACTGCACCAAAAACGATTTTCATTGAACATAAGTGTTCGTTTTTTTGAAAAGGCAAAGCCCCGAAAACATTGTTTTCGGGGCTTTGCCTTTTCAGTAGCAAAATGGTAATAGAAGGAAGTTTCAGCCAACAACTGTTTGCAACAGCTTTCTATGAATAAAACCAGCTTGATAAAAACCCCGGACAAACCCACCCCCGGTTACCCGCCCATGGAGTCCACCCTGATTCCACCTATGCCTGTAACTATTGATCCGGCATGGGGTGTCCCTTCCGCCGAGCAATGCATCGCGTGGTGGGATGATTACCAGATGTTTGAAAACATCAAAGCCCACAGCATGCTGGTGGCCAAAGTGGCGGTTCAGGCTTCCACACTTGCTGCGGAAGCCGGGATAGATGTTGATATACCCACCATTCAGGCTTCGGCCCTTCTGCATGACATTGCCAAAAGCTACTGCATTCTCCACAGCGGCAACCACAGCCAGATAGGTGCCGCATGGGCCATGCAGCTGACCGGAAATCCGGCCATTGCCATGGGCGTGCTGCATCACGTATTCTGGCCCTTCGAGCCTGAGGCTGACAAATATTTCCTTCCGTTGGTAATAAGTTACGCCGACAAACGCGTGATGCATGACTCATTCACCACACTTGAAAAAAGATTCAATGATTTGAAGGTCCGCTACGGCAAGACCGAAAAAATCAAACAAAGAATTCATAAAACATTCGAGCAGGCCCTCGTCCTTGAGGACAGACTCGGCAAACTTATCGGAGTTGATCTGAATGCATGTTCTCTTGATTGCGGGCGGCTGGTCTGATGAACGCGAAGTGTCCCTGAGCGGTGCAAAAGGTATCGAAAAAGCACTGCTGGAACTCGGACATGATGTTGAATTTGTTGACCCTGCAAAAGACTTCAAAAACATTCTGCTTCTTGCTGAACATGCTGATTTCGCCTTCATCAACCTGCACGGTTCTCCGGGCGAGGACGGCCTGATTCAGGCCATGTTAAATCAGGTCAATTGTCCCTATCAGGGCGCAAAACCGGAAAGCTCTTTCCTGACCCTGAACAAAGGGGCCACCAAAACCGTTTTTGACCACCACGGAATCCGCACCCCGAAATGGGAGCTGGTCTGCCCTGCCGAAGGCTGCAAGGGACTGGAAGAACTAGAAGTTCCGGTTTTCATCAAGCCCAACAACGGCGGTTCCAGTCTGGGTATGACCTTTGCCCGTACTCAGGAGGAGCTTGAAAAAGGAATCGAGACTGTATTCAGCCTCGGCGACAGTGCTCTTGTGGAAGAATATATCGAAGGCGTGGAAGTCACCTGCGGTATTCTCGACGGTGAGCCGCTGCCCCTGATCATGATCAATCCGCCCGAAAATGCCGAATTCTTTGATTATCACAGCAAATACGCCCTTGACGGGGCGGAAGAGATATGCCCCGCCCCCATCGCCCCGGAACTGACTGAACAGATTCAGCAGATCACGGCCAAAGTCCACAAGCTGCTGGGCTTAAGCGATTACAGCAGGGCTGATTTCATAATTTCTGAAGGAGTCCCCTACCTGCTGGAAGTTAACACACTCCCCGGCATGACTCCCACAAGCCTTGTCCCGCAAGCCGCTCAGGAGGCAGGCTATCCATTCAACGAGTTGATCGCAAAACTCATTGAACTGGGACAAAAAAAGCGGAAGTAACTTTTTTCAAACGGAACGGAAACGTCAGGATCAACACATGTCAGTATCGCTCAAACTCAAAGCTGTATCTTTTCTTTACGGTCTCGGCTGGAAGGCCGCCATCCCTTTTCTCAAGAAAAATGACAGGTTAAGGGAAGGATTCGACCGCAGAACCCTCAAACACAGCCTGCCGCCCCGTGCGGATGTCTGGATTCAGGCCGCTTCAGCCGGTGAAGCCAAGATAGCTTCCCGAATCATGGAAAATATCTCCATGGCCGGCCCGACCAAATTCCTGCTGACCACCAATACAGCGCAGGGAATGTCCGAGATAGAACGGACT
Source organism: Desulfovibrio sp. JC010 (assembly GCF_010470675.1). NCBI lineage: Bacteria > Pseudomonadati > Thermodesulfobacteriota > Desulfovibrionia > Desulfovibrionales > Desulfovibrionaceae > Desulfovibrio > Desulfovibrio sp. JC010. The sequence continues at coordinate 162,190 of NZ_VOIQ01000001.1, forward strand.
GCATACAGACTGAGCCCCAATCCGCGCAATGTTTCCGCTGCCACAACCTATTTTCCCTTTGACAGCCCGGAGATCGCCCGCAAGGCCCTTGAAGCTGTGCGCCCCAAGCTGGTAGTGCTCATCGAGACTGAAATCTGGCCCGGCTTCCTTTCCGCCTGCAAAGAGCTCGGCGTAAAAGTGATCATTGTCAACGGACGCATGACCACCAAGAGCCTTGCCGGATACATGGCCCTGCCGGAATTTTTCCGTTCCGTGGCTCCGCAGGAAATCCTCGCCATTTCCGAAGACGATGCCACCCGCTTCAAGACCCTTTTTGAGATCGAAAAAGTCTCAACCATGCCCAATGTCAAGTTTGACAGCACCGGAACAGCAGCGGCAGTGCCCTACACCGCCAACCCGCTTTCCTCCATCTTCCGCCCCAAGACCCCGTTCATCATTCTCGGCTCGGTGCGCAAGGAGGAGGAATCACAGGTGCTCAAGCTGGCTGAGGGACTGAAAAAAGAACGCCCCAAGACCGTGATCGGTCTTTTCCCGCGCCACATGCACCGTATTGAGGCATGGAAGAAGATGCTTGAAGACGCAGGTCTGCCGTGGGTGCTGCGCTCAGAAATAGAGAGCACCGTACCCTTTGGCCATGTGGTTCTCTGGGATGTGTTCGGTGAAATGCAGTCCGCGTTCTCCCTTGCCCGTGCGGCCTTCATCGGCGGATCGCTGGCCCCGGTGGGCGGACAGAATTTCCTTGAGCCGCTCATGCACGGCGTGACCCCGGTCATCGGACCCTACTGGTCCAATTTCACATGGATCGGCGAAGAAATTTTCGAAAAGAAACTGGCCCGTCAGGAACAGGATTGGCAGGGAGTGCTTCAAGGCCTCCTTGACATCAGCAAAAAAGCCTTCAAGCCTGAAAAGGTCAAAAAAGATTTCGAAAAATATCTCGCAGACATGCGCGGCGGAACTGACGCTGTTTGCGAAGCTATTAAAAGGAACATTTAATGCCTTCGGCGATTAAAATGCAGAATTATTGCTAACTTCAAAACTAAACAACTGAAACGTTTTGGGATTCTTAAACCCTTTTGGAAAAGGGTTTAAGCCGCCGGAGGCGAAATCAGTTAATAAAAGCGCGTAGCGCAGCAAATAGGTCTTTTTAGTAAATGAGTATAACTTACGGTTGTTATGGAATAATTCCCGCTAGATATGACTCTAGCCGCTTTCCGGGCAAACCCCTGGCAGATATCTGCGGCAAGCCCATGTTCTGGCATGTCTGGAACCGCGCTTCAAAATGCCCGGAGATGGACAAGGTTGTGCTGGCTACGGACAGCGAAGTCATCATGGAAGCGGCGCAGAAACACGGTGTCCCGGCAGTAATGACCAGATCCGACCACAGCACCGGAACAGACCGGGTGCTGGAGGCGGCCCGCAAGCTTGATTTGCCCTCTGATTCCGTAGTGGTCAATATTCAGGGCGATGAACCCTGCCTTGAGCCGGCAATGATCAGCGAACTGGTCTCGCCCTTTGCCAAAGACGGGGTCCGGGTGACCACACTGGCCGCTTCAATCAGTGCACAGGAAGCCCAAAGTCCGGACCGGGTAAAAGTAGCACTTGCAAAAGATGGCCGGGCGTTATACTTTTCCCGCTCACCCATTCCATTTTCCCATCAGGGTGACGGGGATTACCTTCTACATATCGGCCTTTACGGTTTCCGCATGGAAACCCTTGAAACCTTTGCCGGCACGGACGCTTCGCCTCTGGAAAAAAGAGAGCGGCTGGAACAGCTCCGACTGCTGGAAAACGGAATACCCATCCATGTCACCATCACCGAGCACTCCTGCCACGGGGTGGACCGTCCCGAAGACCTGGATACAGCCATTAAGATTCTTGAGAGGGAGAAAATATGAAAGCCATACTGGCACTTGAAGACGGCACCTATTTCGAAGGAACCTCCTTTACCGGCCCCGGCGAATCCGGCGGCGAAGCCATCTTCAATACCGGCATGACCGGATATCAGGAAGTCCTTACCGACCCCTCCTACACCGGACAGATGGTCTGCATGACCTATCCGCTTATCGGCAACTACGGCATCACCAAAGAAGACATCGAATCCGCAAAAGTCCACGTTGCCGCCTTTATCGTTAAAGAATGCTGCAAGCATCCTTCCAACTGGCGTTCTGTAATGTCCCTGCCCGACTACCTCAAGGAAGCAGGAGTCATGGGCATTGAGGGCATCGACACCCGCGCCCTGACCCGCCATCTGCGCCTGAACGGTGCCATGCGCGGCATTATTTCCACCGAAGAACTCGATCCTGCCAAACTGGCAGAAAAAGCCAGGCAGCTGCCCACCATGGAAGGCCAGAACCTTGCCGACACCGTAACTTCCGAAAGCTGCTACGTATGGGAAAACGGCAAGCCTGTTCCGGTTGAAGTTCTTACCGGCTACAACTGGAGCAACAAAAAACCCCGTCTTGTGCTTATTGATTACGGTGTGAAATGGAACATCCTGCGTCTGCTGGATGAGCAGGGTTTCGAAGTCCTTTCCGTGCCCTCTCACTACAGCGAAGAACAGGTCCGGGCACTTGAACCTGACGCAATTTTCCTTTCCAACGGTCCCGGCGACCCGGCAGTTCTCGATCAGGCTGTGACCAACGCAAAGTCCTATTGTGAAGACTTCCCCGTAGCGGGAATCTGCCTCGGTCACCAGATTCTGGGGCAGGCTCTCGGAGGTAAAGCCTTCAAGCTGAAGTTCGGCCATCACGGCTGCAACCACCCTGTTATGGACATGGAAAGTAAAAAAATCGAAATTTCTTCGCAAAACCACGGCTTTTGCGTTGACATTTCCGACTGTTCCGATCTTAAAATCACCCACAAGAACCTTAACGACGAAACTCTGGAAGGCTTTGCTCACAAAACCAAGCCGATCATCGCCATCCAGTTTCACCCGGAAGCAGCTCCCGGCCCGCACGACAGCTGCTACTTCTTCGCCAGATTCCGTAATCTGGTAAAAGAAGCAACCGGTAAATAAACAGCGCTAAACACGTCGGAGACAAATATGTCCGGTGAACTGACCACTGCCAGAAAAAAACTGGCAACCGTATCTTCCCTGCTCAAGCAGCAGAAGGCCATGCCTGCGGTTCAGGCAACCTATGATGCAGTTGTAATTATGCTCAAAGGCGGCCTGATGAAAGCTGAACGAGAGGAATTTCAGGAGCTGATCGACAGCACTGTACACATCCTCAACAGCGATAAAAAGCTTCGGGAAGATTATCCGCTCATCATCAACTACGCCCCCGGCGGAGAAAAAGAGCTTCTGGAAACACTGCGCGAGCTTCTGCAGGAATTGCAGAAAAAGGTCAGTGACGGTGCCCAGTTGATGCTGGCCGCCATGGAGAAGCGCAAAAGGGAGCAACTGGAAAAAGGTCAGGCTCTTATTGAAGAGGGCAAAACCGACGAAGCGCAAAAACTCTTTGATGCCCTGATCAGGGAATTCAAGGACGATACCGAACTTCGTGCTGACATAGCAGATAAATTCATTAAAGCCGGACTGTATAACGAGGCTCTTGGATACCTTGAAGAGGCACTCAAAAACGATCCCAATGCGATTTTTCTCTATAACCGTATCGGAATTGTACTGCGCAAAATGAAAGACTTTGAAGCAGCTGAAAAATACTACCTCAGGGCTTTGAAGATTAATAATAAAGACGAATATCTCTACTTCAACACCGGTCGCCTTTATTACGACTGGAAAAACTGGGAAAAAATGGGCAAAGCCGCTAAAATGGCACTCAAAATCAATCCCAACTTTGCCGAAGCAGAGAAGATGCTCAAGTTTGCCAAGAAGAAACTGAGTTAAAAGATGCCTCCGGCGGCCCTCCGGGGGCCAAAGAACCCTTTTGCAAAAGGGTTCTCTGGACTCTCCCAAAACCTTTTATTACGCTTCGCGACTAGCGCGGCTGGGCGTCATTTTAAATAAATTCAAAAGGAGGACTGTTTTCAGTCCTCCTTTTTTTGATGGAAATACACATGAAGTATATTTTGCTGGACCGTGACGGAACAATCATCGTTGATAAGCATTATTTAAGTGACCCTGAAGGTGTGGAACTTTTCCCGAACACCGCACAGGGGCTGAAGATCATGCAGGACGCCGGATACGGACTTCTGGTAACCACCAACCAGTCCGGGATCGGTCGCGGGTATTATTCGGAAGCGGATATGCATGCGGTGAACGCGCGTATGGCAGAGCTTCTGGCCGGGTACGGGATCGAATTCAAGGAAGTCTATTTCTGTCCCCACGCACCGGATCAGGAATGCGACTGCCGCAAACCCGCGACGGGCATGTTTGATCAGGCCATTGCCGAATTCGGCCTGAATCCCGAAGAATGCTATGTTATCGGAGATAAACTCTGTGATGTGGAACTGGGCATGGCCCGCAAGGCTAAATCCATTCTGGTCCGCACAGGCAAGGGACAGAAGGAAGAACCGAAATGCATCGGCAAGGCGGACTACATTGCCGATGATCTGCTGGATGCTGCGGAGTTTATCAAAGGAACTGCAAATGAATAAAATTCTTACCCTGAAACAATTTCAGGACCTTGCGCTTGAAATGATATCCCTTGAACCGCATGTGGAAGTTACTGCTGAAAATTTCCATATGGGAGACGAGGACAGGGGCATTGAAAAAGTTGCCGAGGTTTATGGATTCTCCCGCCATGGCAAACCGGGCTATGAGATTATTTTCGACTGGGTAGCCAAGGGCAATCTGGACGGATTCCTCATCGATATGTTCGATTTCAGTATTGAAACATACAACAAGGGTGACTTCTGCCCGACCTTCAAAGGCGCGGTGGTACTGGACGATTACAAGGAACCGTTCGAAGGACACGAAGTAGCCCAGAAAATCATGGAACTGGTCACCCCCGAACAATGGACCAAATGGATCGTGGAATATCTGCCGGAGCCGAGAATGCTGGTAGACATGGATGATTAAATCTCGCTTCCGGTCACACCTTGGCGAAGCCTTATTAAAAGTTTTGGGAGAGTCCAGAGAACCTTTTTTCAAAAAGGTTCTTTGGCCGCCGGAGGCAAAATCAAATTATCAAAAAGCGCGATAGCGCATCAAAATCAAGCCCCCGGCAAGGCCGCCGGAGGCTTTAATTGGTTCGACTAAAGTTTCTGAGCCGATACCAGCATGATGCCTTTGCTGGAATCACTCCACGTGCGGCGGAAATTTCCGAACCCGCAATCGCGTAACTCACTTTCCAGTACATCCGGTTCAATAAAGTGAGAGAAGTACCCCGCGAAAGTGGTGATAACTTCCAGCGAGGCAATGGTCTGGGTAGACATAGGACTTCCGGTCTTGGCGTAATGGTTGGCGCAGAACCAGCCTCCGGACCGGATGGAACGCGCGATCTTTTCCAGCAGCGGTTTCATATTTCCCTGGCAGGCATAAAGCACGTGCGAGGCAAAGATAAGGTCAAAATCCTTTTGCGGAAGCTCGTCTTCACGCATATCAAGCCCCACTGCGCTGATCCGCCCCCCGTAACCTTTTTCGCGGCAACGCTCCTCTGCCAGAGGGACAACATGAGGCAGATCCAGAATCATGCCGTCCATCTTAGGGTTACGGGCCAGAAGCGACATGGTGTAATTACCGTGATTGCCGCCCAAATCTCCCATGAGCCGGAAATCCTCAAAACCCGGCAGATTGCTGATGGCATATATTGTTTCATGCAGTCCGCTGCTTAATGATTCCTGCGCTGTTCCTTCCATGGCTTCAGCCGCCCCCCAATTGCTGTCACTTTCGTCCCGCTTATTGGCCTTACCTTTAAGCAGATCCCCCATATCCCGGTTCACCGCAGCGCAGAAATCCATGGTCAGCCCCATAGCCAACCCCTGATAAAGCGGCGAACTGCTGACCAGATATTCAGTTGAAAGATGAGTATTGGAAAACAGGCCATCCGCACTCTGCACCAGATCGCAGGCCTGCAACAGATCCAGCATGGCTCTGAGCTTGAGTTCATCAAATTCAAAATATTCAGCCAGCTCTTTCGCTGTTGCAGGCTTCATCTCAAGAGCGTCAAAAAGCTTGAATTTTACGGCCTCAATTATGGCCTGTGAAGTCACGCCGCGAATAATCAGGCCGTGTACCGGTGAAAAATCCTGTTCAGGTATGGGATAGTTCATAAAATCCTCCAGAAGTGTTTAGCAACTAAACACTATCGGTAAAAAAATTATTTTAGATAGTTATCCATCCATTCATTCATCTTGCTACAGATATCGTCGAACACTTGCAGCTCCTTATCATCCATAGCTTGCAGGTAGGCTATGAATTCACGGTCATGATCCAGATGAAACTTGTAATGGTTGTCGCTGGCTTTTTTGCCCAGCTCGGTCAACTGTAATACCACCTTTGATCCGTTTTCCGGGTCCGGTTCTTTAACCATCAGCCCTTTCCTGACCAGCTTGCTGACCAGCTGTGAAGTGGCACCCTTGGTAACCCCGGACTCGCGGGCCAGTTCGGTAACTCCGCATCCTCCCAACCGATCCACAGCTGAAAGGGTATGTATTTCCGAAGGGTAAAGCTTGATACCGATACCGAAATCAAAAGCTTTACGCTCGATCATGTTGTACTTGACCAGCACACGCCCGCATTCACGCATATGGGGAATTATTTCTTCTATGGTTCTCACAATTTCAGTGTTTAGCTGCTAAACAGTTTTCTGTCAACCATGAATTTACAAACAATATGACTATTGCTACATATACTCTATGGAAAAAGTATTTAACGGGCCGGGGAAAAAAACCTTATTTTTGTTTTATGTGCTGCTGCTGTTCATGGCCTGCATGAACACTTCGGCACATGCCGAAGTAACGCAGTTTCCCATTGCCGATCCCTACAAAGCTACCATTTTCGGCACCCCGCCGGAATTGATGTATAAATTAAAAGAACCGACCAGCCCTGATGAATGCGAAATACTCATTGAAGAACGCAGGATTCCGAACATTTTCTGGTATGATGAAAAATTTTATTACTCCACGGCAATGCAGGATGAAGAAGCTCCCCTGCTGTTCATTATTGCCGGGACCGGATCGGAGCATGATTCCGCTAAAATGCGCTTCCTGACCCAGCTTTTTTATGAAGCCGGATTCCATGTGGTGGCTCTTTCCTCGCCCACGCATATGAATTTCGTGGTCAGTTTTTCCAAATACGGTGCTCCCGGCTATGTCCCCCATGATGTGGAGGACCTGTACCGGGCCATGAAATGGATCAAGGCCGACCTTGAAGAAGATCACTCGATCAGAAATTACAGTATCACCGGATACAGTCTGGGGGGTATGCATTCGGCCTTCCTCGCCAAGATGGATGAGGAACGCAAGGATTTCCATTTCCGGCGGGTGCTCATGCTCAATCCCCCGGTCAGCCTGTACACTTCCGCATTGCGCTTTGATTCATGGCTCAGCCCGGAGAATCTCGGCAACAAAACTCCCCGGCAGGTCATCGACGAACTGATCGAGGCTTTCTCCGAAATCTACGTTCATTCCAATGTTGTGGACCTTGATGACAACTTCCTTTACGCCCTCTCGCAGCACACCAATTTTTCCAACATGGACATGAAGGCCATCATTGCCGCCGCGTTCAGGATGTCTTCATCAAGCATGATTTTCAGTTCCGATGTCTGTCTCAATGCCGGTTACGTCGTCCCGGTAAACAGGCATCTCGGTGTAGGCGATAATCTTATGCCCTACCACCGCACTGCTGCGGCCATTACCTTTGAAGATTACATGGATGAATACCTGCTGCCCTACCTGCAATTTCTCAAACCGGGCACCACCAAAGGCGAGCTGGTAAAAAACTGTGACCTGGACAGCATCAGGGAATACCTGAACACATCAGAAAAAATATTCGTGCTCGGCAATGAAGATGACATCATTCTGGATAACGCGGACTTGGAGTTCCTGAAAAAAACATTCGGTTACCGGGCCACTTTCTTTCCCCGTGGCGGGCATTGCGGGAACATAATGTTCGGGCCATATGCCCGTAAAGCGCAGGAGCTGATCAAATGATGCGTAGACTTTTCAGCTTCATGCTGCTCCTCCTGCTGCTTCAAGGCTGCGCCACCATCAGCAGGGAAGACCCCTCGCTTACTTTGAAACCGCAAGGTTTTATAGCTCCGGTCTCCCGCGCTCCGCTTAAGGGGATGACCAAGAGCAAAGAAGCAAACCTTGATTTCCTTGATGTCTACGATCCGTGGGATTCCATGAACCGCCACATCTATTCTTTCAACGCCCGCTTTGACCGCTCCATTTACCTTCCGGCGGTGGATGTTTACACCACGGTGCTGCCCTCTCCCGTACGCAAGAGCGTGACCAACGCGGTCAACAACCTCAATGAGGTAAAATCCTTTACCAACGGCATCCTCCAGTTCAGCGGAGACAAAACAGCGCGGGCCTTTACCCGCTTTGTGATCAACTCCTCCATCGGGCTGCTGGGCATATTCGATGTTGCTTCCATGTGGGATTTAAAAAGCATGGAAACAGGTTTCGCCGACACACTCGGAGTCTGGGGAGTACCGCCCGGACCATACGTGGTCCTGCCCTTGATGGGACCGTCCAGCGTGCGTGATACAGGCGGCTCTCTGGGAGATTTCGCCCTGCTCTGGTACGAAATGAACTGGGTTTACGACCTTGCCGGAGTCACGGACGGACGCACGGCCATCGGAATCGGTGAATCCACCGTTCGCGGCTTGAACCTGCGCGCCAATGTGCCCTTTCGCTACTACCAGACCGGATCGCCCTTTGAGTACGATATGGTCCGCTTTCTTTACAGCAAAAAGCGCGAGCTTGATATGCAACGCGAAGAACTGGGAACCACCCCGCCGGGCAAGCCGTACATGAAAAAGAAATTTGATACGCCCCGTAAAAACCGGGAGCCTGAGAAGAATTAATTTAAAGGCCTCCGGCGGCCCTTCGGGGACCAAAGAACCCTTTTGAAAAAGGGTTCTCTGGACTCTCCTAAAACTTTTAGTAGGGCTTCGCCGATTAGAACGAAAAATTGTTGCTCACGATAAAATCAAACAACTAAAACGTTTTGGGAATCTTAAACCCTTTTGGAAAAGGGTTTGAGGCCCCCGGCAGGGCCGCCGGAGGCATATCTTTAATGACTATCAATCTTGGGCCTTTTGCGCTCATTGGGAACTTCAAAAACCAGTGTAGCGGTCTTCTTTTCCTGCAGAAAATCAGGGCTGTCCTTGATGGGCTTCTTCTTGGTAAAGAAACGCACGAACCAGCGTCCGCTTACGTCGATGGGCAGCTTGATCTTTCCATCATAAATTTTCTCGCGTTGGATATACATATCTTCGGCCTGAGTGGAGAACCCCATGTAGGTGGCGTCCCAGTAGCCGTCCCCCTTGTATGGTTTGCCGTCCATGTAGACCTGCATTTCAAGCACATCTCCTTTCTTGAGCATGGATACATCCCTGGCCGGAACCAGCTCCATGGGCATACCTACTATTGCCGGGAAAACGGCAGAAGGATTTTCGCAGACCACGTAAGTCTTGGTCCACTGGCTGCTGCGCAGGCTGGATACAATCTTTGAAGCCCGGTCCGCAACGCTGCTCATGGGTTTGATGGAATGACGCTTGCGGTCTTTCTTGTCCATCCAGGTAGTGAAATGACCGGGATTGGTGGCTGCGGTAAGAACATATGTTCCGGGCATATCATAATTGATTACATAGGAATGCAGCGATTTCTCATCGCGGAGTTTCACATCGTAGCTGTTGGAATCGGGTTTGATGACAGTCACGTGGTTGAGCTTCTTCATACGTACAGCATCATCCACCGGAATATGATGCCCGTAGCAGAAAAAGAGCGGGGAATTCTTACCTTCGGAAACATGATAACGCCCGGCCTGAATATACAGGGAGTGGGCCGACGCCACCGCAGGCAAGAATACGGCCAAAGCCATAAAGAGAGAGAACATTTTTTTAAGCATCTGGTGATCCTTTTATGTCGTTACAATTAGTTGAGGGTTACGAGAGGTAACGAAATTCGTTTTCATTTTCAAGCAATTCCGATTTATTTATATTTTGGCAATAAAACTTCAACTTACTCCATTCTGCTGAAACGAGTGCGGTATTCGCGAGGACTCAGCCCGGTCATGCTCTTAAATAAACGCCGAAACGACGAGGGGTTGTCGTAGCCTACACGGGCTGTAATTTCTTCCACGCCTTTGGAACTTACTTCCAGCAGATGACGGGCAGCCTCAATGCGTAATTGCTGAAGATAATTATTGGGAGTCATGCCCGTGGCTTTCTTGAAACGGCGCAGGAATGTGCGTTCACCAAGGCCCGCCTTTTCAGCAAATATCCGTGTGGATGCCGGAAGATGGTAATTTTCCTGCATCCATTCCTGCACCCGGCCAATCTCTTTATCTGTAAAACTGCTCTCTTCGGTCTTATTGTCGAACATGAAATAAGGAGTCTGCACATCACGGGTGGAATCCATGACCAATATTTTTGCACAATCAGCAGCCACTTCACGCCCCATAAACCGGGCCACAATATGCAAAGCCAAATCCTGCCAGGCCATAGCCCCCCCGGCACAGATATAACCTCCGCCGTCAATGAGCATGCGCCGGGGCTGCAAATCCACCTCCGCAAAACGGGCGGAAAAATCCGGGGCCAGCTTCCAATGGGTGGTGGCCGGCTTACCGTCCAGCAGACCGGCCCGGGCCACAAGAAATGATCCGGCACAGGCTGAAGCAAGAATGGTCCCCTGCCCTTCCAGTTCCGCAATGCGTGCGATGAACGGCTCATTCTCCAGCAATACATCTATGGGGCCGAAAACCGGAGGAATGACCAGAATGTCTGGCCGGATATCCATAATACTCCCGCACACCTGCAAGGGAATCCCCACATATCCGCTGATATTTTTCCCGTCCGGGCTGACAATCTTCAGCCCGGCAAACAAATCCTTAGCAGAGGATTCCGAGGTGAGGGTATTGGCAATGCTAAAAATCTCCAGCACCCCGGAGACAGCACTGACCAGACAATCATCATAGGCTAAGACTGCAACGTTTTTCATCTGCGCATTGTCATTTACAGCACGCTTATTGTCAATATCGCCACTTAAAAATCAGTCTGATTCTGCCAGAATGAGCTCAACTTAAACACAAAACCTCAACAAGGAGCATAAAAATGGGCAAGAGAGCATTGATCATCATCGACATCCAGAACGACTATTTCCCCGGTGGTAAATTCACCCTTGAGAACAGCGAGCAGGCCGGGGCAAAGGCCGCACAGGTCCTTGAGTTTTTCAGGAAAACCGGACAGCCGGTAATCCATATCCAACACATTTCCGTACGGGAAGGCTCTTTCTTTTTCCTGCCGAAAACCGCAGGGGTTAAAATCCATGACTGCGTAGAGCCGCTTGAAACTGAAACCGTGATCCTTAAAAACTTCCCCAACAGCTTCCGGGAAACCTCACTTCAGGGCGAACTGCAAAAACTGGACGTGGATGAACTGGTCATCTGCGGCATGATGAGCAACATGTGCGTGGACGCCACCACCCGCGCTGCTGCAGATATGGGATACAAATGCACAGTAGTGCATGATGCATGCTGCGGTGCAGCCCTTGAGTTCGACGGGGTTAAAGCCGGGTCCGCAGAAGTCCATGCCGGATTTATGGCTTCGCTGGGGATGTTTTATGCGCAGATGATCAGCGCGGAAGATCTGCTCGGCTAACGCACATTCTGAACCCGGATGTAAAGCACCAGCCCGAGCATGGTCAGCCCAATGCCGGACCAGCCCAGCATGCCGGGCAACGCTCCGTGCAAAAGGACCACCTCTCCGGCCAAAGAAAAAAGCACTTCCATGGATTGGGTGCAATCTGCCGCGGCCAGTTCTGCCGCGCTCCGGGCCTTGTGCCGGGCGTAAAGAAACAGGCTGGTCGCGGCAATGCCTGAAAACACAGCCACCAACGCGGTATTGAGAATTTGACCGGACTGCGGAAGCGGAGGTTGGGTAAAGAGGATCAGCCCGACCCACAGCGGCAGGGAACCGAGGGTCAGCAGCAGCACGCGACAGAAGGGATCATCCATGGCCGGATCATCCAGAGCGGGGATGCGTCCGCTGCCGCCGTTACGGGCTTCCCAGACCAACTGATTGCCGAAAGGATAGGCAAAGGCGGCGGCAAAGACCGGGACAGCCCCCAGAAGCACCGCGTTCCACGAACTGTCTTCCACGCTCTCCAGATTTACCAGCAGCACCCCGGCAAAGATGATTAAAGTCAGCAATATGGCCCGCAAAGGCACTTTTTTGCCGAATCCCAGCAGCACCAGCGGAGTGGCCAGAATGGTTGTCTGCCATGTGGCGGCCACCACCCAGCCGGGGGTATAGGATGCGCTGAAGGTGATCAGGGCATAGAAAACCCCGAACCCGACACCGCCCGCAAGAGTCCAGAATTTCAAGTGCTTCAGGTAAAGCCTGAATGAACCTGCCAGCAGATTGCGGCGAAAAATCCCCAGCCCGGCAAAAAGAAAAATCAGCATCCAGAAATAGCGCAGACTGGCCGACCATACCCAATGCCCGCCCTCTAAACTCATGGCCCGGTTGAGCACAAAAGTGGAACTGAAAAACAAAGCGGCCAGAACGCCGGTCAGGATGATCTTCATCAAACTCTCCAATCTCTTTATTTACATCCCGCCGCTCTGATCACATCAGACAATTTGAGAAGTTCATCGGCAGTGGGAATATAGCCGCGCTGGAATGAAGGAGCATGTACGCGCCTGCGGAAATAATCCTGCGCCCACTGGACTACCGCCGGATTAAAAAATCCGGGATTATTCAAAACAATGTACGCCTTGCCCGCGCCATCCTCTTTTTCCGCCTGATGGGAAAAATTGGATTCATGGATATGGTGGATATATAGAGGCTGGGCAATATGTTTAAATTTTCCCCCGGCCATCAAACATTGCACCCAGTAGTCCCAATCTTCGTAAGTCGTATTTTCCCGGTAACGGACCCCGGTATCCCATAATTCCCTGCGATACAGCGCACAGGGGGCAACGGTATTCTGGGTCCGCAGCTGGACCGGATTAAAATCAGGCAGAAAACGGTTGAATGATTTATCCGGGGTGGTTTCAAGATAATCTGAATAAGACACTGAAAACTTGGGATTCGATTCCAGAACATCAACATGTGTTTCCAGAAACTCCGGCAGCAATTCATCATCGGGATCAAGGCTGAGCAGATATTTACCGGCCGCTTTTGCCAGCCCCGTGTTACGAACCGGGCCGGGCCTGCCGGTTCTGGGCGGGGTCAGAATTTCAAAACTTCGGCACGCAAGTTTAGCTGCCCATTTCCGGGCCTGTTCAAGGGAATCATCACTGCTGCCGTCATCCACAAAAATTATTTCCACGTCTTTCAGCGACATGGTCTGACCTGCAAGAGAGCCGTAAAAACGGTCGGCAAATCGTCCGTAATTGTAATTGGGTATGATGATGGAAATCAGGGCCATGAGATGAGAAGTACACCACACAGCCATAACAACGCAAGCAGTCCGGCACAAGCATAGACAAATCAAGCATATTTAATTGCTAAGAATAGCACATTCATATAAAGACACAAATAACAGAAGCAACATATTAACCCCCTACTTATAAAATGCCAAAATTTTCATACTTAGTTAATAGATTAAATATTGTTGATTTGGATCTTCTTGAACATAGTGGATCAAAACGAATTAGGACAGATGAAGATATAATCAAAATCCTTGGGTTAAGTGCGCAAGAACTCTACGACTCCCCACAAAAAGCAAAGAAAAACAAATATGTTTGGTCAATTCGTGATGTCAAACATTTTCCGAGTGGGGTAGCTGCAATGTCTGAAATTGTGCTATTTAAACTGATAAAATCATTAACTGAAAAGGAAGGCGTGATCGTTACCCGAAACACAACAGAAGAAGGGATTTCTAGAACTCACCCACCTTCAGCTGATGCGATCGCACATATTATTGTGCATATGGGGAGGCATTTGGTTGCAATTGAAAATGTTCATCAAATCACAAATTCAGATGCATGGAAAACAAACTTCTATAACATCTCCAATAAAGCATCTACCAACAATGGATATTGTTCCTATTTAGACTTTGAAGATAAACCTAGTGCCGATGAAATTTTTAAAGAATTTTCATTATTTGAGAAAATTACTAGACTTAAAATTGCCTTACGTCTCCCTAATCCAGAATGGAATATGGCAACAAAGGCATTGTATGAGAAGCTAAAAAAAGGAAACATCCGTGAGTATATGCAAGACATGAAAAGTCCTACGGGCCTTTCAAAAGAAATAACAGAACTTCCATACGCCAGCCTCGCAATGGCACAGCTAGGATACAAAGATGGAACTGTAACCCTTGAAGGGGTTAAAGACGGTAAGCTTGATAAAAAAATAACAGGTGCAAAGGCCGAGATTCGACACATTGACATGGAAAAATCTCTTACATCAAGTATGCTGAATTCTACTGGGAATAGCCAACTTAGAGCTGTTCAGGCTATTTGTGAAAACCTTGAACAGGTAGACAATGAAAACAACAAATAAAATAAGAACATACTTAAGCTCTTTAGTACTTAGTATGCTCATAACATTTATAGCCATTAAATTTGGACTTGCTGCTTTAGTAATAAAATTCATTAAAAACAATACAATTCAATCCTCAATTTTCTGTGCATCATTCCTCGCAGTCAACCTAACTATATACTATAAAACTATTGAGAAAATAAAATCTGGAGATTTTGCACAATGGCTCCGCTACAATAATGCACTGAGTTACATGCTAAATTCTTCATGGTTTCCAACTCTACCAACTTTAGCGTCTCTCATCTTAATCATATGTCTTCCATCTACAGCCACAACTGAATTCTTAGAAATGACTACAATCTTTTTTATATCCTACTCCCTAGTTGAAACATTTACGTCAATCACGAACTTATCAGAGTTAATAAATTTAGAAGTCGCATTTACTACTGAGTTAAAAAAAGAAAAAAATATAACCTCCCAACACGAAAAATAAATAAAATTTAAAGAAAGACTCAAAACCAGAAAACTTACTTGAATAACTTTAAATACTCACCGTAGCCTTGAGCCTCCAGTTCTTCCAGCGGGATGAACCGCAGAGCGGCGGAATTAATGCAGTAACGCAGCCCTGTAGGCTGCGGGCCGTCTTCAAAGACATGCCCGAGATGAGAATCGGCCTTACGGGAGCGGACTTCGATTCGGGCCATAAAAAAGGAACGGTCTTCCTTTTCAACCACTCCCTGCCCTTCAATGGGCCGGGTAAAGCTAGGCCAGCCCGTGCCGGAGTCAAACTTATCGCGCGAACTGAAAAGCGGCTCCCCGGAAACAACATCCACATAAATGCCCTCGCGATGGTTATCCCAGAAATCGTTATTAAAAGCAGGCTCAGTGCCGTCTTCACGGACCACCTTGAACTGCAGCGGGGTCAGAGTCTCGCGTAGCGCAGCATCATCCGGGCGCGTGTAATCATCCCTCCCGCCGGAAGGAGGGGCTATATCCTGCTTTTTTTCAGCCCAATGCTCCTCCACAAAAGAATCCCTGCCGGACATGAAGCGGTACCAATTGTAACGCACAGGATTCTTCCTGTAGTAATCCTGATGATATTCCTCGGCCCGGTAAAACTTCGCAAAGGGGATCAGCTTTGTTGCCAGCGGCTGATCAAAAACACCGGACCCGTCAATTTCCAGCAGGACTTCCCCGGCTATCTTCTTCTGCTCTTGGTCATGATAAAAGATTGCCGAGGTATATTGTTCGCCGCGGTCATTGAACGAACCACCGGGGTCAGTGGGGTCATGATGCTTCATGAAAACCAGCAGCATTTCCCTGTAGCTTATTTTTTGAGGATCATAACGGACCTGCACCACCTCAAGATGACCGGATTTTCCAGTGCTGACCCGCTCGTAAGTGGGATTCTCCACATGGCCGCCCGAGTAGCCGGAAACAACTTCGAGAACTCCGTCCTCTTTTTCAAGGTCCGACTCTACACACCAGAAGCATCCCCCGGCCACAGTTGCGGTTTCAAAATTCTCAACTTTATTTTGCATCGTAATTTCTCCATTATTCGCGATTGCCAAAGCATGCCCGGTGAACATCACCAATATTAAGAATAAAAACGGCATCAATTTATTCATAAAAACACCTTACTTTAAATAATTATCATTACTACTAAATAAAAATAAATTAGCTAAAGTCAATCGCTAAAAAAACAAAAACGCAGTCCCGAAGGACTGCGCTGATCAAAGACACATTCTAATCCCGGCTATTTTACCGGAAAATTGAAATATGTATCCGGGTATGGCTCATACTGAAGAGTAAAATGCCACCACTCTTCTTTAAGGGGCCTGAAGCCGTTGCGAACCATTGTTTCCCGCAACAAAGCGCGATTGGCGCGCACCTGTATGCCCATCTCTTTATTGGCAGGCCATGATTTAGGACCGAAATAATCAAAGCCCGTACCCATATCAAGTTCCTGCCCGGTCTTGAGGTCAATAATAGTCAGGTCCACGGTGGACCCTCTGGAATGCCCGGACTTTTCCGCAATATATCCATCCCGGAAAAGATTCTTTTTCTGCACATCAGGGTAGTAGCGGGCTTTCATGCGGGTATCATCCAGATCCTTTGCCCAGCGCACAAAATGGAGAACAGCATCCTGCGGTCGGTAGCCGTCAAAAATTTTGAGTCCCAGCCCGAAAGGCGCAAGGTCCTTTTGGACCCCGGCAAGGGCGGCAGCCGCATCGCGGCTCAGGATGATGCGCGGAACATGATAGCCGTCAATACGTTCACCGACAAAATTATCCGTCCCGAAATAGCGCACATCATAAACCGCTCCCGGAATAATCCGGTCCAGATAACAGAAATCCGCAGGCAAATTGTCTTCCCCGCAAAAAGCAGGAAATACTGACGCAAAAAATAATAACAAACTGGAACAGAAAATCATAATTTTCCTGATACGCATGGAGCCTCCGCAAGATTAATCAATCCACACAACATGCAATGCAACTGATAAAACCAAAATAAATTGCGATATATTTAAATAGAAGATATTCATATTTAATGGACTTGACCACATAAAAAACAAACAATTATGCCAGAATCAAGATTCTTTCATACTTACACCTGCCGCACAACTATCATCAGATTTTCTGCTGCCCTTTTTCTGGTAGCATATTTACTGTGTTCCCCTGCGATAGGCCATGCCCAAAAAACAATCGTGGTCATCCCCAAAGCGACAATCCTTAATTTCTGGAAAATACTCTGTGTCGGCGCGCATGACGCTATCAAGGGCCAAGACATCAATCTCATCTGGCGCGGCCCAAGAGTGGAAAACAAATCCAAAGCACAGCAACACCTGCTGAAGTTCTACACTGACAAAAAGGTAGAAGCCATTGTCATAGCTCCGGCAGATAAAGAAAAACTTAATCAGGATATTGAAGAAGCCGTACAAGCAGGCATCAAGGTAGTGATAATAGACTCCCCGGTAACTACAACAGCCCCCCAGACCTATATTGCAACAGACAATTACAAGGCCGGGGAACTTGGTGCCCAAATGCTGGCAGGAAAAATAAAGAGCACAGGTCCCATACTACTCATTGGTCATACCCCGGAAAACGGAGCTTCATTTTTACGGGAAAAGGGCTTTATCGACAGGATTAATGAACTCTTACCGGGACAGTCCGTGATCAGGCTGCACATGGAAAACGGCAGCGAAAGGGAAACAAGAATCGCTGCGGGGGAAATTCTAAATGCCCTGCCCTCCATTGCCGGTATATTCGCAGTGAATGAACCGACATCAGACGGTGTACTCCATGTGCTCAGTAAACACCCGGATATCAGCATTCCTTTTATCGCTTTTGACAATAACAAAAATCTGGTTCAGGGAATAAAAGACGGCAAAGTAAGTGGACTGATCGCCCAAAAACCGTATGCATTGGGTTTCTTTGGGGTTAACGCAGCCATTGACCTGATAGACGGGAAAAAAGTTGGTAGAACCATGGAAAGTCCGGTTACCGTAATAACTCAGGACAACGTTAACATATCCAGCACATTAAAATGCCTGCAAAAAATGACCGAAAGAGAAAAAGCGGTCTGCCCCATCTGCTTCAATTAAAAAAAAGACTGACAAATAAGCCAGCCTTCAATTCTCAACCTATTGCTTTATTAATTAACCGCCGAACCAACCGGGAGCCAGTACCTCCATGGCCTTGGTGTAATGCACGCGCAGATCTTCCAGCTTACCGGAAATAACTTTCTCCTGCTCACCCAGACTGGTGGGGCAGATTTCCTGCATCTGGGCAACAACCGCTTCAAGCTCTTTCATGGTGGACTTGAGCATCACGATCTGGTCTTTGAGAGTTTCAGATTTGTCGTCAGCCAGAACATCATAAAGCCGGGCTTTCCATGAATTAAGCTCCATTTCCAAACCTTTGCAATAATGGTTAACGGCCTGCTTCTTTGCTTCTTCTGTGCTGCAACCGTCAATACCGACACAACTGGGGCACGGGCCCGGATAATCCATATTCGCCATGATAAACCTCCAAAAAATAGATTTATAGGACCTTTTCAGTATAGCACTCAATATCGCTTTAGGCATTGTTTTTTTAAAAAAATACAAACCCCGATAAAACTTCATGGTTCCAGACTATTGCAGCACAAAAAAGAGCACCCACTTACTTCTCTTTACAGGAAAGGGATTGCCGCTTTGCTGTTCAAGACCATTTTTTAATGTAGGCATCGACATCAAATTTGCGGCGGCAGCCCCGCTCATTCATATAGCGGATTGACCCGAACACGGGCCGCTTCTTCCAGCCCCTATCATGCAGTCCGGCCACGGACCAGAGCGACCCCGCATAGCCGTTGGGATCACGTCCATCCAACTGGTAACGGTCATTCAGGGTAATGATTATACGCAGTGCATCCTCAGGCGTTGGCGACCATTCCAGAATCTTCTTGGCCCAATACATGCGCATGTATCCGTGCATATATCCGGACTTGAGCAATTGCTGCTGGGCCGCATTCCAGAGGGCGGAATGAGTGCGTCCCTGTTCAAATTCGGTATAGAAATACAAATAATCACGGCGGTCTGCAGCATGTTCCGTCAATGTTTTCAACGCCCACTGGGGAGCTGCATGTAACGAATCATAATCAGGGGTGTGCAAACAGAAATTCTCCGCCAGTTCGCGGCGGACGATCAATTCTTCAAGATATGAATCGACAGACTCACCTGCCTCACATTGTGCCACGGCAAGAGCCGCCCGCTGCGGGGCCAGCTGCCCGAAATGATAATAAGCTGAAAGCCGGGAAGTTGCTTCCGCATTGGGGTCGTTGCGTTCCTGCCCATATCTTTCCAGCCTGCTACTCACAAAAAAATCCAAAGCAGCACGGGCCGCAGACTCGCCGGGAATCAAGTCCACCGGAGCGACGCTTTCATCCACATCGATCCACCGGCGCACCTCTTTCCAATCCACAGCAGGAAATTCATCGCTTCTACTCTGTGCAGGGAGAAGCTCCGGAAACTCTTCCAGAAATTCAGGAAGCAACCTGTGAATTTTCGGCCTGATGGTCCGTGCTGAATACTCACATTTATCAGTGGCAAAACGGGCCGGAACAACATTGTGCCCGTCCACTTCAATCAGCGGGACATCGATTTCACTGGCTACAGCCTTCTGCCATTGCTGCTTTATACGCAGAGGATCAAAGTCCGTGACTACGGCTCCGGCCCCGGTTTTGCGCACAAAACCGGGCAGGACTTCATCTGCCGCACCGCCCAAAAGAGCAAACGAATACCCTAAGCTACGAAGATCCCGCTCAACCTCTGCAAGCCCTTTAAGCATGAACTCATACTGGCGCAACGTCGCACCTATAAATGTCGGCACGAGACAGAAAACTACAATCAGCGGGCACTTATCACCGGCCAATTCACGGGCATGAAGCAACCCTCAATTGTCGCGGACACGCTGTTCGCGGCTCATCCAGTAAATTACCGGACCTGATGATTGCTCCTCCTCGTTCAGTTGCTTGATCCTTCTGAGGTCAACCTTGATCACCATTCCCTCCCCTGCTTCCGGGAATACGGCAACGCGGGGCAGGTCCGTCCAGCAGTTCCGGACCTTCCATAATCCGGGAACCGCTTTTCTCAGCCAGTGACCGGGCCATGCCCTTAAAAACAACGGAATGCAGCGGATACACAGACCACCAGTAAAGTATACCGCCCAGCCCACGTGGCAGAAAACGGGCGGTCATGGTCAGTTCCGTATCCCCGACCAAGGTATTTTCAAGGCTGAATTCCAGCAGTGCTTCACCGGGTAATTTCATTTCAGCCAGCAGGAGCAGCCGTTCGCCGGGCTGCACATCCAGCACCCTCCAGAAATCAAGAGCATCACCGACGCAGACTTCAGCCGGATGCCTGCGCCCACGCCGCAACCCCACACCGCCCACCAGTTTATCCATCCAGCCACGCAGAGACCACAGGGAATCGCAGCAATACCAGCCCTCATCACCGCCGATGGAAACAACTTTCTCCCAGAGCCGCTCTGAACTGCCTTCCAGCTTGATGCGGTAGGCGGAATGGTAAACAGTTCCGCCGGAATACCCGGCATCCCCGCAGATTGCCCATTCCGGTGTGCCGAGGGTTCCGGCATCGGACCAACAGGTATCGACAACTTCCTGCTCCACCTTATTCAAAGCACGGCGGATGGCAGTGCGGCAATCAGTCAATTCACGGGGCATGATCTCACGGATGCGGAACTCTTTGCAGACCACCCGATTGCGCAACCCCAGAACCAGCGGCACTGCCAGCGGCACAGGAACCGGGGAAACCAGTCCCAACCAGTATGATGAAAGCTTCGGAGAAATAAACGGGACCGGAATGATCACCCTTTTGCGCAATCCGGCTTCCTGCTGGTAAATGCGGAATAATTTTTCGTAGGTTTCGATGAACGGCCCCCCGATATCATAACTTTCCCCGGCAGTTTCAGGGTGTTCCAGACATCCGGCCAGATAGAACAACACATCGCGGATGCTGATGGGCTGGCTCTCGGTCCGCACCCAGCGCGGGGTGATCATAACCGGAAGCCGGTCCACAAGGTAACGCAGGATTTCAAACGAAGCACTGCCCGAGCCTAGAATTACCGCCGCCTTGAGTACTGTACAGGGCACCTTTCCGGCAGAAAGGATCTCCCCCACTTCAGCCCGGGACTTGAGGTGATGGCTGATGTTGGGGTCATCGGGAACCATACCGCCGAGATAAATTATGCGCTCCACCCCGGCCTGTTCCGCGGCCTGCACGGAATTCTCAGCGGCCAGACGATCTTTCCCGGCGAAATCATTGCTTCCCGGCTGCATGGAGTGGACCAAATAATAAACCGCGCAGCAATCCTGCAAGGCTGCACGCAGGGATTCTGGGTCAAAAAGGTCGGCCTCAACAATTTCACACTTCTCGTGAAAACTATACGGGCGGTTACGCAGTTTGGCCGCCGACCTGCCCACGGCCCGGACTTTCCAACCCTTTTCCAGCAATTGCGGCACAAGACGCCCGCCCACATATCCGGTAGCCCCCAGCACACAGACTATCTTATTTTGACGATCAGACATGATTCCTCAGCATGAGTTCCGCAGGGTACGGGTTGAGATAAATTTGTTCCTGTAAATAAACTTTATCATACTTGCGCACGTAATGATTAAGCATGGTTATCGGGACAATCAACGGAATCAGCCTGTTATGGAACCGCTCAATCAGCTCCAGCATTTCCTGTTTTTCATCCCCGGAAATATTCTTTTTAAAATGTCCCAGCGCATGGGTCAGCACATTCACATGCTTTTTCAGCGTGGGCCTGTAAGTCAACGCTTTTGAGAGCAGTGCGGAATACTCCCCGGCAAGGTCATTGAGCTCAACACTTCCGGCTGTCGCCACCAATTTGCCAAGCTGACGGTAGACCACCTCATTATGGGACATAACCAGCATTTTATGCCGGGTATGGAATTCCACCAGTTTCCCCGGAGTCAGACCTGATGAAATCGCATCCTTCCAGCGTTTGAAGGTAAAAATACGGTTGATAAAATTCTCACGGATGCCGTTATCATGCAGCCTGCCGTCATCCTCACAGGGCAGGTCCGGAAAATGATCCATGACCATACGGGCCCAGATTCCGGTGCCGGAATAAAAAATTTTCCCATCAGCACCGAAAACCTTCATCCTGCCCATGGCATTGGAGGGGGAGCCGTGTTTAAAGATATAGCCGCTGAGATTTTCCTTTTCCAACAGGGCCAGCTTTTTACGCCCCCATTCCTGCATGCGTCCGGTCCAGTCTTCTCCGGAATTCCTGCCTATAAGCCGCGGACTTTCAAGCTCCCCGACCAGCCGGACAGCTTCGCGGGGGATGCCCATTCCGCATTCCACTTCAGGACAGACAGGAACCCACTCCACATAAGGCCCCAGCACATCTCTTAGATAGCGGTTCAGCTTATGCGCGCCGTCATAGCGGACCTTTTCGCCCAGCAGACATCTGGCTATTCCCAACCGGATTCTATTCGTTTCAACATCACTCATATCCGGACTCCTCTATAAATTTTCCCACTTTAATACAAAGTACCCCATAAACAGACTGAAAACCAGAGTCATAATAAATCAGCTACGAGGGTTCATCATTTTTTTCATTCTTTGATGGAAAAATATAATTCTTTGACCTAGTATTATTATCCCTGCAACTGACTAAAAGTATTTTTTTTTATGGAAGAACTGCTGAACAGATCACAATGCGAGCTGAAAGAAGCCCGGCAACAGGCAATTGATGCTGAAAAAAACATCAAGGCCCTTCTTGATGCCAACACCCAGTCCATTCTACTGATTGAAAAAGACGGTACGGTCATCTACGTCAACCGTATAGTTGCCGAGATTCTGGAAACAACACCGCAGACTTTGACAGGCAAAAACATATTTAATTACCTGCCTCCTGAACTGGCCGATTCGCGCCGCAAACAATTGCAGAAAGTGATAGAAACCGGGAAACCGGCCAAATTTCAAGACGTACGTGACGGAAGAACCATTCTCCATTCCCACTACCCCATCTTTGACAACGGCGAAGTCAGCCGTGTTGCCATTTACGCCGAAGACATAACAAAAATCACAACCAAAGAACGGGAATTGAAACGGAGCAAGCACTTGCAGTCCGTACTCCTCCAGATCATGGGCCAGTCCAACTCCACAGGCAGCGTGGATGAACTATTGAGATCAATCCATGAAATTTTGCTCAAGGAGTTGAAAGCAAACAATTTTTTCATCGCACTCATAGACCAGCAACAGGAAAGACTAAATTTCACTTACTGCATTGATCAGGAAATTACTGAATATCCACCCATTGAAAAAATATACGCTCCCTCCAACCAACGCATAAGCCTGCTGCCCATTCGGAGAAACAAGATTGTTCGCCTGACGCAGCAGGAAATCACGGATTCCATCAAAAACGGAACCATGGATATTATGGGCCGGATTCCTGAAATATGGATAGGGGTGCCCATGCGTATCCGCAGCAAAACCATCGGAGTGCTGGTAATTCAGGATTACGAAGATGCCGATGCTTTTTCAGAAGATGATATTCGACTTTTTTCCGCCTGCTCCGACCAGATAGCCCATGCCATTGAGCGCAAAAAATTTGATACGACCATCCGTGAAAGCGAAGAGCACTACCGGGCTTTTTTTGAAGACAACCATTCGGTCATGTTCATCATCGACCCGGAAAACGGAAGAATAGAGGATGCGACAAAGGCCGCGGCCAGATTTTATGGTTACTCACGGGATGAGCTTAAATCAAAAACCGTTTTTGATCTCAACCAGTTGCCCCGCAAAGAAGTAATAGCAAAAATGAAGGAGGCAAAGCGGAGCAAGCTTGCCAGCTTCATCTTCCAGCACCGTATTGCAGACGGCGAAATAAGAGACGTTGAGGTATTTTCCGGTCCCTTTGATTTCAAAGGAAAAACACGGCTCATATCCATCATCCACGACATTACCCAGCGTTTGGAAGATGAAAGGGAACTTTCCAAGGCCAAAGAGTCTGCAATTCAAGCCAACAAGACCAAGGACGAATTTCTGGCCAATATCAGCCATGAAATAAGAACCCCGCTCAACGGCGTCATGGGCATGCTGCAGGTCATGGATACAGATGATCTGAAGCAGGAACACCGTGACTGTATAAACGTTGCTCTGCAATCATCACGCAACCTGCTGCGCGTGCTTGATGATATTCTGGACCTCTCCAAGGTGGAAGTCGGCACCCTCGATCTTTACGAAGAATCCTTCTCACTGGACAGACTGCTCACTGAAAGTATGGATCTGTTCAAACTTCAGGCGGATGAAAAAGGAATCAGCCTTTCATATACCGTTCATCCCGGTGTTGAAGACTGTTATCTGGGAGACGAAGGACGCATCAGACAGATCCTTTTCAACCTGATGGGTAATGCCATAAAATTTACGGACCACGGTTCGGTGACGGTGAAAGTCGGTTCCGGGATTGATTGCGCAGGCGATAAGCGGCAATTAACTTTCACGGTAAAGGATACCGGAGTGGGTATACCGGAAAATTATCTGGAAAGCATTTTCGATTCCTTCACCCAGGTGGACGGTTCCCTCTCGCGCAAATACAAAGGTGCCGGTCTCGGACTGTCCATTGTCAAAAGGCTCATTGACCTCATGGACGGCTCCATCAGCATAAAAAGCACCCTCGGCGAGGGCACTTCAATTAATTTTGCAATCTCTCTTAAAACATCAGCCCCGGCAACTAATGAAAACGACAGCCTGTCCGATATTCCGGTTGTGTCTTCAAAGCTCAAAGTCATGCTTGTGGAGGACGAACTGGTTAACAGGATGATGGCCCGCAGACTGCTTGAAAGAATGGGTCATGAGGTAATCTGTGCGGAAAACGGTGCTGAGTGTCTTGAAATGCTGGCGGACAACAAGATCGATGCCATTCTCATGGACATACAGATGCCGGTGATGGACGGCCTTGAGGCCACTAGGACCATCCGTACCTCAAATGATTTCATAAATGTGCGCAGCATTCCCATCATCGCCCTCTCCGCCCATGCCAATAAGGAAAGCAGGTACTCAGCCCTTGAAGCCGGGGTTAACGGCTATCTGTGCAAGCCCTTTGAAATGAAGGATCTCGAAAAGATACTGGCCGGATCTGTCCGCAAGAATTAGCCTCTCACAGCCTCCCGCTCAGGGAAAATCAGTACCGCAAGAGTTGACACAACACGGTTTTCAAAGCATCTAGTATTGCTTGGCGGATTACTCAAATAGACCAAAAAACAACTGACCGGAGTTATCATGACTCAATATTCTGATATTTTTAATCAGGAAATGATGAGCAACATTTTCCCCGAAGACAAGACCAACCAGTTCTTTGAGGCCCTTTTCGGAGACGCGGAAGAAGGCAGCTATGACATTTCACTGGCCTATGCCGGAGACAACGGAGATACTGTTCATTTTGAACTGCAGCTGCGTCAGCGTCCGGGCTGTTGTCTGGCCTGCAACCTGACTTACGGTCTCCCGCAGGTATTTTCCCGTCACCCCATCATCAACATACAGGGTGTTGCGGAAAAAGTGGGCGAAGCAGTTGGCAAGCCTGAAAATGTAAGCTGGCAGCTCGGCTCCACACAGGAAAAAAGCAGGGAACTGCACGTTATTCCTCTTGCCGTCAGCTTGAGCTAGCTGAAAAAAGACCAGACCCGTTTTCCGACCCCGGTAAACGGGTCTCATTTGATATGAGAAACATAATAACACGTTAAAGTGGAAATTCAGTTGAATCAGACCTGACGAAAAGGTATTATCTACAGATAAATTAACCATTTCAGGGGCGGGGAATGCTCGAAGAACTTCGATACGGAATTTTTTCTAATAACTCCAAACACATATCCAATGACAGACTGACATTGGTAGGTCTTGGCGCGTCTGATATTTATGTTTACTCCAATCTGGATAACGCCGTAAGTGCCTTGGAGAATGGGGAAATAGATGTTGCGCTGGTGGATGAGTCAATTCATGACGCTTCCGGCACGGACTGTGTGCGCAAATTGCGCCGCCATGCCACGCGCTCACTTCCGGTGATCATGGTTACCCCGGATAAACGCAAAGAGTCTGTCCTTAATTCCATTGCCGCCGGAGTAGGAGGCTATGTACTGCGTCCCTACAGCATGGAAACCCTTAAGCGCCACCTTTTTGCCGCTTATATGAGTGCCACTCCGGACGATATCGAGCAGGAACTTCTCAGCTCCTCCTGGGATCTGGTTGCCAACGGCAGCTTTGACGAAGCCATCGACAGCTTTTCTGAAATCCTTGATGAAGTTACTGAAGCGGATAAAAATCCCGCTGAAGAATATTTTGAGAAAGGGCTCAATTTCCTTGCCCAGGAAAAATTCGGCAAGGCCATCATTGCTTTCAACAAAGCAATAGCCCTCAATGAAATGTATGCCGAGGCATATAAAGGCATGGCCGATGCATACAAAGGCAAAGGAGATATGAACAGCTATCAGGATTACCTGACAAAGGCCGCAGACATCTACGCGGTTCAGGACAACCTTGATAACGTAAAGGAATTGTTCATTGAAATCATCCAGAACGAACCGGATGCGGTCAACCCCTTCAACCGTCTCGGTGTAAAGCTGCGCAAGGACGGAGACTATCAGGGAGCCATCAAAGCCTACCATCAGGCATGCACTTTTACTCCCAACGACGCCAATCTCTACTACAACATGGCCCGCGCATACACCTACGCCAAGGACTACGAAAGCGCACTGAATTACACCGAACTCAGCCTGCGACTTGATTCCAGCCTTGAGCCGTCACGCTCACTTCATGGACAGATCGTAAAAATGCTTGAAAAACAGCAGAAAGAGAATCCCACACCGAAAGAAGATTCCCCGAAAGTCGAAATTGATGACGGACTGGAGTAGTGAATTTATCAGGGCCTAATGCTCTTTTCGTGTTCCAGCAATTGTTGTTTGATTCTTGTGCCGTGCGCAAATCCTGCCAGACTTCCGTTTGCCGCAATCACCCGGTGGCAGGGAATAATCAGCGGGATGGGATTTTTACCATTGGCCGTTCCCACAGCCCGGCTCGCTTTTTCATTTCCCAAAGCGGCAGCCACTTCCTTGTATGAGCGGGTTTCCCCGCAAGGAATCCTGCACAGCTCCGACCAGACCTTTTTCTGAAAATCACTGCCCTGCGGATTTACTTTTACATCGAATCGGGACCGCTTTCCGGCTGCGAATTCCTCAATCTGCCCTCGTATTTCAGAAAAGAACTCATCGTCACGCACCCAGTCCGGGCTGATTTCAAAGATGCGTTTACCCTCCCCGGTCTGCATATGCAGATGGGATAAACCATCCTCGTTTCCGGCAAGAATTATCTCGCACAGCGGTGTCATGAATCTTGTATAGTATACGGTCATAATTAATTCCCCAGAGAATTCCATAAACAAAGTGTTGCGTAACTGCGGTAGGGACGCCACTTCTCAGCTATTTCAAGCACCTGCCCGGGCGCAGGTTTCACCCCGTCCACTGCGAGAGCTTTAATCACCCCGAGATCCCCGGCGGGAAAACTGTCCGGCAGCCCCAAACCGCGCATGGCGACATAATTTACGGTCCAATCCCCGATTCCCTTCAGGCTGGAAAAATCGCGCTGAAAATTTTCCAGCGATTGATTTGAACTCAATTTCACAGCACCGTTCAGAATCGCTTGAACCGCAGTGGAAAGAGTCTGCCGCCGGTTATTAGTCAGTCCGACGCCTTCAAGATCAAGTCGGGCCAGTTCTTCCGGTCCGGGAAAAAAGTAATCCAACCCTCGCGGAAAATCATCCCCGCAAACAAGTCCCGCTTTTTCCGCCACACGTCCGGCCATGGTGGTGGCCGCTTTGACTGAAATCTGCTGCCCCAGAATGGCCCGGATCATAAACTCAAACGGTTCAAAAGCCTTGGGCAATCTGGGAACATGTCCATTGATCATTCCTTTTGCCAACAGCGGATCACCCTGAAAATGGGCACCGATAATACGGAAATCCGTATCAAGGTCAAACATGCGCCGCACCCGGTTGTAGATTTCCATATAACACTTGATGTCTTCTGAAAATATGGACAGACGCAGGGCGGACTGCGCGGGATCATCAGTAACCGTAAAATATCCTTTGGCCTCGGCTGTGCGGAAACTGCGGCAATAGCTGTCTGCGGTTACAACTTCAACGCCCTTCAAAGCACGCTCACGCATGAAAGAAAGCATCTGCCCGAAATCAAAAGGCTGTTCATACTTCAAAAACAGGGTCGTATTTTCCCGTGCATCAACGGACCGTCCCAGCTCCCGGCGCATTGCCGTGGGTGTCATATTGAAGACGTTTTTAAAGACATCGTTGAACTGGCGCAGAGAACCGAATCCGGCAGCAGCGGCAATATCGGTAATGGAGCCGGTTGAATTAAGCAGCATTTTGCGGGCAAACATAGCCTTATGATAACGGGCCATCTTTACCGGAGGCACGCCCAGCCGCTCCACAAACAGCTGCCGCAAGTGTCGGTCCGTAATACCAAGCTCCATTGCCAGATCACTCAGCGAATGGTAGTTGAGAAAACCGTCATAAATCATGCGCAGGGCTTCATTGACCAGTTCATGAGACGATGGATAACCGGCACCGTACTCGATACTAATATCCGGACGGCAACGGAGGCAGGGCCGAAATCCAGCTTCAAGAGCCTGAAAAATAGAATCATAATAGACTACATTTTCTTCCTTGGCCCGTGGTGAAGGGCAGGAGGGGCGGCAGAATATCCCGGTAGTTTTGACCGCGAAGAAGAACTTCCCGTCAAAATTGCGGTCTCTGTTAATGCGTGCTCTGCTGTAATCTTGGTTGGTCATAAGAGATAGTTGATGCGCTACCGCGCTTTTAATTGAAAAGACTTCGCCTCCGGCGGCTTAAACCCTTTTGCAAAAGGGTTTAAGAATCCCAAAACCTTTTTAGTAGTTTTAATGAGATTGAACATACAAACACAAGCGATTTTCGGAAATGGCATCATAATTCATCCAAAATGCTGATCTGTGTTACACAAGACTTGGGTACAAGATTTCCAACCATAACTAAACATCAACTTGGAGATATGAAATGATAACACTTACCGCAAAAGTACAGGCAGCAGAAGGCAAAGAGCAGGAACTGGAAGCAGTCCTGCGTGAACTGGTCAAGGGTACCGCAACAGAGGAAGGGGCAGTGGAATACAGACTGCACCGGGTAATCGGCACTCCCGGCGCGTTCCGTTTTGTGGAAAAATTCAAGGATCAGGCTGCCTTCGACTTCCACTCCAATTCTGCCCACTACAAAGCAGCAGTTGAAAAAATCGGTAAGCTTGCCGCAGGTGAAAGCGAGCTTGAAATGCTGGAACTTATTGATTCCATTCCTGAATAATTAATAAAACGTAAACTGCATAAGAAAATCCCGCGCATGTATATACATCGCGGGATTTTCTTATGAAAGAATAGAAAACTATCTGCTGCCACGCACTCGCCGGGTCACCCAGAACAGCGAAAGCAGTGGAACCGCCCCGCCGATGATGCCCATCTGCCCGATAGTGCCGATCTTTGACCCCCAATCAAAAGAAACAAGCTCCATGGCTGCTGCTCCGAGAATAAAATAGGCAAAAGTCAAAAGAGCGGAAGCCGCGCCCACATCCCGGTCCACAGTCTCAAGGATCATATGGTTGCTGATGGGCCGGCTCACTCCGATAGAAAAAGTCATCAGAAACATGGGAACGGCAAATGAGTACTCAGAACCGCCGAAGAGCAGCACCCCAAGACTGGACAACACCACCCCGGCCAACGAAAATCGCAGAATAGACATGGATGAATAGCCCACACACAGCCTTGAGCAGGTAAATGATCCGGTCATGAAACCGATAGCATTGAACCCGAAAAACATGGCGTATTGCTGCTCAGTGAGTCCGAAACCACGAATATAAATATCCGCAGACCCGGCCAGAAAGCCGAAAAATCCGATGCCGATAACTGAAAAGGCGAAACAGTAGGTGCTGAACTCAACGTTCTTGAGCACTACCAGATAACGGCCGAGCATTTCCAAAACCCCGCCCTCGGTCTTTTCAAATTCCGGTTCCTTAAAGACCAGCGTTCCGTAAAAAGCAAGCGAAGCCAGCACGGCCTGACAGCCGAAAATCCATTTCCAGCTCAAAAATTCCAGCATCATACTGCCCAGCATGGGCGCGATCATAGGACACAGGGGAATTATCACCCCGATATAGGCCAGCACCTTCTGCCGCTCTATGCCGCTGTAAAGATCCTTAGCCAGTGCCATGGAAAGAGCCGCAGCCGAAGCCGCCCCGCAGGCCTGAACAATACGGGCCGCCACCAGAAACCAGATATTGGTGGATAAAGCGCAGAGCAGGCTGCCCAGCACATACACGCCCACTCCGCCGATAAGCACGGGTCTGCGACCGTATTTATCGGAAAGCGGACCGTAAATGAGCATGAAAAAACTGAACAGAATAAAAAAGAGCACCAGCGAAAGGTTCACCTCAGCTAAAGAAATACCCCACTGCTCCTGAATGGTGGGCAGGGCCGGGAGATACATATCCGTTGAAAGGGCGGGAAAAGCCGCCAACATGGTAATGAAAAGAAAATTTGGCATAGCGGTACGGTTATTAAATTAAAATGATACGGATTTATTCAGATAAAAAGCGGAAAAACGTCAGGCGAAAAAGCGAGGTATGCGTTAGAGCCGGAGACAGGATTTGAAGATATTAGGCCCGGCAGTGCAACAGGTCAACTGTTAAACCGCTTATAGCAGCTTTTTTTACATTTCTTCACAATCACAAAAATTTCACCTTCCCAAAGCTAAACTAAACCACGAAACAAAGATTCAAACATTGTTTCAAATTCTGCTTGACTAAGCGCACACGCAATCATACAAAACTTCAAACGTTGTTTAAATCATTGTTGGAGATAATATATGAGCGATCAAAACACCAAGGACAGGATTCTGGCAGCCGCCAGCCGGGTTTTCTGTGAAAAAGGATTCAAAGCCACCACCGTGCGCGATATCTGCGCCGAAGCTGATGCCAACGTGGCGGCCATCAACTACCACTTCGGCGACAAGCGCAAACTTTACTATCAGGTGCTGCAGCTGTGGATGGATCAGTCCATGAAACATTCCACCATGCTGGAAGAATCCGTGCAGGCTTTGCCGCCGGAAGAAAAACTCAGGCTATATGTACGCAATGAACTGTACCCGCTCTGCACCTACGATGATCCTGAAAAAACCAAAAAACGCCAGATAAGACTGTTACTTGAAGAGTATGTCTCTGAAGATTGCGACCCGGAACTTTTCAAGTGCCACGACACAATTGAAGAAAAAGTACTCTTCCCCATGGTCAGGGACCTGCTGGCCCCCTTGGACGATCCCAAAATTCTGGAACAGGCCTGCATGGCAGCAAGCGGTGTTATCGTTCACCACTTCCTGATGATTATTCATTACCCGGAAGGGGAAATCAATTCTGAAGAACAGCTTGAATTCATGATAGATTTTTACACCACCTTCATCCTCGGCTCCCTGAAAGCCATTAAGGAAAAATACAATGAAAAATAGACATTTCATTCCCCTCTCACTGCTAATAATGCTTTTCGCCATCTGCGGTTGTGACTCGGACCCCAAGACCGAAGCCAGCACTGCTGCCCCGGAAAAAGCAATCCGGGTCGGCGTGGTTGAAGTTGTTCCGGTCACAATTGAAGATATGCTGACCCTGCCCGGTGAGACAGTACCGGACAAAGACGTCTGCGTGTCTTCCGAATCCGCCGGGACCGTGGTCTGGCTGGGAGTAAAAGAAGGTGACACTGTACGCAAAGGCCAGCTCATCGCCCGTCTGGATGGAGCCTCCAGCGGAGCTAAATTCGACCGAGCCAAGGCGGCCAAAAAACTCGCTGCCGAACAGCTGCGCCGCCGCAAGGAACTGCTCAACAAAGGCGTGCTGGCCCAGGAGGAGTACGACCAGATCAAGGCCGAACTGGAGCAGAGTGAAGCTTCGCTTAAAGAAATGATGGTCAACGTTGAATACGGTATTGTGCGCGCGCCCATCTCCGGGGTGATCAACAAGCGTTACATTGACCGCGGCGAACGTCTGGAAGTGGGTGCCAATGTGGTTGATATCGTGGATTCATCCACCATCAAAACCTACATCAACGTGCCTGAAATGGATATTTCATATATCAAGAAAGGGCAGAAAGTGTCCGTATCTGTAGACGCCCTGCCCGGCAAAAAATGGGAAGGCGTGATTGATTTCGTCTCCTTCAAGGCGGACCGTTTCTCCAAGACTTTTGAAGTAAAAGTACTCACCGACAACAAGGCCGGGGAAATCCGCGCCGGAATGCTGGCCCGTGTTTCCCTGCTGCGCCGCACCGTGACCGATGCCGTGACTACTCCCCTTTCCGCCATTATCAATCAGGGCGGTGAAAGGATCATCTACGTGGAAAAAGACGGATTGGCCCACGTGCGCACAGTTGAACTCGGCATAATTGACGGCGACCGCGCCCAGATCACCAAAGGTCTGAAGGCCGGGGAAAAACTGATCACCGCCGGGCATACCATGGTTGAAGACGGCATGAAGGTGGTGACCCAGTGATTATCAACAAGGCAGCACTGAACAGGCAGTCCACCGTAATGGTCCTGCTTGTTTTCATCATCATCGCCGGGATTTCGAGCTACGCATCCCTGCCCCGCGAGAGTGATCCGGATATCACCATCCCTTACATCTTTGTACAGACAAATTTCGAAGGCGTGGCCCCGGAAGACATGGAAACCCTGATCACCATGCCCATCGAGCGCAAGCTCAAAGGGCTTTCCGGGACCAAGGAGATTTCCTCCATTTCCGATGACGGGGTATCCATCATCAAAGTTGAATTCAACCCCGATGTGGATATCGACGACGCCCTGCAAAAGGTCCGCGACAAGGTGGATCAGGCCAAACCGGACCTGCCCGCAGACCTGCCCGACGAACCGGTCATCAACGAGGTCAACCTCTCGGAACAGCCCATCCTGAACGTGGTCCTATCCGGCCCGTTCTCTCTGAAACGGCTGAAAGTCTTTGCCGAGCAGTTGGAAGACCGCATTGAATCAGTACAGGGCGTGCTCGATGCCAAGATCATCGGCGGACTGGAACGTGAAATTCACGTGGAATTCGATATGGACCGCGTGGCCTACTACAACATTCCCATTTCCAGCCTGCTGAATGCGCTGAAGAATGCCAACGTAAACACCCCCGGCGGGTCCGTTGAAATCGGCAAATCCAAATACCTCGTGCGTGTGCCGGAAGATTTCAAGCACCCGGACGAAATTGATAAAATCGTGGTCTACGAAAAAGACGGCCGCCCCATCTACCTGCGCGACATCGCCACCATCCGTGACCACTACAAAGACCCGACCTCCAAAAGCCGCTTTAACGGAATCCGGAGTGTAACCATTGAAGTGAAAAAACGGGCCGGGGAAAATATCATCCGTATCATTGATACAACCAAGGAAATCATCAGGGAAGAGCAGCAGATTCTGCCGCCGACCCTGAAGATCGATATGACCGCGGACCAGTCCGATGAAATCCGCCAGATGGTTGCCGACCTGCAGAACAACATCATTACCGGACTGCTGCTGGTGCTCATCGTAGTCTTCGCCTTTATCGGCGGACGCTCGGCCCTGTTTGTTTCGCTGGCGATTCCGCTGTCCATGCTGATCACTTTCACTGTGCTGGAGATTTTCTCCTACACCCTGAATATGGTCATCCTCTTCTCGCTGATCCTGAGCCTCGGCATGCTGGTTGATAACGGTATTGTTGTGGTCGAAAACATCTACCGCCACATGGGCATGGGTAAATCCCGTTTTCAGGCAGCCATGGATGCCACCGACGAGGTCGCATGGCCGGTTATCGCCTCCACCCTGACTACCGTGGGCGCGTTTTTCCCCATGGTCTTCTGGCCCGGAATCATGGGCGAATTCATGAGCTACCTGCCCATCACCGTTATCATTGCCCTGATTGCATCGCTCTTTGTGGCTCTGGTTATCAACCCGGTGCTTTCGGCAAAGTTTCAGGATGTGCCCAAGCAGGACGAAAACGCCAACCCCGGCTTCATCGACCGCATGATGGAAACCCTGAAGAACTTCTACCGCCCCATCCTTGAATGGTCCCTGGACCACAGGATACTGGTGGTGCTTTTCTCCTTCGGCTTCCTCGTTGCATCCACAGTCTGCTTCGGCATGTTCGGACGCGGGGTGGAATTCCTGCCCAAAACCGAGCCAAAACGTTCAGACGTCAAAATCAAGGCCCCGGTGGGGACCAACCTTGAAGCCTCGGACCAGTTTGTTAAAGTTGTCGAAAAAAT
The DNA here is from genome assembly GCF_010470675.1 of Desulfovibrio sp. JC010. NCBI lineage: Bacteria > Pseudomonadati > Thermodesulfobacteriota > Desulfovibrionia > Desulfovibrionales > Desulfovibrionaceae > Desulfovibrio > Desulfovibrio sp. JC010. The sequence goes on from NZ_VOIQ01000001.1 coordinate 196,648, forward strand.
CGCAGCAGAATACCCGGATATTGAATACGTCATCGCCAACACAGGTGAATCCGGGCAGTCTGATGAAATCGGCACCCACTACAGCCTTGTGAAACTCGATTACCTTGATATTCAGGACCGCAGCCGCCCTTCATCCGAAATCACCGATGAAATCCGCGGACGTCTGCAACACGCCATCCGGGGCGCGGAAGTTCGCGCGGAACCGGAAAAGATGGGCCCGCCCACAGGCAGTGCCATCAACATGGAAATTTACGGCAAGGACCTGCGTAAGCTAGGTGAAATCACCGGATCCTTCAAACGGGCCATTAAAAACGTCCCCGGACTGGTGGACCTTAAAGACAACTATATCTCCGCCAAACCGGAAATCCGCGTGGATGTGGACAAGGAAAAAGCGGCTATCATGGGCCTTGACGCCTTCACCATCGCACAGGCCGTAAAGACCGCCATCAACGGCTTTAAGGTCGGGGTCTACCGCGAAGGCAAGGACGAATACGATATTGTGGCCCGTCTGCCCAAGCATAACCGCGATTCCCTTGAAGATATCCGGCGCATCACCGTGTCCGGCCCCAAGGGTGAACCGATCCCCATCACCAGCCTTGCCGATGTAACCATGGGCGGGGGCCTCGGCGGTATCAACCGCATTGACCAGAAACGGGTGGTAACCATCTCCGCCGATGTCTCGGGACGTCTGGCCGAAGAAGTAATCGCCGACATCAATGCGGCGGTATCCGGCATAGAACTGCCTCGCGGCTACTCCTACAAATTCACCGGGGAGCAGGAAGAACAGGCCAAGGCCTCCGCATTCCTTGAAAAAGCATTTGCCGGGGCACTGTTCCTGATCTTCATCGTACTGGTCACCCAGTTCAACTCCATTGCCACCCCGTTCATCATCCTGACTGCGGTCATCCTTTCGCTGGGCGGGGTCATGGTCGGGCTGCTGGTTACCGGGACCGCCTTCGGGGTCATCATGACCGGGGTCGGGGTCCTCTCCCTCGCCGGGGTCGTGGTCAACAACGCCATCGTGCTTATTGACTATTTTGAACAGCTCAAGGAACAGGGCCGAAATGCCCGCGAAGCACTCATCGAAGCCGGGCTGACCCGTTTCCGCCCGGTACTGCTCACCGCCATCACCACCGTGCTGGGGTTGATCCCCATGGCGACAGGAGTGAGCTTCGACTTCATCAACATGCGTCTTGACATGGGCAGTGAGACCTCCCAGTGGTGGGGCCCCATGGCCGTAGCCGTAATCTTCGGGCTGGCCATCGCCACCGTGCTGACCCTCGTGGTCGTGCCCACGCTATGTTCTTTACAGGAAAGCTGGAAGGAACGCGCGGCCCGAAAAAAAGCAGCCAAAATGGCTGCGCAGGCCATGAATTAGACAAAAGTCTGAGGATTAAGCCTTAATTACCACTTAAATTAAAACTCAATGAAAAAAGCAATACTTTATATACTCACTTTGCTGGCAGCAGCCGGGATTTCCATCGGAATCCCGGCCTGCTCCAAGATGGGCCACGCCCCGTCTCTTGAGGAAAGCACCATGTATGAAAAATCAACCCATTTCGAAAACGGCACCTTCATCAACGAGCATCCGGTCAATATGACAGTGGAAGGCTTTACCTTCGGCAAAATGATCAACTTCTTCTTTGACCTCAGCCGCAAGCCCGCTGAAAAACTGCCCTACTATCATCTTACCAAAGAATCATTCCCTGCCCAGCCCGCAGATTTGCAGGTCACATGGCTGGGTCATTCCTCCATGATTCTGGACATTGACGGGGTTCGGCTGCTTATCGACCCGGTTTTCGGCAATGCCTCCCCGGTGCCGTTCACGGTCAACCGTTTTCAGGCCGCTCCAATCGCACGCGAAGAACTCCCGGAAGTGGACGCAGTGGTCATTTCCCACGATCATTACGATCACTTGGAAATGTCAACCATCAAGCACCTTGCCCCGCGCACCAAGCTTTTCATCGTTCCGCTGGGAGTCGGTTCGCACCTGCGCAAATGGGGCTGCAAGCCGGAACAGATTGTGGAACTGGACTGGGATGAATCCATCATTATCAAGGATGTGGAGATCATTGCCGCTCCTACGCAGCATTTTTCAGGGCGAGGTCTGGGTGACAGGTTCAAAACCCTCTGGGCTTCTTTCATCTTTAAAGGCAGCAAACACAGTGCCTATTACACCGGCGACGGCGGATACGATGAACGTTTTAAAATAATAGGCGAGAAATACGGTCCCTTCGACCTGACCATGGTTGAATGCGGTGCCTACGACAAAGGCTGGAAAGACGTGCACATGATGCCCGAGGAATCCGTACAGGCGCACCTTGAACTGGGTGGAAAATACATGCTCCCGGTACATTGGGGAGCTTACGACCTGGCCTTTCACAAGTGGGATGAGCCCATCCGCAGGGTGTCCGCTCTGGCAGCAGCACAAGGGATTAAGCTGCTGACCCCGCAGATGGGCGAATTCTGCATACCCGGCAAATCCACACACACTGCATGGTGGGAACCTGCCGATGAACAGAAATTAGCTGTTGCAAATTAACAAAGCTTCGCCCCAAGCGGCACTTCCTTATCCGGCACGCAGAGTGCAACCTCGCCATTTTCATTATGGAATCCGGTCACCAAGCACTCGGACATTAGCGGCCCGATCTGCTTTTTGGGGAAATTGACCACACCCACCACGAGCTTGCCGGGCAGTTCTTCCACAGAATAAAGCTTGGTAATCTGGGCACTTGATTTGCGCATGCCGATTTCCGGCCCGAAATCTATATGCAGGATATAGGCAGGGTTGCGGGCTTCTTCAAAGACCCGGGCCTCAACGATCTTCCCGACCCGAAGCTCTACCTTTTCAAAATCATTCCAGCTGATTGTATCCATTATTCTTCTCCTTGAGATGTTGTTATCGTGGGGAGAGAATAACGAAACCGGAATTATGAATATTGAATAAAATTGACATCAGTGACGATTGATAAATCTATCCGGCGAAGCTTAACAAAAGGTTTTGGGATTCTTAAACCCTTTTGCAAAAGGGTTTAAGCCGCCGGAGGCATCATCTTTTAATTCTTAAAGCGCGACAGCGCATCAAATACTCTTCTGATACTGGCGGGGAGTAAGTCCGTAACGATTCTTAAATAATCTGGTCAGATGGCTTTGGTCGGAAAATCCGCACTGAATGGCGGTATCGGCGATATTGGAATTGGCAGCGAGAAGCCTGCGGGCCTTTTCAAGCCGCAGCTGAATCAGGAAAGAGTGCGGCGGCAGCCCTTTGTGGCTGCGAAAAATACGGATCAGATGAAATTCAGTACATCCGGCCAGATCAGCGAGTTCGGCAAGAGAAAGGTTGCCGTCGATGTTGGCGTGCAGGTAGTCAATGACCATATCGACCCGCTTGTCCTCGCTGCCGGGGATATAATCACGCTCATCAATATTTTTATACAGACCGGAAAGTACAGAGAGAATGGATTCATCAGTTTCCAGCTTATGGGCGGTGTTGAGCAGTTTGTGGTGCAGATTTGAGAGAGACAACCAGAGCTTCCTATTCTCCAGCAGGTTGTTGCGAAATGGCGAGGGTGCGTTTTCACTGCCCAGCAACTTCAAATTCAGGGAACGGACGAATTCTTCGGAAAAATAAAAACTGCGCAGATGACGGTGCTCGGTACAACAAGGGCTGTTGGAATGGATGGTTTCCGGCTCGATGATGCTGATGGAACCGGGCTGCAGGATACCGGTACAGCCTTTAAGGCTGTACTTCTCCCCGGATTCGGAATTGAGCCAGAGCACGTACCCGTCATGCAGATGGCTTTTGAACTCCCGCCCGCTACTGCATGAGAGCACTTCCAGCCCCTCTTTGGGCGAAGAATAAATCAGCTTATGGTCGTTTTTCATCTCATGCATCAAGTCCGTTTTTAGCTTGAATCAAGGGAAGCCAAAGTGGTTTCGAGCTGGCTCTCCACGCTTGAATAATAAGAAAGCATCGTATCCAGAGCGGAATATTTTTCTTCCAACCGGGTCTGGTATGCATCGATCCTTGCTTCTTCGTCATAAATATCACTTTCAAGCTTGCTGGTCAGATCGGCATAACTTGCGGAGAGCAAAGGAATACTTCCGGTGGAAACATCAGTCACAGCCGAGCAGAGGTCAGCAAGCTGGCTGCACTTGCCCTGCTTCACTGTAACTGTGCTGGAATATGATCCATCCGTCAAATCCGAAACCTCCAGATAAAGACCGTTGGCATCGCTGTCGCTGCCTGCCAGAATCGTATTTCCATCTATGAACATATCCACGCCGTTAATGGTGGCCGAAGAGATTGCTCCGCCGGAAACAGTATATTCCACGTCATATTCCCCCGCACCGGTCAGGCCGGAAATGGTGGAAATGACCTGCAGGTCGGAACTGTCCGTTTCCGCTTCTCCGTTGGCGGCAAAAAGCAGCCCCACGGCTTCCGGGTCCTCGGCCAGTGCTTCCTCAAGCTCATCATAATCAACCTGCAACTGCCCAAAAGTGGATGAACCTTCAGTGCTGTCGGTGGTTATTCCAATGGCTGACAGAGAAGCAAACAAATCTCCTTCCCCGGTATCACTGTCATAGTACTGAAAACCGAGTCCCGCAGAAGTCAAAGCATCTTTGATGGAGTCATAGACGAGGCCGAGGGTGGCATCATTGATATAAACTGTGCCGTCATCTTCATCATCAACATCGGTAAGCTCTCCGGTTACATCCAACAGGTCGTACAACAGCTGATTCACTTCGGAGACAAAAGTCTCAATAGTTTCGATCATGGCATCCGTATCATAAGAAACTCCTAGATTGATACCGGCCGAATCCGTAGTTGCATTGAGGGTCAGGGTCATATTGTCGATAACATCATCAACTGTGTTGGAATCCCGCTCAATCCACTCATCCGCTCCGGACGGGAATCCGTCCACCTTCATCTGGCAGTTCTGGGCGGTCTGGGTATTGGTGAAAGAAGTACCGGAATAACCGTCAATAGCACTCAAATCAGTAAGCACTATGGCATTATCCGCACCTGTATCCGCACCGCTGAACTTGAGGTAATAATTATCACCATCGCTGATCAGGGAGGCACTTATCTTGTCATCAAAATCCGGGTCGCTGTTGATCTGGTCCACCAGTTCCTGTGCCGTGGTTCCGGCGGTGACATCCATGGTGATGTCCTCCCCGGCATAAGACAGGGTGATGGAAGAGTCCGCTGAAATAATCTGCTGATCGGAAGAGGTAATGGACATCCCTTCTGAAATCCAGACATCCTTCTGGGCCAGCTGGTTTACGACAACATTGTAGGAATCCTCGGTGGCTCCGTCCTCAATGGCAGCCTGCACCTCGCCCTCCCCGGTGGTTGCCACGGAGTAGGACATAAATTCATCCATCTCGTCAAAGCCCTGCAGAGTAGTAGAAAGAGCAATGACCTCTTCATTGAGTGCTTCAAGAAGCTCCGAGATTGCTTCCGCTTCTTCCAGATCTTCCTTATACTGATCAAGCTCATAGCTTTCCGCCTCCACAGAAGCAGCAATGAGATCGGTCCAGTCCGTGCCGTCTCCGAGTCCGTTGATCTTGAAACCTCCGGAAGTACTGGTGGGCTCGTAAGTGCCGGTAGAAACTGATGCTACTGCCATGATTCACGTCCTTGTGATAAAAAAATTACAAATAATTCATGATCGACATGCTGATAACATTCGATGTTGAACTGAGCACCGCATTATAGATGTACTCCGCCCGGCTGAGTTCCACGCTCAGTTCCGCACTGTCCGCATCTTCTTCATCGCTGATAGCCGAGGCCACCCGTTCACGGGTCAGCTCCAGACTCTGCCCGGTAAAATCGGCCTTTTCCTCACGGGCACCTACATTGGATGTTTCAATGAGCATATTGTTGTAGCCGTCATCTATGGTTTCAAGGGTAGTCGCCGTGCCGTGCTCATCCCCGATCCACATGTAAGCGATGGAATCACTCATGGCTTCAAACATATTCGGGTCCGGAAACGGCTCCCCGGTGTCAGGATCAATGCCGCCGAAAATATCACTGCCCACGGAATTTACTTCCAGCTCGGTACTCTCGGAAATATTGATTGCCATGGCTTCATCCGCCCCGTTGTATTGCATGGAATTACGGACCACGAACTGCCCGCCTGTTTTGTCATCCGAATCATAAGCAGTGACCGCTGTCCCCGCGTTCATTTCCACGGATACATCTCCCAGTTCCATGGTGGTGTCCGGGGGCGTAGCCGTGCCGTCCATGGTCCCGGTCAGCCATGAGTTGCCGCCATCCAGCGAATAGCGGTAATCCACTGCATCGGTGCCGATGGTACCGTCCGAGGTGAATTCAACAATTACCGGGTCATCCAGAGAACCTGTGAAAGAGACAAAATCACTTTCTGCCGGGGAATCCCCGGTCACGGTCACACCGGGTACATACTCATAAGGCGCGGTATCCGTTGACTCACCGGAAAAAAGATAATCGTCACCCAGTTCCGCATTGGCGATAGCCAGCATGGCATCCTGATAGCCGATCATATTAACGGCCATGGACTGCTGCTGGTCGTCAGTATAAGTCCCGGTGGAACCCTGCTCCACCTGCTCCTTAACGGAAATCATGACTTCACTGGCTTCACTGAGCAGACCGTCCGCTGTGCCCAGCAGGCTTCCGGCGTACTCGGTGTTGTTGTAATAGCTTTCCAGAGTCTGGTCGTAGCTGCGCAGGTTGACCACATTGCCCATACCTGCCGGATCATCGGAGGGGGCATTAAGCTTTTTCTGAGTTGCCACCTGTTCGTTGACATTCAGATAATCAGACAACGACCTGGTTACGTTGTTCATGCTCTGGTCATAAATCTGTGAAGTACTTACTCTCATGACTGCCTCCTGAGACAACACCCTCAAAAATAAACCCCTGTTTATTTTTGAGAAAAACTCAAATATTTTTATTCAAACACTAAACAATACCCAGAATGGTATCGATCATCTCACGGGTAACCGAAATAATCTGACAGGCCGCCTCATATTGCTGCTGAGCCTTGGTCAGGCTGACCAGTTCCTCATCCACATTCACCCCGCTTACGGATTCCTGCTGGTCGGCATAAATCTGGGCTGCAGCGGTATCGCAGGTAACCTGAGTTTCAGCTGTGGACGCCGCAGCCCCCACATCGGAAACAATGGCTGCCAGATATTCGGTCAAAGACGCGTTCGTTGCAGAAGCCCCCTCACCTATTGATACGGTCCCGCTCAGCAAATCGTTTATGCTCTTGGCAGTATCATTGCTTCCCGATGAAACCGTTCCGTCATCACCGACCTGTCCGGCATTGAGATGTGAAGGGTCTGAAGACACATAATCATTAACTGCAATATCCCCGGCAGAGCTGCCTTCAAAGAAGGTATTGATTCCCACAGCTGCCAAAAAACCGGAACTGTCTTCCCCGAATTCAAATGAAGCGTCACCCACGGCATCAATTTCCAGCTCACCGTCGGAATTAACCGAAGCAGTCAGGGTTCCCGCAAATGCTGCGTTGATGTCGGCTGCAACGTCATCCAGCGAATCCGCTGAAGGATCGACAGCGATGGAAGAATTTCCGGTTACATTGCCATCAGCATCGTAGATATAGATGGAGAACTCGCCGGAAGTAATCTTGTCTGCGAAATCATATCCGCTGTTTGAGAGCACTGCGGTCTGGTCATCCACACTGTAAGTTCCTTCCACTGAGGTATGCGGTTCCAGGCCCGCACCCTGCGAATGAGTCACGTTGGTTTCCCAGATCAAAGCCGAGGTGTAATCATCAATCTTGTCCAGCGTGGGCTGGATGTACTCATCACGGGTAATGAACAGCCCGGCAATTGAGCCGCTGTCGGTGCGTCCGGAGACCGGATCGCCGTCAGCATCGTTCATGGGGGTGATGTCGATCAGCGCACCGGAACCTGATTCCCAGAACAGCCCGGTCTTTGAAGTATCTGAATCATATGCCACTGCGAGGTGATGGGTTTCCTCACCCTCAACAAGCGGCTGACCGGTTTCGGTATAAACCTTGGTGGAACCGTCTTCGTAGCTGAGTACTTCCACCCCGATGAGTTCATCCAGTTCACGGATGGCCTGATCCCGACTGGCGACCAGCTCGTAATTGTCCGGGTTGGCTGCTATCTGCTCATTCAAGAGGCCGATGGAATCAATCAGCTCATTGGCGGTATCGACCTGCTCGATAATTTCCGATTCCACGCTGGCGGACATATCCTTGAGTTCCGAAGAAGTGGAATTCAGCGCGTAAACCAGCGAATCCGCTTCGCCCAGTAAGGCTTCACGTTCGGCCAGAGAGTCCGGGTAGGTGGAAAGGTCGTTCCACGCGCTCAGGAATTCATCCTGCGCTGCAGCCAGACCTTCTTCGTCCGTCTGGTTGAAGATGGAATCCATCTGGGTCAGATATTTGGATTGTATTTCGCTGGAGGCCAGATCAGCCGAGGCCGCAAGGTACTGCTTCTCAATAAAGCTGTCCCAATTGGCCTGAACCGCAATGATATCCGCGCCGGTTCCGAGGCTGTCACCGTAAACAGTGATATTGCCCGTGCTGTCGTAAACCGCATCAGCACGCTGGTAACCCTCGGTTTCGGCATTGGCGATGTTGTTGCTGGTCGTGTTGATCGAGACCTGCGCATTGGCAACTGCCTTCTCACCTATGGACATTGCATTTGTTAAACTCATGATGTGGCCTCCGGCGGCTCTCCGAGGGCTTAAACCCTTTTTGCAAAAAGGGTTTAAGAATCCCAAAAACTTTTAATAAGCTTCGCTGCTATCGTCTGTTTGTCATTGCGTTAATTAGCTTTTGAGTGAAATCGCAGTCTGCAGCAAAGTATCTGCTGTAGTTACGACTTTACTGTTGGCCTGATACGCGGACTGGATGATGATCAACTCCGTCATCTGTGATGCGAGGTCCACGTTTGAGGCTTCAAGGGAATTTGAGACCACGGTTCCGAATCCGGCGGACCCGGCGGTTCCGATAATGGCCTCACCGGACTCGGTGGTGGCCCGGAACAAGGTGCCGCCTTCTGCGGTAAGCCCGCCTTCGTTGGTGAAGTCGGCAAGACCGAGCTGGTAGAGTTCAATGGACTGGCTGTTGGAATAGTTACCGACAAGAATACCGTTTTCATCCACTTCTACGGATACGAGAGACCCGGTGGGATAACCGTCCTGTCCCACACTGTAGGTGGCCGAGGAGCTGTCGGAGTAACTGGTGGTCGCGCCCAGTTCGAGGGTGTAGTCGGTGAATGAGGGCAGGTCCGAATAGTCAGTGGCTGCGGTTATGTCGTCGAGAGAATCGATACCGCCGGAAGTATCCCAGGTGGCATTATCGCTGGACATACCGAAGTTGATGGAAACATCCTGACCGTCTGCGCTTCCGGTGAAATTGAGGTTTACTTGCGGATAACCTTCAGGGCTTAGATCGGCCAGCCCCCACTGGTCAGCATCCTTGGTTTCGGTGGAAGTGGCGGCATTGGAAAGAGTGAAGGCGGTCATGGAAGTCATCTGACCTTCGGAGTTGAAGGTCAGGGTTCCGGTCATGGCCAGCCCGGCACCGCTGGTGGTGTTCATGTCCACACCGTCGGCAGTGGTGCGCATGTCATCTTCAGTTTCGTAAGCGGCAACATATTCCCAGACGATGTTACCGTCAGCATCCACATCCACCGGGTCCATGTAATAAGTCATGTCATGGGCGGAACCGTTTTCATCATAAACAGTCATGGTGGTGGAATAGCTGTACTGGGAATCATCCAGCGGCGGATTATTGGTGCCGTCATAAAGCTCGAACAGGGAAGTGTAAGGATTTGCGGTCTGCGCCTCATCCACACTCTGGGAATCGAGGTTCATGGTCAGGCTGATCTCGGAAGTCGCTTTCGGCGGTGACTGGGACTGGTCCAGCTGGATGGTGGTCAAAACACCGGAAGCAGTACCGTCTTCGATTTCCCAACCCTGCACCTGATTGCCGTAAGGATCGACCAGATAGCCGTCTTTATCGAAATCAAAGTTCCCGGCGCGGGTGTAGTAAGTGGTGCTGGTGTCCGGGTCCACTACTATAAAATAGCCGTCGCCGTTGAGAGCCACGTTGGTGGACACGCTGGAATCTTCGTAAGACCCCTGAGTGTAATCGGTGTTGATGGTGGAAACCCCGGCACCGTTACCAACCTGCGAAAGTCCGCTTCCGGTGGTGATGGTGGAGTAGAAAACATCCTCGAAGACCGCATCCGAACCTTTGAAACCCACGGTGGAAGAGTTTGCGAGGTTGTTGGAAACTACTGAGGTTGCCTGAGAGTTAACATTAAGGCCTGAAATTCCGGTATAAAGAGAACTGGTGATACCCATTTTTCACTCCTGCGTTTATTAAATTTATTTAAATAAAAGTAACGTCGGTAATTGAGACTTCGCGTCCGTCATCAAGGGTCAGGGTAGTGTTGCCTGAATCATCCTGATCAACTGCGGTGATGGTCCCGGCGGACTTGACGTAAACCTCTACTGAGGCGTCATCGGCATCGCTGGCAAAGGCCATGGCCACGTAGGTTCCGTCCGATTCGATGTTGGCACTGCTGAGCAGATCTTCACCGGAAATCTCATGGGTTCCTGCTTCAACGTCGGTGTAATAAAGAGTGTCCACAAGAGTGCCTTCAGAGTCGTAAATATTAAGACCGAGGGTGGCGGCATCTTCCTGCAGGTCGATGGTTATGTCGCTGCCCGAACCGTCTTCCACGGTGATGATTCCGCCGTCAGCCATGACTTCCTCGCCGATGTAGCCGGAGGTACTCAGTGCCGAGAGGGAATCCAGCTGATTGATGATGGTTTCCAGATTTTCATTCTGCTGCACGTCTTCATCGAGCATGGAGTAGTTGGTCATCTGGCTGACCATTTCCGTGTTATCCACGGGGTTGGTAGGGTCCTGATATTCCAGCTGGGTGGTCAGCAGGGTCAGGAAGTCCACCTGATCAAGTGAGGTATTATCGCTGGTTGTAGTTGTGGAGCCGGTCGTATCAGACCCGGTCAAACTACTGTAATAACTGGTGGTATCTATACTGCTCATGATACGACCCTCCTCTTGTCGCCTGCTGAAAAATGGCGGCGAAGTTTTTGAATTGCCTGATGCTTGATGCAGCGCACTGTGCGGGAGGTAATACCCAACTGCTGCGCCACTTCAACTGCCTTTAAATCTCCCCAGAAAATCATTGTCACAACTTCATTCTGTCTTTTTGAAAGAAGTCCATCAGGAAGATTAAAATCTACTTGTTCATTTTCTATCTCTGGAATTTCTTCCAAGTCATCTACATTAGTATATATGGGATTTATTTTTCTCATATAATCCACAGACACAGAACGGCTTATGATGTATAACCAAGTATTAAGAGAGCTTTTTTCAGAGGAATATTTTGAAATATAATTATTTTTAATTATCTTTAATGCTATTTCCTGACACACTTCATCGACATCAACTTTTGATGCCCCATTATATTTTGTGAATAAAAACTTGCTGACAACATTTTTAATAAAGAGACTATTGTCTCTAAAAAAACTATTCACTACATCAACAGAATTGCATGTCAGATTTTCTTTAATGTAAGTATTCATAATTCCTCCTACTGCCTATAATTGAGCAACTTGCATTCCTGACAACATTAAATTGACATCAGATTGCATTCAGAATGAATCAGATTACATTCAAGAAAAGTTAACTTTCTTCAGGAGGATTAATGAAAAAGGCCTGAAATTAATGAAACTTAATTCGATTTGGCTAATTAGAGATGTGCAGGGGGGCGAAGTGCAGAGGGGGGGAAGTTTTTGCCGGAAACAAATGCCCGGTTAAGAACGCAAAAAGGCCGCAGCTCCAGCTACTCGGAACTACGGCCTTATGCTTGCACAAAAGAAAAAAGCCCGGCAAAACCGGACCTTTTGTCAATTAAATCGGCGAAGCCTAATAAAACGTTTTGGGATTCTTAAACCCTTTTGGAAAAGGGTTTAAGGCCCCCGGCAGGCCTTACAGACTCTTAACGAAAAGCTTTGCTTTGAGTTTAGTGGCTGTTGAGAACAGCGGTGCCGCCGGAGGCCATTAGTTGACTAATTAGCCGATGAGTGACAATGCCATCTGGGGCAGGGAGTTGGCCTGCGCCAGCATGGATACTGCGGACTGGGTAATGATCTGCTGCTTGGAGTAGTTGGTCATCTCGGTTGCAACATCAACATCAGAGATCTGGGATTCGGCGGCCTGCAGGTTTTCGCCCTGAATCTCAAGGTTGGAGATAGTAGCGTCAAGCCTGTTCTCAAGAGCACCGAGGTTCGCCCTGACCTTATCCTTGGAAGTAATGGCGGCATCAAGTGCTGCCAGAGACTGCTGCGCAGCTTCCTGAGTGGAAACGGCAAATCCGGCACCTTCGACACTCTGGTTACCGATACCGAGAGCGGATGCGGTGCAGGTACCGATCTCAACGTCATACTTGTCTTCCGCGCTGTCATTACCGGTTCCGAAGTGGATGGTAACAGCGTTGTCGCCGGAGCAGTTGCCGTTGAGCAGATAAATACCGTTGAAGTCGGTAGCACTGGCGATTCGGGTGATTTCCGAAGCCATGGCCTGATACTCACTGTCGATGAGTCCGCGCTGTTCTTCGGTGTAAGTACCGGTTGCGGCCTGTTCCGCCAGTTCCTTCATGCGGATAAGCTTTTCATCCACTACGCCGAGTGCGCCGTCAGCAGTCTGGATCATGGAGATACCGTCGTTTGCATTTCGCACACCCTGCTGCAGGGTGGAAATGTCCGAACGCATGAGTTCGCGCACAGCAAGACCGGCCGCATCATCCGCTGCAGAGTTAATGCGCAGCCCCGAGGACATCTTCTCAGTAGAAGAACCGAGAGCACTGTATGCATCATTAAGGTGTCTGGCTGTTGAATTTGCAACGGTATTGTTGTTAATGATTAAAGACATAAAAAACCTCCGTGTTGTATCGTACATCCTTGCACTTTCAGCAGGAGACCGATTCACCTGCTTTACCTGTTTATACGCAGCGGAGGTAAAGAACGTTTATGGCGGAAATATTTTCTTCCAGCCCCAAATTTCAGACACTATAGACAAATATTCCTTATCTTAACATTTCTTAATCTATTTAACATTTATTTACACTAAACTTATTTGCTTATCCCTTCTAAACACATAGTATCTGTTGTAGGAGAATATATATGAACAAGATACTTCTTATCGACGACGACCCGGAAATGGGGGAACTCTTATCCACCTATCTGGACGGCGAAGGCTACAGCCTGCAGCACAAGTGCACAGCAAAGGAGGGACTCAAGGCATTCGGCAATGAAGACTATGATCTCATTCTGCTGGACATTGTCCTGCCTGACATCAGCGGGCTGAACGTGCTGGAAAAAATCCGGCTGGACTCAACTGTTCCGGTTATCATGCTCACCGGAAAAGGGGATGAAGTAGACAGGGTTGTGGGGCTTGAAATGGGTGCCGACGACTACATCTGCAAACCCTTCCCTTTGAGAGAACTGCTGGCCCGCATGCGCGCATCCCTGCGCCGCTGCTCCATGGCCCCGCAATCCCCGAGCATCACCCCCTCCTCCAAAGGAAATATTAAGGTCGGGGGACTGGACATCAACCTTGATTCCCATTCCATTCAGGTACGCGGAATCGACACCCACTTCACAGCTGCTGAATTCAGCATCATCGAACATCTGGCCGCCAGCTGCGGTAAACTCATTGAACGTGACGAGCTCATGGAAATCGCTCTCGGCAGAACCGCCGACTTTGATGACTATGTGCTTAACGTGCATATGAGCAATCTGCGCCGTAAAATCGGCGATTCCGTTTCAATCAAGACCATCCGTGGACGCGGATACATGATGACCGCGAGGAATCAGGCCGAGGCATGATCCGATTGCGGTTGGCAGTTGTTGCCCTCTCTCTCATGATTCTGGCCATGGTGGCCGGAACACCGCCAAGTTTTGCAGCAGACAAGGATGTCTCTGCTGAACTGGAAAGCCTTGACCTTGAAGACCTCCTGCAGGTCGAAATGGTTTCCCCTTCCGAACGCAAGCAATCCCTCGAAAATATTGCCGGATCATACACCATCCTCACCGAGGAGGATATCAAACGCAGCGGAGCCAGATCGGTTCCCGAAGCACTGCGCACAGTTCCCGGCGTGGTGGTTACCCGTACTGATACGGACAAATGGTCCATCGGGGTCAGGGGATTTTCAGGCACTTTCAACAGCAAGCAACTCATTCTGGTGGACAACCGCCCGATCACTTCGCCTTATTTCCACGGGGTAATCTGGTCCAGCCAGAACCTGCCCATCCAGCAGGTCAAACGAATCGAAGTCATTCGCGGACCATGGACCAGCCTCTGGGGTTCCGAATCTTTCAACGGCGTAATCAACGTCATTACCAAATCCGCCGCAGAAATACAGGGCAACCGCAGCGTGACCACCGCCGGAACGGACGGGGTCAGCCAATACCTGCGCAAAGGCATACACATTTCCGAAAACGCAACCATGGCCGTTTTTGCCAAAGGCGAATATGAGCCGGGTAAAAACTACCGCATCCGTGGACGGACAGAAAAAGGCTCTACTGACTGGACTACCGGCAGCGGCGGTTTCCGAGCCGACTGGCTGAACGCTTATACCGACCAGTTTTCATTGCAGGGTCAGCTTGCCGGTTCATCAATCACTGAGTACTCCCCGCCGGGTAACCCCTTTTCCGCCAACAAAGATAAGAGCGACTACTCCGGTTACGCCCAGATTCTCTGGGACAGAAAAACCGGGGCCCGCTCCGGTATGCAGTTCCGCAGTTCTTACACCCGAACAGAAATCACCGTTTCCGACATGGAAAACATGTCCAACACCGTTGATGCGGAATTCATTTATTCCAATGAACAGCTGGACGGCCACTTCCTGACCTTCGGCATCGGCGGAAAATATTTCTGGGATGAATTCAGCCAGGGTGAAAATGTACAGGTATCCAACGACAGCATCTACCGTCTTGATTTCAGCGGATTTGCCAAGGACCGTATCACACTCATTGATGAAAAACTTTTCCTGACCCTCGGACTGAAGCTGGATTACTCAGGTGACTCAGACCTGACCCCGCAGCCCACCGCCCGGCTTCTGTATATGGAAGACGACGAGGAGTACTGGCTGGCTTACTCCTACGCCAACCGCAAGCCGGGATTCTGGCTGCGCGACGGCAACTACCGGGTCCGGGTAAGGGACAAAGAGTACACCATGAGTGTCGGGGAAGAC
The DNA here is from genome assembly GCF_010470675.1 of Desulfovibrio sp. JC010. Classification (NCBI taxonomy): domain Bacteria; kingdom Pseudomonadati; phylum Thermodesulfobacteriota; class Desulfovibrionia; order Desulfovibrionales; family Desulfovibrionaceae; genus Desulfovibrio; species Desulfovibrio sp. JC010. The sequence goes on from NZ_VOIQ01000001.1 coordinate 211,924, forward strand.
CTGGAAAATGAAAAACTGAGTTCATTTGAAGCCGGATACCGCAAGCTTTTCAGCGAAACCCTGAAACTTGACCTTTCCCTGTACCTGAACAGCTACGACCAGATGGTCACCTTCAGCTTTGATGAAGATACCAACACAGCCACCCCGGTAAGCGGACTGAGCGGGACATCTTATGGACTCGAAGTAGCCCTTGACTGGCAGCCGTGGTCTTTCCTGACCCTGCGCCCTTCTATCGATCTTTCCAATCAGGATTTTCAGAACGTTCCTGAAGGAATTCCCGGTTTTTCACCGCCGCTCAATTCCGCACTATACAATATCAAACTGCAGGCCCTGATTGATCTGGCCGAAAATTGGGAACTTGACCTGTTCACGTCCTACCTGAATTCCATGGACAACAAAGATCTTTCCACCGGATTCGGTTTTGACGCCCGTCTGGCGTGGCAGGCCCGGGAAGACTTATCCCTTGAACTTATCGGCAACAATCTGCTGACCAATGTAGACGAAAACAATTTCGCCCCTGTTGAACCTTCCTGCACGCTGAGGTTGACATGGGACTTCTAAAAATCCATAAAATTATGGCAATTACAGTCGCCACCATTTTTATGGTATGCTCCATGCCGGACATGTCTGCCCATGCCCGTGTTAAAAGCGGACAGCAGCGCAGGCTGACCGCTACCCAGCCGCAGTTGCAGGCCCTGTTCATCAAAAAAATCACCAAGTATGTGCTCGGCCCGGACAAACGCAGGATAGCTGCCGACCGTCCGGTTACGGTGGCTGCAGTGGCACCCAAAAAGATATCCCGTTTTTTTAAAAATCCGGATAAATTCAAACTGGTGCGCTGGCCGGATGAGGAATGCAGCGTCCTTTTCATAGACATCGACAACCCGCGCATCATTGCCGCCGTACTGAAAAAAGTAAAAGGCAAGCCGGTACTGACCATCGGCCAGAGTCCTGATTTCCTGCGGCTGGGCGGCATGATCAACCTTGTTGAATCCGGCTCCCGTTTCAAGCTTCAGGCCAACATCTGTGCCGCACGTGAAGCCGGGCTGACCATAAGCTCCAAACTCTTGAAGCTCTCGGAAATATACTGTGGAGACACCCCTCGATGAAAAAATACCGGAACAGCATAGGACGCAAAGTGGGCCTTGCCATTCTGGGTACGACCATTGTGGCGGTGGTTCTTTCAATGTCCCTGAATATCGCTTCATTTTTCCATTCATTCCGGCAGGCCACCTTGCAAAAAGCGGCATCGCTGACGCAGGTGCTGGGAACTTCCGTTGCCCCGGCACTGGACTTTAACGACCCTGATTCGGCCACAGAAGCCCTGCAATCACTAGCACTGGTCAACAACTCCGTGGGCGCGACCATATTCACCGCAGACGGGCAGGTCTTTGCCGGGTTCGGAAAACAGGCAGATGAGTTACCAACACGCGACACCAGTACAATAGAAGAATTCAACAACTACCGAATAATTCAGGAAATCCGCTCCGGGGACGAACTGCTGGGCTACATACTTCTTGACGGCTGCTATTCCGATCAGCTGGACTGGTTTTTCCAGAACCTTGCCACATCCGGTCTCATTTTGTTCAGCGTACTGACATTCTGTTTCCTGACCACAAACTATATCCGCAAAAAATTAACCAGCCCCATCGGACAACTGACCGCTACGGTTCGCGACATTTCAAACAGCAAAGACTACACCCGGCGGGTTTCCTACCGCAGTGACGATGAAATCGGCTATCTGGTTACCGAATTCAACTCCATGCTCGGTAAAATCGAAAAGCGTGACAACTGGCTGAACAACCATCGCGAAATGCTGGAAAATATTGTTGCACAGCGCACTAAACAGCTACGCTCCAAACAGGCGGAACTGGAAAAGAAAAACAAACTGCTGGTGCAGCAGATTCACGAAAGGCGCACCGCGGAGATGATCCGCGACGAAGTGGAACGCATTAACAGGCACGACCTCAAATCTTCGCTGAATCTGGTAATCGGTTACCCGGAGCTTATCCTCAACAGTGACGAAGAACTGACCCCGAACCAGCGCAAATATGTGAAGCGCATTGCCTCGGCAGGCTATCGCATGCTGGACATGATCCAGTTCCATCTGGATATGTTCAAGATGGAGCAGGGGATTTACAGGCTGAAAACCATGCGCATCGACCTTATTGACCTGATGACCTCGCTGGAAGAGGAAATGGCCCTGCTGCTCAACCAGTCCGGAGTAAAGCTTTCCATTATGCTGGACGGCAAGGAAATCGAGGGCATGGAAGAACTGCACCTCACCGGGGAAGGCATGCTGCTGCGAACCATGTTCCGCAACCTGATCAAAAATGCAGTGGAAGCTTCCAACGAAGAGGATACCGTAACCATAGCCATCAAGAGCGGCCCGCCTGTTTCAGTTACAGTGAAGAACACCCTTGCCGTGCCTGAAGAAGTCAGGGAAAGATTTTTTGATAAGTACGTTACTCTGGGCAAGGAAGACGGAACCGGACTGGGCACCTATTCCGCCAAACTGATTGCCGAAACCCACAAGGCTGAAATCAGCATGCATACAGCAGAAACCAGCGGAACCGAGGTTACAACCAGTTTTGTTGATGAGAGCAGCGCGGCTTAGACTTAATCACTCAGCGTAATACAAGCCTTCTGTACAACCGAAAACTTCATTCAGACGGTCAATATTGCGCCCTGAAGTGAGCACAATCAGGTAGTCTCCGGCCCGGACCTGCAGTGAAGTCGGCGGCAGCTTGTTCAGCTCTCGTCCCTGCCCCTTATCTTGTGACACCCCGATAGCCAGCACGTTAAAAGAGTCCCGCAAGTCGTTGAAAATATCCCCATAGTCCAGCCCGTCGTATTTACTGCCTTCCTTGATGTAATACTGCTGCACATCATAATCTTGGTTGCCCGAAGCGGATGACAGGATATCCTCATTGAACAGGGCCACGCTGGGTTCGAAAATATAGCTGGCTACGATCTTGGAGGAGATGTCATTGCGGCAGATGGTGAAGCTGACCCCGGCACTGGTAAAGGTTTCCTTCAGCTCGGAGTTATCGATGGTCGCCACAAAGGAAAGGTGAGGATGGTATTTCTTAGCGTTGAGCACAAAGACAAGGTTCTTGGTATCATCACCAAGGCAGGGCATGAGTGAAACGGCCTCAGCTGCATTGGCCTTTTTCAGACACTCACGACAGTTCATGTCCGAGAAGATCACAAAGACCTGATCCCGTGAAAAACTCTCGTAAATAAATTCAATATGGTCCTTGTTGTCAGTGACAATGCAGACTTTTTTTCCGGCATGGACCAGCTGGGTGACAACATCTTCTGAAAATTCATTCCAGCCCACAATAACCACATGGTTGATGAAATCTGTTCCGTCAAAACCCATTTTGCGCCTCTCTGCCAAAGCCTGAATATGTTCGGTGAGCCTGCCTATGAAATAGCCGAGGATGCCGATACTGCCCAGCACCATGACCATTGAAATCATCTTCCCCACAACGGACGTGGGATAAAGATCACCGTAGCCAACGGTGGTCAGGGTGACCAGCGAATACCAGAAGGCATCAAAGAGAGTCTTGATATTGGAACTCTCGCAGGTCGATTCAAAGTAATAGATAAGCAGGATGGTCAGCAGGTAGATCAGCATTCCCGCCCATAAAAAGCACGTGCTCTTTTTCATACGAGCAACATAACACGTTAAATTGTTCAGAACAATTCTGTTACGCTACGCGCTTTTAAGAATGAAAGAATTTGCCTCCGGCGGCTTAAACCCTTTTATTTCGGCTTCGCCGGAATCAGCTTTAGCTAACTGAAGAATATATAACCGCCGAGCAGAAACAAAATTGTCCCGGTAATTTTATTGATCAGGGACACATACTCGCCGTAAATACGCTGAACTATCGAAGTATTCAAGAAAAGCACAAACAATCCCCAGCCGAAAAAAGCTTCCAGCACGATGACCGAACCGTAAACAGCTTTTTCGCCCAATGCCGCATCCGGCCCCACCAGCTGCATAAAAACACTGAGGATGAACAAAGTCACCTTGGGGTTGAGCAGATTGCAGAAAAGCCCGTCCCGCAGGCCCTGCATGAAGGTCGAGCCGGTGCAGTTTTCAGCAGAACCTTCAAGCTCCAGTCCACCGTTATCCGTGAAACAGCGATAGCCGATATAAAGCAGGTAAAATGCCCCGGCATAGCGCACGGCATTGTATATGAAGGGATGGCTTTTAAGCACAAGAGCCAGTCCGAGTACGGAAAGACTGACATGGAAAGTAAGCCCCATGCAGACCCCGATGATGCAACCGTAAGCCGCAGACGAGCCGCGAAAAAATCCCCTGCCGCTACTGGAAGGTGCGCATCCGGCATGATGGATAAGCAGCATCATGTCCGGGCCGGGACTCATGCGAGCGAAAAAACAGATTGTGAGCAGGGTGAAAACGGTTTCAAGCATTGTTGTCTATTTTACCCCGTGGCTGTTCAGGAAGGAAGTATACTTGCGGTCCTCACCCTGAATATGCTGCACCAGCCAGTCTTTGAGGAATTTCATTACGTCCATGGTTACCTTGGCTTTTCCGCTATGCAGAGCGGATTCAAACTCAAGGACCTGATTGACGAATTTGACATGCAGTTCTTTGTGTTCAGGAGTCTGAGGATAGCCGTAGCGGTCAAAAAGTTTTTCTTCAGTGCTGAAATGATCCACGGTGTAGTTTTTAAGCTCCTCCACCAGTCGCTTCATAACCGTGTCAGAAGCACGGTCGCGCATGGCTTTGTGCAGACCATTGATCATGCCGACCAGCTTCTTGTGCTGCACATCAATGGCCCTGATGCCGACGGAAAAGGCAGTATCGTTCCAGGTGACCAGTTCATCGCCGGAAGCGGAATCAATATTTCCTTCGGACATACCGTGAATCAGGGAATCCAGCTCCTGTACCAGACTTGAAACTTCGATGAGAATCTGACGGGCTTCATCCATTTCAGCCGCGGTTTCCTGCGCCACGCGGGTGACATCGGAGACAGCACTGTTAATTTCCTCACTGGTGGCCGACTGCTGCTCGGAAGCAGTGGCAATGGACTCCACCTGCTCGGAAGTGGCTTCAATGATAGTCACGATTTCCTGCATATATTTACCGGACTCAACAGCTGTTTCTGTTCCGGCCACAATATCTTCGGCAGCACGGTCCACTGAGGCCACGTTGGTCTGGGCATGCTGCTGGATATCAGTGATGGCGTCGCCCACTTCTTTGGTGGCTTCCATGGTTTTTTCGGCCAGTTTGCGGACTTCATCGGCAACCACGGCAAATCCGCGTCCGGCCTCCCCGGCACGGGCCGCTTCAATGGCCGCGTTCAGGGCCAGCAGGTTGGTCTGGTCCGCAATATCGTTGATCACATTGATGACCCGGTCAATATTCTCCGCCCGTTCACCAAGCTGGCTCATAGTCTGCTTCAGTGAGAGCACCTCGTCCTCAACCTTTTTAATGGCATCCACGGATTCACTTACTCCGCGCGCACCTGTTGTCGCATTACTGCGGGACTGGTCCGCGTTTCCGGCGGCAAGGGAAGCATTGCGGGCAACCTCTGCTACTGTGGAGTTCATCTCTTCCATGGCTGTGGCGGTCTCAGTCATGCGGTCGCGCTGGATTTCAACGCCCTCACCTACTTTTTCAATGCGGTCGCTTAAATCGCTGATATCTGAAAAAATGCGTTCGGAAGAATTCCCGGCCTTGTCAGCAACTTTGCGCATGGCATCAATGAGCTTCAGGGTTTCTTCTTCCTTCTCCCGGCTGGTCTGCAGGGCATTCTCAATCTCTGCGGCCTTGCTCCGGGCCTCTTCGCTCATATCCCCGGCCCTTTTGTTGGCCTCATTCATGCTGTCCACCATGGCGCAAACCGCAACCTTAAGCTCTTCCAGTTCATACATATAAAAACCGGAGCACTCGTTGTTCTGACGACCTTTCTGGATATCAACCGCGTAATCCCGCAAATTTTCAATAGGAGAAGTAACATTGCGGCTGATGCTGTAGACAATAAATCCGGTGATGACCAAACCGGCCATCACCCCGCAAATCAGAATAATGGAAGACGTGGATCCAAAAGAAAAATCAGGGCAGAAGCCCAAAAGAATTGCGCAGATAACGACAGGAATAAAACCAAGGACAAATGTCGAAAGCCTAAGACGGGTAGAAATATTCATGAACAACCACCTTGAGAGTTTTGATACAGACCAAGAACAATTTCTGTAAACTAGCTTTAACACCTTAAAAATGGAAATTATTTTTGTGTAACAACTATTTTATTTTTGAGCGTATTTTCAGAAACAAACCCGATACTAATAACCATTACCGACAAAGTCCAAGTGTTAACCCAAATAACAAGCAGCAATCACCCGTCCCTGTCAGACATGGCTGACAAGGGCGATGAAAGCCGAGGGAAAAAGCAATAAACCAGCTCACCGGACAGCAGTGACGGGACTGATCAATTTCCTGACAGAACCGTAATTTTAATGTCCGGCTCCGCTCAGCTTAAGCCCCACAACCCCGGTGAGAATCAACAGCAGACTGAGAACCTTCAGCGCTGAAACAGACTCTTTGAAAAAGAAAATCCCTATGGCGAAAATAAGGGCGGTTCCGAGACCGGACCAAATGGCATAGGCAACACTGACATCAATCTTTTTAAGGGCAATAGCCAAAGCGGCAAAGGATGCGCCGTAAAAAATAAACATGAGCACAGAAGGAAGCAGCCTGCTGAAACCTTCTGAAAATTTCATGGACACAGTGCCGCAGACTTCCAGCACAATGGCACCGGCAAGAATAATCCAGTATTGCATTTATTACCCTGATTTTAATGTAAAGTTCACCATTTATTGACCGAAAAGCACTCGATCCCGACCTTCCTGCTTGGCTTTATAAAGAGCCTTATCTGCAATGTCCATGAGCCCTTCAAGTTTTCCCGAACCGGAAAATTCAGAAAATCCGGCACTCACTGTAACCTTTTCAGCATGTGGAAATTCATAATTTGCAACAGCCTGCCTGAGCCTGTCCAGCAGTTTGTGTGCATCTTCAGCCGATGTTTCCGGCATGACCAGTACAAACTCCTCTCCTCCGACACGGGCGAGCAGATCAGTCTTACGTATTCTGGAAGAAATAACCCCTGCAAAACTTTTCAAAACTTCATCGCCAACAGGGTGACCGAAATTATCATTGATGGATTTGAAATGATCGATGTCGAAAAGAGCCAGCACTAGGGGATGTTTGTAACGACCACTGAGCCAAAGCAGCTTTTCCACCTCGCCGTAAAAACCGCGCCGGTTGGGTAATCCGGTCAATTCATCAGTGATCGCCATCTCCCGCATCAGGCTGAATGTTTTATCCAGCTTGGTACGCATATCATCAAGGGTTTTGCCCAGCATGGAAAATTCATCACGCCCGCTCCAGCGGTAAGGAATTCCTAGCTCACCTTTCGAGAGCACTTCAACCTGCCGCATGAGCCTGTCCAAGGGTCTAAGGACTTTAAAATAGATAGCCGGAATTACCAGCAACAGCCCCCCCACAAACATAGTCACAAACATGGCTATAATCTGATTGCGCTCTTCGGCGATACGCGGCTTGACCCAATCCTTATCCACTGCAACCAGCACGAAGCCGAGGTCTTCACCGTCTTTGACCACGTTCTGAACCAGCTCCATGGTATTATACTCATGTTCTGTGGTTTCTTTGGATACACGCAGGAGATATAGATCATAAATATTTGAAAAAATTTCTATCTTTACAATACGTTCATCCTGTAGAAGCAGACTCACCACATTGCGGGCACCTTCCGGTGAAAATGAAATCATGGAATCTTCAGCAGCATCGATCAGGGTATCCAGGGAACGCTGATGGAATTCGGCAAGACGGGTTATCATATCTTCTTTTTCCAACTCAAAAGAAATGATCAACCCTGCAGCCAGCGGGACAATAAGCCCGACCAGCATGACTTTCACCAGAAACAGGGAGATGCTATGAAATCTTGTCATATAACTATTTGACATTGTTAGGACAAGGCGGGTTTTCAGTATCTTCGTTAACCAGAATTTCTCCGAGAACAATCTTCTTGCGAATATTTTCTATACGACTACGCATCTCCGGGGTTACCAATCCTTTGTTATGCTCATCAAAAACTATTCCGACAGCTTCCTGCTCAAGTCCGAGACGCTTGTAATTATCCCTCCAGATTCCACGCTTGGCCAGCATAAGAGCGGCATAGATGGCCTTATCTGTTTGCTTGACCATAGAGGTGAGCACGCTGCCCGGATACAAGCCGTTCTGGTTGATATCAACACCGATTCCCAGTTTTCCCCGGGCCGCACAAGCTTCAAGGACAGCGGGGCCTGCTCCCCCCGCAGCCTGATAAATAACATCCGCGCCCTCATCCATCATCTGATTGGCCAATCTGGATGTGGCATTTCCATCAAACCATGCATTTTCATAATTTCCGATAAACCCCTTGAGCACTTCAATATCAGGATTGATGTACTTGGCACCCTGCGTGTATCCGCACAAAAAACGACGCTGGAAGGGAGTATCCACAACAGAGACAAATCCCAGTTTACCGCTCTTGGAAGCCATTGCCGCCAAGGCCCCTGCAAGGAAAGATCCTTCATGGTCGGCCAGAACAAAGGAATAAATATTGGGTTCGTCCCGGACAGTATCGAGAATGATAAACCTTGTTGCCGGATATTTACGGGCAAAAGTAACCAGATCGGGGAAATGGTTGCCGTAAAGAAGAAAAATAGGAGAATAACCCTCTTCTGCAAATTGTGTTATCGCAGTCACGTAGTCTTCGACGGTCGTACCGATCACGACCTCTGTACAGTCATCCCCTGTTTTCTTCTTGAAACGCTCAACACCCTTATGGATGGATACAGTAAAGGAATTTTCATCAATCGGACCTTGATAAACCAGCACAGGATTGAATTCATCAGTATCGGCACTGACATTGGAAGAACAAAGCAGCACTGCCGACAGAAAGAACATTATAATGATCGGTATTCTCATCAGACCCCTTTTGGATATAGACAGCACGGGAATAACTATTTCACGCCGTTGCATTGTATAAATCAGCACCCCATAGAAATTTTTCTACTTTGAATTTAATACCTTTTCATAACAAAATGCAAGCAGACAATATATTTTGACACCTTGTAAGATTTAGTTCTTCCTGAACGGCAGGGTAAAACGCTTAAGTTGAGCCGGAAGGGTTGGACTTATTCATTGTCCCATTTTTCCAATGTTTCATGAACATCCTTCAACAGGCGGGTCGCCGTAAGTACATCTTCAGCAGCAAAGCCCGGAAAAGCCTTTTCAATTATTTCATTCTCCAGCTTTTCCGAAAACTCGTACCTTTCGCGACCAGAATCAGTCACCTCAACCAGCTTGGCCTTTTTGTGCCGGGGATTATCAATGAGCCGGACATAGTCCTGCTCTACCATGGCAGTTACCCCCACCTGCACCGACTGCCGTGACACACCGCGCACATAAGCAAGATCCGACACTGTCATCGGCCCCGCTGAAATCAAGTGCGCAATATTTATTTTTTGGGCCTTGCTGAACCCGCTTTCCATGTGGATAGACTCCTCCACTTCCTCTACCGACTTCCAAGCCCCATAAAGAGCCTTGAAAAATTCGTGAAGCATTTCTCCGTCTGCGTTTTTCATATCTCACTAATTACATACTTTTCCTTTTTCGGCAACCAACATGTCAATTTGACAACAAGGTTGACAAAATAAAATTTCATCCCTATTTCTGAATTCAACACAAACCACAGGAGACAAAAAATGAAGTTTTATCCACTCCCCCCAATACTCTTTTTCTTCAGCGTTTTTATGATCGTTATAGCTTCAATGGCGGACATCACTCCCATCAGCAGGCCTGATTATCTCAAATGGACAGGTTGGTTTCTGATCGTAACAGGAACGGTTTTCTGCTATTCCGGTTCCATTCTGTTCAGCAGGCAGAAGGCCAACATTGACACCTTCAAGGACCCAAACAAGCTGGTGGTCAGCGGTCCGTTCAGGGTAAGCCGCAATCCCATGTACGTAGGTATGGTTGCAGCTCTGCTGGGTACCAGTCTTGCGGCAGCCACTTACGTGGGAATCGCGTTCCTGCTGCTGTTCGTGATGATTGTGGCAACGGTCTACATACCCTTTGAGGAAGGACGTATGCTTGCTGTTTTCGGCAGGGAATATGAGGAGTATTGTTTGAAAGTAAGGCGTTGGCTGTAAAAACAACAGGGTCGGAAGAGTGAGCTTCCGACCCTGTTTTCTTTCATGGGGACGAGGTGGAGTCCCATGTATTGAGGATGTCGTATTCCGGACTGCTGCGTTGTTGCCCTGAACGGAATGAACGTTCCGTCCCTTACAGTATGCAGGGAACCTTTCATTTAGGAGGTATTATTCAGTTCCCCGACTTCCGGAATCGACTTTTATATCTTTTAAATCCCGACCTGAGCTTCCCAGTTGCGGGAATCCAGCTTCACACCGGAAGCACTGGCGATCAGGCATTCACTTTCTTTTTGCCCATTGATAAAGCGGAGAGCTTCCTTCGGATTCATGGCAAATGCCGAAGTGGAAAGCGCGTCCGCCTCCATGACTGATGGAGCCACAACCGAAAGGCTGAGCTGGCAGCCATGGTGTGATGGAGCAAAATGCGCGTTTTCAGGGTTTGGAACATGAAACCGGGTGCGCTCGGCATCAAAGTAGAATTCACTGCCGCCGGAAGTAGCTACAGCAGAGTCCTTAAGCCTGATTACAGCCGGGAACCCTCCTTTACCGGAAAGGCTCTCAATGGCGACAATCCAAGGCTGCCCCGGAGCACGCTCACCACGGGCGCGGATATCCCCGCCTGCGGTGATCAGGTGGTTCTCCACGCCGAATTCAGCCATAAGGTCCGAAGCGCGGTCCACGATATATCCACGCCCGATGCCGTCAAGGGTCACGGACATGGAACTTCTTTCAAAGCTGATTCCGCTCTTGGAAACATGGACAAAACCGGAACCGACAAGAGCCAGCGCATCATCGAGATCACTCTGGCTGAGCATCAGTCTTCCCTTGGGGGCACGGTTTTTCTGCAGCATTTCCAGTACAGGCAGCACAGTGGCATCGAATGTTCCGTTGGAGTGGTGATAGTAAGCCTGCGCTTTGCCCATCACCTCAAGGAGTTCGGGAGCTACATCGCTCAGTTTTCCGGTTTCGTTAAGCTCGGAAACCGGAGTACCGGGCCGATGACGGTCAAAGATTGCGGTAAGACGTTCCATCTCGCTGAAAGCCGAAGCCACAGCTGTTTCAGCCGCATCTTTGGAAAGGTGCAGGGCAACAACAGTGACCTGTGTTCCCATGAGAAAACGACTGGCACTGATTTTATGTCTCCTGTCACCGATGCGCAAAGTATCGGCCAGTTTTAATGCCGCACCCAGCGGATGGGCAATAGAGGCCGCCTTTGCACCAAGTGATTGAACGAATGAACGTCTGACCGCATTTTCCATGACTTAAGTCCCTATTCCTTGCCCAGCTCGCTGAACTTCTGCACGTCGGAATCCTGTGCGTATTCCGCACCGGCTTCGGCATCGTAGCAGGTCAGGCCACAGCGCAGGCAACGGCTGCCTTCCTTGCGGGCTGCTTCGTAGACAATGGAGCCCTTAACCTCTTCCTTGAATGTGGAACGGCGTTCTTCAACAGTGATCTCCGGAACGTTAATTCTGGGGATGGTGTAGGTAACGTCCATATTCTTGAGGATGGATTCGGGGATAACGCGCAGCTGCGGGTTAACAGGCTCGGGGATCGCACCATCAGTGATAAAGTGATGGATTCCACGCGCTGCCATGCGTCCGTCAGCAACGGCCTGAATGATAATGGAACGGCCTGTGTGCAGCTCGCCGCCAACGAAAACGCTGGGCACGCTAGTCTGCATGGAGGTCTTGTCGCAATCAATTCCGCCGGTCTTCTTGTTCAGCTTGAAGGGAATTTCACCTTCAGCATTCATGAACGGGGTCATGTCCGGCACACGGTCGGTGGCAATTACAATGAGGTCGGCATCAATGGTCTGCTCGGTACCTTCAACAGGCAGGGGTTCGCCAAGGGCCTTCTTGGGGTCCTTGTACTGTACTTCAATATATTCAACGCCTGTGACCTTGCCGTTTTCCGCGATAAAGCGGGAAGGCTTGGTCAGGAAGAGCAGCTCACTGCCCAGTTCGGAGGCGCGTTTAACTTCGTTCTTGTTGGCGGACATCTTACGCTGGATGCAGCCTACGAGGGAGGTCACATCGCAACCGAGACGCGCGCCGCTGCGCACAACGTCCATGGCGGTGTTGGTATCGCCGATGACCACAACTTTCTTACCCTTGAGATCGTTGATGGATTTGCCTACTTCCTCAAGGAAAGTGACCGCGTCCATGACGCCTTCGGCATCTGCGTTCTCAAGCTCCAGAGCAGGAACTTTCCAGGCCCCGGTGGCAATGAATACAGCTTCATAGCCGTCACGCTCAAGTGTTTCAAAGGTGATATCCTTACCGAATTCAACACCGTTCTGCACCTCAACGCCGAGGTCGAGAATAGTCTGAACTTCCCAGTCCACTACCTTAGAAGGCAGACGGTATTCGGGAATAATACCCTTCATCATACCGCCGATCTCTTCACGCTTTTCAAAGATCACGGGTTCATGACCGATACGGCGCAGGAAGTAGGCTGCGGAAAGACCTGCGGGACCACCGCCGATGATAGCCACTTTGTGACCGGACGGCGGGTTGCAGTTCAGGTTTACGCGGTTGCCGGAATTCATTTCCCAGTCAGCCACGAAACGGTGCAGGGTGTGGATGGCCACACCGTCGTCAGCGATGTTGCGGCGGCAGATGGTTTCGCAGGGTGCGGGGCAGAGACGGCCCACAGCCAGCGGCAGCGGGTTGCGTTCCTTCATGGTCAGCAGTGCGCCGCGCATGTCGCCGTTTTTCATCTGGTTGATATAGGTACGGACGTCGATCTGGGCCGGGCATTTCTGCATGCACGGAGCCAGACAATCGTCGATTTTATTAAGATGGAGCAGGTCCATGGTCATGCCGGACACACGGATAGCTCCGGTGGGGCAGACTTCAGCGCATTTACCGCAGGAAACGCAGGCGTTCATGTCTACAACAGGCACGCCCTCTTCGTTGAGGCGGATAGCGTCGAAACCGCAGACCTTTACGCAGGAACCGAGGCCGAGGCAGCCGAGACCGCAGGATTTTTCACCGCCGTAAAGCAGTGCTTCCGCGCGGCAGTCTTCAACACCTTCGTAATCGAAGAGCAGGTTCGCACGGGAACCGCCGGTGCAGATGTTGTTGGCAACCTTGGGTTCCTTGAAAGTAGCTTCAAGGCCCATGATAGACGCGATATTTTCAGCAATCTCAGGACCGCCGGCAACGCAGATTTCGGGAGCGGCTTCACCTTTTACAATTGCGCCTGCAGCAGCGTTACAACCGGGGTAACCGCAGCCACCGCAGTTTGCGCCGGGAAAACATCCTTCGACTTCAGCGATGCGGGGATCTTCCTCCACATGCAGAACCTTGGATGCTGCAGCCAGTACGGCTGCGGCGGTTAGACCGAGCAGGAACAGGACCAGAATAGAAGAAGTAACCATAACTAAATATTCTCCTTGCTTAACCTGTTAGGCAACCATGCCCTTGAAGGCGAAAAAGATCAGGGACATGACTCCGGCAGTAATCAGGGCGATAGGCACGCCTCTGAAGACATGGGGAACCGGAGCAACGTCCAGACGCTCACGAATGGATGAGATAATGACCAGCGCGATGAGAAAACCGATACCGGAAGCCAGACCGTACATCATGGACTTCAGGAAAGAGTACTCATTGCGCTGAACCATAATCGCTACACCGAGCACCGCGCAGTTGGTGGTGATCAGGGGCAGGAAGAGGCCCAGAGACTTGTACAGAGGCGGGATGACCTTTTTGAGGAACATCTCGACAAACTGTACCAGTGAGGCGATGACCAGAATGAAGACAATGGTCTGCAGATACTCAATGCCGTAAGGGATGAGTATGAACTGGTGCAGGGGCCAGGTGATGGCGGTAGCCATCAGGGTAACAAATATAACTGCTCCACCCATTCCGAGCGCAACATCGGTGGACTTGGAGGTGCCCATGAAGGGACATGCGCCAAGGTACTGAACCAGTACGATGTTGTTGATGAAAATGGCGGAGATAAAAAGCAGAAAGTATTCCATTTTAACGCTCTCCCCTATTTATCCTTAAGATCTTGAATGCCGCCGCAGGCACCGCAATGTGCGCAGCCGGAGTTCATTACATCAGGTACGGTCTCGCCTTTCTTGCGGCTCTGGTATCTGTTGAAGGCGTTCATGCCCGCTAAGATGACACCGAGACCGACAAATGCGCCGGGGGCCATAACCATGAATTCAGCGGGCTGGAAGCTTTCCCACATGACCGGGACACCGAAAACGGTTCCGGCACCGAGGACTTCGCGCACAGCACCGAGAAAAGTCAGGGAGGCGGCAAAACCGATTCCCATGCCCAGTGCATCGGCAATGGAGAGGATTACTCCGTTCTTGGAAGCGAATGCTTCCGCACGCCCGAGGATCAGGCAGTTAACAACAATCAGCGGAACAAAAATGCCCAGCTTCTGGTAAAGCGGATATGCGTAGGCCTGCATGAGCAGCTCAACCGTAACAACCAGTGATGCGGTGATAACGATGAAGCAGGCGATACGTACTTTCGCGGGAATAATTTTTCTGATGCTGGAAATGATCAGGTTGGACATGGTCAGAACAAAGATGACCGCCATACCCATGCCGAGGCCGTTCTCCGCAGAGGAAGTAACAGCCAGTACCGGGCACAGCCCCAGCAGAACCCTGAACGGAGGCAGCTCGTCCCAGAGTCCTTTTACGAATTCTTTTACTAAACGGCTCATGGTGTCTCCTTAAGAGTTCTTCCAGATGTTGGTGATCTCAGGCTTGATGGACTGGTAGGTCTCGATGGCCTTGCGCACAGCGTCAACAGTACCCACGGAGGAGTAAGTCGCCCCGGCAATGGAGTCGATATCTCCGCCCTTCTTGGATACCTGCATGGAATCAAGACCGTGGCCTTTGAACTTATCGGTAAAAGACGGCTTCATAACCTTATCACCGAGACCGGGGGTCTCAGTCTGGGTGGTGATGCCGATGCCGATCAGCTGATCTTCATTAACATCAAAACCGACCATGACGCCGATGTCGCCGGAGTAACCGGGAGCAAAAGCTTCAAGAGCGATACCGACCAGCTTGCCGTCCTTCATGGCCGGGAAGACAGTCACGTCTTTTATTTTCACACGTTCTTTAATGGGATCGTTGTCACGATTCTCAAGTACGGAGAGCAGCGCGGGACCCTGTACGTAAGTCAGGACCTGCTGTTCGATCTGGGATTTGGTGGCCTGCTTCAGGTTAACCAGCACCGCACCGGAAGTGGCACAGATGATGGAGAGGACCACGAGCATATGAAGTATTTCGCGCATGACTTACTTGCCTCCGAAAGGTTTGGGACGCACGCGGTCCAGCAGGGGGGTAAGCAGGTTTGCCACCATGATGGCAAAAGGCACGCCGTCGGGATAAACACCGTAAACCCGGATAATGATGACCATAGTTCCGGCAATGAGTCCGAAAAGGACCTGCGGAATGATTCCCACCGGGCTGGAAGCCACATCAGGAGCGAGGAAGAAAGCCCCGAACATCACTGATCCGGTCAGCAGATGGAAAAGCGGGTTGGCGTATACTTCAGGATCAATCATCCAGAAGATGGTCGCGGTAACAGTCACACCCACGAGGAAAGCAGCGGGAATGAAAAAGCGCACCCATTTGGTGGCGATGAGGAAAATACCGCCCGCCAGCACAGCGATGATCTGGGAAGCACCCAGTCCGCCGAGCTGTTTGCCGAGAAACAGATCAGTATAATTGAACTGCTCAAGGGTATCGAGACCGAAGAACTTGAGCTGGTCCAGAGGCGCGTTGATCATGAAATGGGCAAGGTTGGCGTCAATATCCATGGCGGCAGGCCAGGAAAGACGGCAGAATGCCCATGCAACCAGAGGCGCACAGATGGGGTTGCAGCCGAAGCCGCCGAAAACAGTGCGGCCCATGACGATGGTCAGTGCTGCACCGCAGCCCACCATCCACCACGGCGCGCCCGCAGGCAGCAGGAAGGCGAAGAGAATGCCTTCATAAAGGGCGGTGTAGTTATCTACATTAATGTCCCGTTCCTGCCACTTGAGCATGAGAGCTTCGGTAAGAACGGCAACCGCGCCGGCCATACCCACAGTAGCGAGGGCAGGCAGGCCGAACATATTGAAAGCCATGAGCAGAGCGGGAACCAGAGCCAGAAGATGATACTGCATCATCTTCTCCACGGTGCGCTTGCTGCGCCAGTGCGGAGCAGGGGAAACCGTGAGTCTGACCGCAATGTCGGACATTGCTTTAATTACTGGAGGAGTCATATTTTAAATCCTGTATGATTATTCAATCAATCTAAGATGCCTTCGGCGACACACCAGGTCTCACTCATCCGTAAAACTCGAAGCAACGCTTCTCGGTAACGGCTGCGAGGCCTGCCGGGGGCCTCAAACCCTTTTCCAAAAGGGTTTAAGAATCCCAAAACGTTTTAGTAAGCTTCGCATCGGTATTTTGCTTACCGTCTGCGGAAACGAAGCGGCGAAGCCTTAATAAAAGTTTTTGAAGAGTTCAGAGAAACTTTTTTTCAAAAAGTTTCTTTGGCCGCCGGAGGCGAACTCAATTCATCCAAAGCGCGAAGCGCAACAAACTGCCTTTAACTCTTCTCAGCCTGACCGCTGGTACGCAGCTGATCTTTTGCAAAACGGATGTACTGCAGAATGGGTCGGCGCACGGTACAGTTGAAGGAGCAGAGACCGCATTCGAAACAGCTGTGCAGATTGTGCTTTTCAGCCATTTCAAACATCTCGTACTCAGCGTAACGGCTGAGCATGTTCGGCAAAATTCTTGCCGGACAGCTGAGCACGCATTCGCCGCAGTTGATGCAGGTTGCGTCTTCAATGGTGGGGAAGGTTCCGGCGGGAATTACGAACAACCCGTAATCGCCCTTCTTGACCCCTTCGTCGAGGCTGTAAACAGCTTCGCCGCGGAAAGGACCGTCCAGAACGACCTTATCGCCGGACTTAACTTCAATGCCCAGTTCGTTGCAGATATGGCTGACGGGAGTTCCGAAGAGCACGCGGTAGTTGTTGTCGCCGATGGTCATGATGGTATCGGTGACGGGCATGCCGGTTTCGTAGACCCTGCCGAGATTGTAGAGATCCATGACGCTGATCACTTTGGTGTCATCTGGAAATTCCTTTCCGGTGACTTTTTTGACCACAAGGGCGTCAAGGGAGTTGGGGTATTTGGGCTTTACGAAAACGCGCTCCGCTCCGGCCAGTTCGTAGTGTGAACCTGCGGCAACAGCCAGAGTGGTGTGCACCGGGGTGATCAGCGTTTCAGCGAGGCGCAGGCCGGCTTCAATGGTTTCTTTCTCATCCTTAAGCAGCTGTTCAGCTACGGAGATACCCGGCTCGGGGTTGAGTCCATTGATGACCAGATTGTCGGCATGGGAAGAAAGAACGGCGATGTTTACACCGAGCTCCTGCAGGGTGCGCAGAAGCTCTTTGCCCGGCCCCATGGATTTTACATCAATGGGTTCAACGGATTCTTCACCGCCGTCGGATTTGATGGTCAGGTGGTGGTAGTTGACTTTGGTGGCTTTACCGGAAAGAGCCGCACTGCAGGCCGCACCGTATTTGGAAGGACGCTCGGCAAGCATTTCACCTGCGGCGAGCTTCTGGCCTTTCTTGATCTTCAGAATCTTGTTGCGCATGGAAATGTTGAGTTCCGCAGGCGCAGTGATGTCGGAAACAGTCTTCTGGACATCGGATTCGAGGGAATAATGTATTCTAAGCATGGGACCTACCTCGCATGGCAATCGTAACAGGAGTCTTCACCGTAGGGACCTCCGTCACTCTCGTGACAGTCCATGCACTGGGCGTGAAACGCTTCAGCGCGCAGGGGAATACTCTCGGTGTCAGGCTTGTCCTCTTCTGCGAGAGGACCGGAAGGAACATCATCGTGACAGCGCAGACACGCTTCTTCACTGGGGAAATTCTTCTGATGTTCTGCTCTGAACTTGGCGTCGAAAGCTACCGGGTGGCAGCTGCCGCAAGCAATGGGAGTCTCCTGCCCGATGTCATCATGGTGGCAGTCGGAACATTCGTAGCCATACTCATCGGCATGGACAAAATGGGTAAAAATAACCCTGCCGCCGCTGTTGTCCAGAACAACACGGGCCGGATTTTCCTGCACTGCGGGCGGGAAAAGAAACCCGGCGACTGCCGCAACGGACAATACAGCAACAATTAAAGTTATTGGGATATATCTGTTCTTCAACGGATCAATCCTTAATTTAGAAAGATTCAAGATTAAGGCACTAAGGCCGGAAACTACCGATTAGAAGCAATACCTATGCATCAATTTGCAGTTTCATCCTCCGGTAAATCTTTAAAAAGTGTATGGAACCCTCTATCCACAGCCTAGGAAAGATTCATTCCGCCCCGCCACTCCGCTTTCCACGCCCTTTGGGATAGGACGCGCATTGAAAACGGAAGTTGCGAAGCGACTAATGATTGGTCAATCATTCAGTATTTATTTCGGAGTAACCCTTTCCAAAAAATACCGCTTGGGTCAAGTAGGAAATACCATCTTAACCGAAGACCACAGCCAAAAAATCAAAAGCATGAAACCTCCAGCCCTAGCAGACAAGTGCTGGATACGATTGATTATTCATTCAGCCGACCAAAGCAAGCAATTACCATACCATGAATTTATAAATCCATGACTGGATAATTATTTTGACCACTCAACACTCTAAAATAACTAACTTTAACCAAACAAACAAAATATTGTGAAAAAATTCTTATAATTTCTTTTAAGAAACTCACCGCTCTCTTTTTGTGCTTTTTTGCACAAAATCTGAAAAACAAGAGTCCTTTTTTTCAGACCAAGCACCGCAACACATTGATATATCGCCACTTTACACCGCTACAACTATCTACCCCTGTGTCCTGTTTTTAAGACTAGACATTATCTTGACCATAACCAAGCAGCAGTTTAGTGCATAATTTTAGATATATAACTATTTTACAAGCAAACTCCGAAAACCGCTTGTCTGAAAATCCGGCAGAATGCTAAATGAGCCTAGATAATCGAAAGCAGGCTCCTGATGACTCAAATTCATATTTAGAATAAATTCCGCTCCCTCCCCTTGTTACGATCGAGTGTCAAAATACGCCTAATTATTATAATTGCGCCTTTCCTTAAGAAACATGTAGAATCTCTTATTCTAAAAATAAAGACAGCACTAAGCCTTAATTATTTCAGGTAAAGTTCAAACGGGTCACTGGGAAGGACCTTGAGCTTTTAAGGAATTTGCAATTTCTAATCAAAGGGGTGTCATGACATTTTCAATTCGTAACAAGATTGTACTAACGGCAGTAGCGATATCGCTGGTGACCGCCGCATCGATTTTTTTGACT
This sequence comes from Desulfovibrio sp. JC010, assembly GCF_010470675.1. Taxonomy (NCBI): domain Bacteria; kingdom Pseudomonadati; phylum Thermodesulfobacteriota; class Desulfovibrionia; order Desulfovibrionales; family Desulfovibrionaceae; genus Desulfovibrio; species Desulfovibrio sp. JC010. The sequence continues at coordinate 231,523 of NZ_VOIQ01000001.1, forward strand.
GTAAACCACTACGTGGGAGAAGGGTTTTCCAAGCAAGCAATCCGCAATATTTCGACCATGAAAAAGGTCACGGACAAGCACCTGGAGAACCTCACAACAAAATTTCACGGGGAAGCAATCCTTCTGGCCAAGGATGTTGACCTCATTGAGGTAATTGAGTCCAGAGACACAGCAAAATTACAGGCTTTGCTGCGCAATCTCATGCCGACAATTGGTGCAGACTTTATAACTGTCACAGATGCCAAAGGCATGGTCATTGCCCGGGGACATTCCGACAAGACCGGGGATTCCGTGACAATGCAGGGTACTGTTCGTAATGCGCTTAACGGTTCGGACAGCGACGGGATTGTCCGCGGTGCAGTAATTCCTTTCAGCCTGAGGGCCGGGGCACCCATAAAAACTGACGGCAAAATCATAGCAACTGTATCCCTTGGTGTATCACTGTCAGCTGAATCCTTTGTTGATGACATCAAACGTTTCTCCGACCTTGAAGTAACTGTATTCAAAAACGATGTCCGCGAAATGACCACCATCGTCAAAAAAGGACGCCGGGCCGTAGGCACTAAAATGACCAACCAGAAAGTAACTGAAACAGTCATCGGCCGGGGCGAGACATTTCTGGCCCAGAACAACATTCTCGGCATTGATTACCAGACCGCATACTGGCCCATTAAAAGTATGGATGGGAAAAATATCGGCATGTGGTTCATCGGCATGCCCATTGAAACCATGGTTACCGCCCAGCGCAACATTGAAATATCATCATTGATGGTCATCGCAATAATCCTGCCGCTGATCATGCTTGCTGCATGGTTCTATGCGCGCAGCCTTGCAAAACCCATCATCACCACCACAAATTATGCCAGCCATGTTGCCGATGGCGATCTTGACCGTGAACTGAATGTAAAGACCAATGATGAAATCGGCGTGCTGGCCGGTGCATTGACATCCATGGTCAGCTCCCTCAAGGAGAACATTGCAGAAGCGCAGGAGCAGACCCGCTTAGCGGCAGAAGAAACTGAAAAAGCGCAGGAAGCCATGGCCGAAGCAGAAGAAGCAAGAAAGCAGGCTGAAAACGCAAAACGTGAAGGAATGCTACAGGCGGCCAGAGAACTGGAAGATGTTGTGGAGATTATATCTGCAGCTTCCGAAGAGCTTTCCGCCCAGATAGAGCAGTCCGCCACCGGATCAGACATGCAGAGCCAGCGGACAGGGGAAACAGCCACAGCCATGGAGCAGATGAACGCCTCTGTACTGGAAGTGGCCCGCAACTCCGGAGAAGCGTCCTCCACAGCCGACGATGCCACTGAAACCGCCACCAACGGTTCAAATGTGGTCAAAGACATGGTTTCCGGTATCGGTGTTGTTCAGGAATACTCCGAAGCTCTTGAAAAAGAGATGGAAGAGCTTGGCGAAAGCGCAGGCAAAATCGGCCAGATCATCGACGTAATTTCAGACATTGCCGACCAGACCAACCTGCTGGCCCTCAACGCCGCCATTGAAGCGGCCCGTGCCGGGGAAGCCGGACGCGGATTCGCCGTTGTGGCAGATGAAGTACGCAAGCTGGCGGAAAAAACCATGACCGCCACCAACGAGGTGGAATCCGCCATCGGAGAGATTCAGCGCGGAACCAAACAGAGCATCGGCCAGTGTACAAACACAGTCAATGAAATCGGTAATGTTTCAGAAATGGCTGAAAATGCAGGAACTTCACTCACTGAAATACTTTCACTTACCGATACTGTCTCTGAACAGATTCAGGGAATTGCCGCTGCCTGTGAAGAACAGTCCGCCACCTCGGAGCAGATCAACCGGGCAGTGGACGAGATCAACAATATCTCCACAGAAACAAACAGTGCCATGCGCCAGTCGGCGGAAGCAGTTTCCGACCTTGCTGCACAGGCTCTGCAACTCAAAACCATTATTGATCAGATGAAATCAGCATAAGAAAAAGCCGGTGTGCGGAAACGCACACCGGCTTTGTTAAACTTCTGCACAATATGAAACAACCCGATTTCGCCCTTGCGACTTTGCCTTATACAGACACCCGTCCGCATGCCTGAGAGCGGATTCAATATCTTCGTCAGCACAGACCATGGCGAGACCGATGCTCACAGTAAATTTTACAACATGTTCACCGGAGCGAACTTCCAAATCCTCTATTGCCTGACGCAACCGTTCAGCCACCAGAATAGCTGACTCCACGCTGCCGTGAACAAGCAGGGCCGCAAACTCCTCCCCTCCAAGACGCCCGAAAACATCTGAAGTACGCAGAGTGGCGGTACAACATTTGACCAGTTCCTTGAGAACCACATCCCCCACGCTGTGCCCGTAGGTATCGTTCACATTCTTGAAATGGTCGATATCCAGCATCATCAGGTAAAGTTCACCGCCGTAACGTGACAAACGGTCCAGTTCGATTTCAGCACGGTCCATGAAAAAACGCCTGTTATTGGCCCCGGTCAAAGAATCAGTACTGGCCAGCCGTTTTACTTCTTCAAACATAACCTTCTGCTCGGCAAGGGCCTTGCTAAGTTCCGCAGTGCGCTCCTCCACCTTGGTTTCCATCTCGGCATATGCCTTGTGCAACTCTTCATCCGCCTGTTTACGACGGACAATATTCCACATGCCCTCCATGAGCAGACTGAGCTGGCGGACATCTTCATCCCCGTATTCATTGTCTTTGTTACCCACTCCGGCAAGCAGGACAATTTTCCCGCCATCAAAGATAGGGACGTTCATATGACGGGCAACAGGCACATGCCCTGCAGGAAGACCTTTTTTCTCTGTACACCTTTCATAATCATTAAGTATCATCGGCCGACGCTGGCGGATAGCTTCCCCCCAGACCCCGGTATCAGCCACATGATATGCATCGGGAATTGACTCAACCGAACACTGGGGCATCACTTTACGCGACCATGCATAAAGTCTGAGCTCCGACTCATCTTCATTGAGAAAATAAATATAGCCGATCTCACTACCTGTAATACGTACTGCTGCTTCCAGTGCAAAATCATATAATTGGGGTAATTCCGCTTCGGCCATCCCGGCAAGGGACGAAAGAGCCTCGAACCGGGTTTCATTCAAACGTGCTTTTTTCTCCCCTTCCCGCAATTCCACTTCAGTCTTTTTGCGTTCCGAAATATCCCGGATAATAGAAATATGAATGGCACTATCTTCAACCAGCATAGTGGAAACACTAAGGCTGGCAGTGAAGGTCTGTCCCTTCCCGTCCAGAATTTCAGTCTCAAAATCCTGCACAGATTCGCCCCGGGACAACATGTCGAGCACCCTGCCCCGGTCCTCTTCATTTTTATAACTGCCGATCACATTGGGAGGAATTGTATTTTTATCAATATAACCGAACAGTTCCGCCGCACGGGTATTACCGGCCAGCACAACACCGGACGCATCATTTACAACAATAGCATCGGGCGAGGATTCTATAAATTTTTTACACAGGCTGTTATTCGCAAATAACTCCTGAAACTTGTCACTTAAATAAAACAAAATCCCCCCTTAAACGAACGAGATTCACATACTATTTATACACAATAGCTATGAATATACCAAACATTCAATTAATTTCTCCTGCTCTGCCCGGTAAGCAGGGTCATGGCCGGAGAAAAACAACGTTTACGTACCAGCAACAGGACCAGAATCGACGAAAGGGCCGTGGAAGCCACCAGCATGAACATAACCACAATCTGATAGCGGACAGCTTCTTCAGGATCGGCCCCGGCCAGAATCTGTCCGGTCATCATGCCGGGCAGAAAGACCAGCCCCACGCCCATGAGCGAGTTAATGGCCGGGATCATGCCCGCACGCAGGGCATTGCGGAAAATATCCTCTGTGGCTTCCTTGTAATCCGCCCCGTGGCAAAGCATCATCTCCACTTCATCGCGCCTGCTTTTGAGATCAGAAAAGAAACGTTCAAGGGACAGGGCCAGCGAGTTCATGGAATTCCCGGCAATCATACCGCCGATGGGGATAAAATACTGCGGCTCCCACCACGGACTCGCACCGATGACAAACTTTGTAACCAGAATGGTAACCAGCGAATAACTGAACATGACCGCCAGCCCGGTGGGCATCAGGTAGGATACATTCTTCTCCTTAACCCGCCCGTGAATGATATGAACCGAAAAGAAAGTCATGACCAGGTAGAGGGCCAGCACCAGCAAAGCACTGTTCAGCCCGAACAGGATTTTGAGCAGGTAGCCCATGGTCAAAAGCTGCACAAAGGCCCGCAAGACGCCGATGACCAGATCCTTTTCCAACTTGAGCTTATAATAAATGGAAAGGACGCCAGACACAGACACAAGACTCAGGGCGATGAGCAACTGAATCCAGGTTATGGAAATAAAACCGCTGCTCATGAGAGAACCTCCACCCAGCCTTCGGAAACAGTAAGATGCATATGCGGACAGCTGGGATGGTAGCTGGTGTGATTGACCATAAGCACAGAGACGCCTTCTGCGGCAAGCTCCTCGGCAACCTCCTCCACCAGGACCCTGCTTTCACGGTCAAGAGCACTGGTGGGTTCATCAAAACAGATTACTGCAGGCTTGGGCAGCACCGACCGGATCAGACAAAGGCGCTGACGCTGCCCCACGGAAAGGTCGGCAGCTTTGCTTTCCAGTGAAACATCGCTAAGAGCCAGCCTTTCCAGCCACTGCGACAACACATCGTCTGACGGGGCAGCTAAACCTTTCCTGATATCAAGAGTAAAGGGCATGAGCAGATTTTCACGCACGCTTCCGGGCAGGACTGTGGGGGTCTGCTGCACAAAACCGATACGGGAGCGCAACTCCGGAGGATACATGGATTGTACGGAGTCCCCCTTCAAAAGGATTTCCCCCTGCCCGGCCTCTTCCAGACGAACGGCAAGACGGAGCAAAGTGGATTTCCCGGCCCCGGAAGGTCCGGAAATAAGCACAAACTGACCCGCAGGCACGGCAAAGGAGACATCACTCAAGCCCTTCCCTCCCGGCCAGTTGAAAGAAACATTTCTGAATTCAAGAACAGGAGTCTCTCCGGCGGACTCCTCCGTAAGAGGCATATTCAATTTGGTACTCCATATTGCAGGTTGAAAAACGCGAAATCCGGCCTGAGTATTTTAGTGATTACAAGTCACAAAGCGGCTTTTAAGTCAATACTTTAGGAATAAATGTCATCAATTGGTAATCTTTGCCGCCCTTCAAAGCACCACCTTTGCCCGCAAGGCCCGCAGCCCGTGCACGCCCTGCATGTCTTCCAGCACGTGGTTCTCAATCTCCCCTTCAATGAACCCCTTATCCGCCAGATATTCAAAATAGCTGGTGTATTCCCGCCACTCCTTATCCTGCGTATAAATGACCGAGAGCATGCCCGGTCTGGTCAGCCGCTCCCCGCTGCCCAGAATGGTGGACTTATCGATACGTTTCTTGATGATTTCGTAACGAATATTGTAGGTCCCCTCGACTTCGAACCGTTTTTCGTCCACCCGGAAAAGAATCGTCAGCGGTGCGGAATGAACAAGCACCAGCGGAGAGCAGCTCAAGGGTACCCTTAGCTGCGGCAGCAAAGAATCGGTCAGCCGGACCATTTCGCACATCTTGATCATCTGCCAGACCCGCAGGTTTCTGAGCTGAACATCATCGAACTTGAAATCCCTGACCATGGATTCGCCCACGTAGATATTATATTCCACTCCATCAGTGCGGTATTTTTCAAAATAGTGGGGAAAAATCTGCTGCGCCCGCACTTCCTCCTGATCCAGAAATGCGGTCAACGAAAGATTGAGCAGGGAAACCGAATCCTCATAATCCCTGCGCCGCTGGTAGATTACGCCCATGCCGGGGTTCATTTCCTTAAAATACTCATCAATTTTGGAACTGTATTTTTCCGATGTTTCACGCAGGTAATTGAAAAACGGTTCAACCCGCTGCTGCAGGAATTCGATGATGTTGATTTCATCCCCGGAATTAAGTCCTTCACGCACAGCCGCTGCATAGCGGGCAAGAGTGGCAAAATAGTAATCGGCAATGGGGATGGTCCTGTTGCGGTAGATTTCACTCAAGGTCTGGGAAGCAAGATCCAGTTGCTTGAGCAGGTCGGCCTGAATGGCCTGATTGCGCTCCACCGACGAACTGCGGATATCCATACTGCCGTACAAAGGATAGACGTCCCTGAAAACAATGTCATTGAAACGGACTTCCCCGTCCTCACCATTACGACTCAGAAAATTGTAGGCTGCTTCTTCAAAACGCCATGCAACGCTGGGATGGATGGCCGTGCAATGCTCCTTGATGACCCGGTCCACCCGCGATTCCAGACGGTTCATTTCCCGGCGCACGGCAACACTTAAAATGGGTAAAAGCTCAGCCAGTTTACGGGCGGAATGGGTGCTGATCATATCCTTGGTATCTGAAACAAGCTCCAACACGGCAATGACCCGATCCTCTTCCATTAACGGCATGAGTCCCATGCTGCGCGCCCCGCTGCGGTAAAGATAATCGACCACCCCGTTCTGACCTTCGCACTCCAGAATTTCCGGGATGAAATACGGTTCTGCGGTCCTGAAGACCTGATCGTAAATTTCTTCAAACAAGCCCAGAGTTTCACCGGGATAGTCCCGCAATACACTGCGCTGAATCGTCTCCCTGTTGCCCTGCGTAACCCGGTAACGCAACACCAGCCCTACACGCAGATCCTCCACTTTCAGGATCGAACGCAAGCGATGGGTAATGGCGGCCAGACTCTCCGCTTTGCGCAGAGAACCGTTTTCCACGAGATCAGACTTGAGCTGCGAGATATTTTCCTTTTCCGTGACCTCGGAAAAACTGACCGTGATCAATCCTTTAAAGCTGACCCCGTCCAGCGGCATGAGCCGTTCAAGGGTTTCCTTATCGCGCATGATCAGCAGCCGCGAAAACTGCTCACGCGGTAAAATGTCAAGCCCTCCGGCATCCACATCCACAAAACGGAAAGAATAATCAGCCAGAAAATAGCGATCCACCTTCTGCTGCGGATCGGGCATTTTCATAATCACTTCGATCATCTCGTGGTCAAGCTGGTAGTAGATATCGAAAAGCATGGTGTAAGCGAAAAGCAGATTCTCGCTGTAGAGATCGGAAAGACGCATCATCAGACTTTCGCTGAGTTCCAGCTCTATGCCCGGCTCTTCAAACATTTCCCTGTAACGGGCGGTGGCAAAAAAATGGTCATGGGTAAAAGGAGCCTGCACCTTGCCGATGCATTCCTTATCTTCGAGATCGGGAAAGACCAGACGCATGAGAAAATGAATTTCTTCTGCATATTTCTGAAGATCTTCGGCTGTGACCGCACCGGAAAGCCCTTCCTTACCTTCCAAGGAGTCCAAGATCTTACCGATCTGTCTGCTGTAGGGATTCCCGGCCCCGGACAGAACGGATCGGGCCTTGCGGAACAAGGGTTCAAAACTGAGTTCCGCTGTAAAGGGCATTGCCGCATATGCTTTCATGGCTTCATCACGCATGGTCATTCTCCGCTTATTTTTCGTAGATACATTAATATAGCTTAATAAGCGCAACAGGTGAAGCTTTGCCGCATGAAAACAGAAACGGTTGCCAAAGAAACCGTGCGGATATATCTTTATAGATAACGACGATTTCGGAGGAAGCATGGCTAGAAAATATAAGGCAGGATCAATTTCCAGAAGACAGGCCCTGAAGCTGGCTGCAGGCGGAACACTGGGCATCTTGAGCGGCTGCGCCATCAACCCGGTTACCGGACAGCAGCAGCTGATGCTGGTTTCCCAGCAGCAGGAAATTCATATGGACCGCCAAAATTCCCCGCACCAGTTCTCCGCTGACTACGGAGCCGTTCAGGACAAACGGGTCAACGACTACATAACCAGAGTCGGGATTTCCCTTTCATCCAGCAGTCACAGGCCGGACATGCCCTACTCCTTCCGCTGCGTGAATGCCAACTATGTCAATGCCTACGCCTTTCCCGGCGGAAGCATCGCCTGTACCCGCGGCATTCTGGTCACTCTTGAAAATGAAGCCGAACTGGCCGCGCTCATGGGACATGAGATCGGACATGTTAATGCCCGGCACACGGCATCACGCATGAGTTCGGCCATTGCCGTACAGGGAATTGTGGCCATCGGCGTGGGCGTGGCCGCCACTCAGGACAGCCGATTGGTTCCGCTGGCTGCCGGACTGGGAGGAGTCGGTGCCGGAATGCTGTTGGCAAGCTACTCCCGTTCCGATGAACGGCAGGCGGACAGCCTCGGCATGGAATACATGGACAACATGGGCTACGACCCTGAAGGCATGGTCGGCCTTATGGAAGAACTGGAGAAACTTCACAAAAGCAAGCCTTCATTCGTGCAGCAGATGTTCGCTTCCCATCCCATGAGTTCTGAACGCTACGCCACTGCCGTAGAAAAAAGAAATACTGTTTACGCCGACAGCAAGGGTAAACTTCTGCGTGAACGATACATGGACAACATCGCCTCAGTGCGCAAAATCAAACCGGCCATTGTGGAAATGCAGAAGGGCGAAGGAGCCATGGGCAAGAAAAGCTACCATGAAGCAGAGGATCATTTTGCAAAAGCCCTGCGCATTGCCCCCAATGATTATGCCGGATTGCTGCTCATGTCCAAGTGCCAGCTGGCACAGGGCAAAGCCAAGCAGGGCTTGCACTACGCCCAGAGGGCCAAAGACCGCTACCCGCAGGAAGCACAGGCCCTGCACATGACCGGAATGCTCAGTCTTGAAAACCGCAAATTCAGGCAGGCCCTTTCCAACTTTGATGCCTACGAAAAAAGACTGCCCGGCAACCCCATGACTACATTTTACAAGGGAGTCTCCTACGAAGCACTGGGCAACCGCGACATGGCTGCCAATGAATATTACCGTTTCCTGAAGGTCAATAATCAGGGCGATTACGCAAAACATGCTTATGACCGGCTGACCGGATGGGGTTACCTGCAATGATAAAATGTGCTAAATTATTCAAAAGATAACATCAGCAAACAAACCGGACCGCCCAGGGAGGCTGCATGCTTCGAACATTCTCTGCATTGTGTTTTGCCTTCATGATCAGCTTTTCAGTCAACGCACATGCTGCAGAGGAGCTCATCATTTCCGGCAAGAATTCCACGCTGATCCACGCATGCGCCGAAGTTTTAAAAGAAGCATACGAAGAAATGGGGATAGAAATTGAGCCTAAATATTATCCCATCCTGAGAGCCGTAAAGACGGCAAATTCAGGCCATGTTGATGGAGAAATTGCTAAAATTGAAGGGATGGAAAAGCAATACCCCAACCTTATTCGCGTTCCTGTTCCCATCTACTATACTGAGGCTGTTGTCCTTACCAAAAACACGAATATAAAAGTCTCCGGATGGAAATCACTTGCGCCGTACAGACTGGGCATACTGCGCGGGGTCCATGTTTTGGAAGAAGGTTTAAAAAAAGGGGACTGCACAAAGTTTGCGACCTGCAAGAACAACGCCCATATGCTGAAAATGATTGAAGCTGACCGGATTCAGGCCGGAGTCATTTCCAAGGTGGCTGCCATGGAAGCTCTGAAAAACTCTAACTCAACTGACGTCATAATTCTGGAGCCACCTGTCGAAACAACACCGTTGTACCACTACCTCAATAAAAAGCATGCTGCACTTATACCGCAATTGACAACTGTTCTGGAAAAAATGCAGAAGAGCGGACGAATGAAGGAAATCAAAAACAGCTATCTGCAAAAGCATTTCTATCCAAATCACTGATCGGCTTTAACTGACAAAATCCAGAAACACCCCGGGCAACAGTCCGGGTTTTTTATTTTCATCTGCAAAGAGACCGCAGCGGCCACCAGTATTCTTAATATAATCTTTTTACAAAATTTAATACGTTATATTAACAACATAAACAAACATAAACCAATTCAAACAACCGTATACTCTTATTTCAACAAGCTTAACATGAGGGGATGTTGCAAATGCTAAAAAATCTGGGAGTAACAACTAAAATTGCTGCGGGCTTCGGGCTGATCCTGATCCTGCTGGCAGCAACCGCCGGGCAGGGAATTTTCAAACTCAATGACAGTTCGGACGGATTCACTAAGTACCGTGAACTGGCCCGGCAGACCAATTTGACCGGACGCATTCAGGCCAACCTGCTGCTGACCCGTATGGGTGCCATAGCCTACATGGATTCAGGCACAGATCAGGCTTTGAAGCAATATAATGAAAGGTTGGCCAAGTTAGAAGAATTTGTCCGGACTGCGGAAAAACAAATTTCCGGCCCCAGCCAGTCCGAACTGGTAAAAAAAATAAGCCGAAACGTCGCGGATTACGCACAGACTTTCAACGAGAGACTTGCCCAGAAGCAAAATGAAACCATTATTCTGAAAAAAGCGGTTAAGAGCAGCAGGATTCTCAGTGAATGTCTGGCTACCTTGCGTGACAACGCAAAAGAACGTGACGACCAGTTCATGCTCTCCAGAATTGAGAAAAGCAGGGCTCTGATGTTTGAGGCGAGGCTGACCAACTCGTACTTCATCTTCAAAACCCAAAAAGCGGAAGACGCGAACAAAGCAGTTGCGCTTTTAAAAAATCTCAACCAAAGCATAACCGACATTGAAAACACCCTCTACTCCCCTTCAGACCTGAATATGATCGGTACAATGTCGGAAAACACACGACTGTATCTTAAACATACAAACGAACTGATTGATGGCACAAAAGCCCAGATTGCAATAGAGCAGAAGTTGAACGGACTCGGTCCGGTAATGGCCGAGCATATTGAGAATCTCAAAATGTCCATCATGAAAGAGCAGGACGAACTGGGACCGCGCATGCAGTCTTCAATTGCTGCAGCCGCCCAGTCCATGAGTGTAACTTCGCTGATTACCATCATCGTCGGCATAATCCTCGCTTTCTTCATATCCCGCTCCATTACCGGTCCGCTGGCCAAGGCCCGTGCCTTTGTGCAGGAGCTGGCAAACGGCAATCTCAACACCAAAATGGAAGTGGACCAGAAGGACGAAGTAGGCATGATCTGCAAAGACATGGCTCAGGTGGAAAGCACCCTGAAAAAGGTAATGTCTGAAATTGATGATGCCATCACCGGAATTGAGGAAGGCCGGATCGACAGTCAAGCCGACAGCTCCACTTTCAAAGGCAGCTACGCAGATCTCATCGACCGCACCAATCTGGCCATGAATGTGATGAGGTCCTTTATTGACTCCGTTCCGGTTCCCGTAATGACCATGGACCGCGATATGAAAATCCTGTTCATGAACAAAACCGGAACAGGACTGCTCAATAAATCACTTGATGAACTGAAACAAAACACCTGCTCCGCCACAATGCAGACTCCCGATTGCGGAACCGAGAACTGCGCCTGCGCCAAAGCCTTCACTTCCCGTAAACCCGAAAACGGCGAGACCGTTGCCGATACCCCGGCAGGCAGGCTCGACATCGATTATATAGGTGTTCCCATTGAAAAAGACGGCAAAGTGGTCGGTGCTCTTGAGGTCATCCTTGATCAGACAACGATCCGCTCCGCCCAGCGAACCATGCAGGATGTTGCCGAACGCACCCAGACCGTTGCCGAACAACTTTCCTCTGCCAGTGAGGAACTGGCCGCGCAGGTGGAACAGATCAGCAACGGTTCTGAGATTCAGCATGAGCGTATCACTGAAACAGCCACCGCCATGGAACAGATGAACAGTACTATTCTGGAAGTGGCCCGTAATGCCTCCAATGCATCGGGCAAAAGCATGGAAGCCAGACAGCAGGCCGAGGAAGGTGCAAAAATCGTTTCCCAGTCAGTACGTTCCATCACCGAAGTCAGCACCATCGCCGACGACCTGCGCACAAGCATGGCTAATCTCGGCAAGCAGACTGAATCCATCAGCACGGTTATGGATGTTATTTCCGACATTGCCGACCAGACCAACCTGCTGGCCCTGAACGCCGCCATTGAAGCGGCCCGTGCCGGGGAAGCCGGACGCGGATTTGCAGTGGTTGCCGATGAAGTCCGCAAACTTGCTGAAAAAACAATGTCCGCCACCCATGAAGTGGGCAGCAATGTGGAATCCATCCAGCAGGCCATGCGCACCAACATGCGTGAAGTGGAAAATGCTGTGGTCGCAGTAGAAAAAACCACCGAACTGGCTGCCCGCTCCGGCTCCTCACTTGAGGTAATCGTAAGCACGGTGGAAGACAGCGCGGGACAGGTGGAAGGCATCGCCACTGCTTCTGAAGAACAATCCAGCACCTCAGAACAGATCAACAGCGCCATCAATGAAATTAACAACATCACCCGAGAAACAACTGACGGCATCCAGCAGTCGGCCAAGGCTGTTCAGGAACTGGCGGTCATGTCCAGCGAACTGAATGATCTGATCAGCGAATTGAAAGCGTAAACAAAATCAACCGCTAGAACTAAAATCCCGGCAGGCTTCACGGCTTGCCGGGATTTTGTTTTGTTCCCAGAACATATTTAACTCAAGCAATATTAAGAAAATACCACATGGCCTGCATCTTTTGTAAAAATCATCCATTCCCTATGACAGAAAGCCTCGCTTCATGGTTTACTGGATACAAAAAAGAACTGGAGCGTTTATGAAAAGATCCATCCTGCTGATCATATTTACTGCCTTATTCATCTGCACAAACTCCGCATGGGCCGGTAATTACCCCATTGTGGACAGCGGACAGGATGCCTGTTTCAACAATTCCCGGCAGATTCACTGCCCGGACAAAGGAAGCGATTTCTACGGACAGGACGCCCAATACAAGGGGAACCAACCCCGCTACAAAGATAACGGGGACGGCACGATTTCCGATCTTGTCACCGGGTTGATGTGGGTCAAGGAACGCGGCCCTGCCGTAAGCTGGCAACAGGCCATGGACGGAGCAGAAGACTGCCGGGTGGGCGAATACTCAGACTGGCGCGCCCCGAACATCAAGGAGTTGTACTCGCTAATTGATTTCAACGGCTGGGTACAGGGTACAGAAAAGGACTCCACCCCGTTCATCAATACCGATTACTTTGAATTCAAATTCGGAGACACCTCCAAAGGCCAACGCATTATCGACTGTCAGGACTGGTCCTCAACATCTTACGTAAGCACCACCATGGGCAACAATCCCACGGCCTTCGGGGTCAACTTTGCGGACGGAAGAATTAAAGGCTACGGCAAAAAAGACCGCCGGGGCAGCAAAAGCAAATATGTCCGCTATGTGCGCGGCAACCCGGATTACGGCAAAAATATTTTCGTAGACCGCAAAGACGGAACCATTGCGGACAAGGCCACCGGATTGATCTGGCAAAAGCAGGACAGCGTAAAAAAACTCAACTGGGAAGAAGCTCTCAGCTACTGCGAAAACCTTAATTATGCAGGCCGCGACGATTGGAGACTCCCGAGCGTTAAGGAACTGCAATCCATCGTGGATTACGCCCGCAGCCCCAAAACCAGCGGGACCGCAGCCATCGATCCCATTTTCAAGACCACTAAAAAAGAATCCTACTGCTGGTCATCCACAACCCATATGGACGGCCCCAAACCCTCCCATGCTTCCTACGTGGCATTCGGCCGGGCATGGGGCTACTTCGGGCCTCCAAGCAGCAGCAAAAAAACATGGATGGACGTCCACGGGGCCGGCGCGCAACGCAGCGATCCCAAATCCGGTGATCCCGATGATTACCCCAATGGACGCGGCCCGCAGGGTGACGACATCCGCATCTATAATTACGTGCGCTGCGTTACAGGAGGCGGGGTTGAGCCTTGCGATCCGCCCTACACCAGAATCCCCACGTGGAAAGGCGGCAATCCCGGCGGCAATTCCGGTTCCGGCATGGGCATGAGCCATATGGACAACAACAGACAGCAAAGAAATAGAAATCAGGGCATGAATTCCGGCATGAGGCAAGGCAGAATGCAGGGCGGCATGGGAATGGGACAAGGCCGTGGTCCCGGTAACGGCCAAGGACCGCCGGAAGAAGCCTTCACCGCCTGTGAGAACAAATCCCAAGGCGACGACTGCACAGTTGAGACTCCGCACGGAACACTTAACGGCCAATGCGTAAGCCGGGGCGAGCAGACTTTCTGCGTACCCGAAGGACACGGCCGGGGTATGGGCGGCAGACCGAGACAGTAAAAGTATAGCCCGGAATGGAGAGCCATTCCGGGCTATAATATTAAAAACGACTTTCAAACCTAAACGGCGAAGCCAAACTAAAAGTTTTTGAAGAGTCCAGAGAAACTTTTTTCAAAAAGTTTCTTTGGCCGCCGGAGGCGAAATCTTCCAATAAAAGCGCGCCAGCGCATCAAACCTTCTTACAAACCTTCCACATAATCCATAATAGCCTGTGCTGAATTCTTGGAACAGCGCACGGCTTCGGCAACGGTTCTGGCTCCGGTGACCACATCCCCGGAAGCGAAGATGCCTTCACGGGTGGTGCGTCCTTCCTCGTCGGTGATAACCAGTCCGGTCTTGCCGATCTCGATGCCGGTCAGGTTATTGCGCGGGGCCTGACTTACGGCGATAAAAACGGAATCAGCCTGTTCCAGCTTTTCCGAACCTTCCACGCTGGCCAGCATGATTTTTCCGTCTTCACCTTCCTGCTTTTCAGTACGGATGCAGAGCACGCCCTCCTCGGTGAGCTCCAGCGGGGAATGGAAAAACTTAAAACGGACCCCGTCCAGCTTGGCGTAATCATACTCATACTTGGTAGCGGACATATCTTCCTGACCGCGGCGGTAAAGCACGGTAACTTCATCGGCTCCCTTGCGCAGGGCAGTTCGGGCCACATCCATGGCCACGTTCCCGGCCCCGATGACCGCCACTTTTTTGCCCAGCTGGTAGACGTCGGGATTCTTCAGATAATTGATAGCGTAATGCACATTGCCGAGGGTTTCACCCTTGAGCCGCAGGGGGCGCGGATTCCAGACCCCGGTGCCGATGAAAATGGCCTTGTAGCCGTCACGCAGCAGATCGTCGAGGGAGATAACCGGACCGATGAGCATGTTGGGCCGGATTTTAACGCCCAGCTGCAGCAACACATCACGCAGTTTTTCAAGGATATCCTTGGGCAGCCGGAATTCCGGGATGCCGTATTGCAGAACCCCGCCGATCTTGTCTTCGGATTCGAAGATGGTCACCTCATACCCTTTCAGGGCGAGGATGAAGGCCACAGTAATCCCGGCCGGACCGGACCCGACCACAGCGATGCGGGCTTTACGTTTTTCCACCTTCTGCGGCTGAAACTGGTCCAGATAGTAGCGGGAAATGTAGTTTTCAATATCGCTGCACTGCACCGGGGAACTCTTACGGCCCAGGATGCAATGCCCTTCACAGAAATTTTCATGGGGGCAGATAAGCGAACAGACCACGGAAAGCGGGTTGTTCTCAAAAAGCATAGCTCCGGCCTGCTGCATTTTGCCGTCCAGCAGGAGTTCGATCATTTTATTAATAGGTGTGCCGAGCGGACACCCCTTGCTGCAAAGCGGTTTCTTGCATTGCAGGCAACGGGTCGCCTCTTCAATGATGTGTTTTCCCATATGAATGATGTGTGGTTTGGTCCTTTGATGATGGGACCTGATTTTTATGAGAGGATTGGAAAGTAGTGCGTGGAGAAACGGAAATAGCAGGGCCGGACCATAAGGTCCAGCCCTTTGATGCCTGATACAGCCAATATGCTATTAACCGTAGTAGGATTCCCTAAACAGCATTTTCATCTGCTCAACGCTGATTTCACGCGGGTTGGTGCTGGTGCAGGGATCTTCGCATGCGCCTTCGGCAATTTTGTCGAGGTTGGCGAGGAAGTCGTCTTCATTCACACCGAACTCTTTGAGGGTAGCAGGAATCTGCATGTCCACGTTGAGTTTTTTCACGAAATTGATCAGGGAGTCGACCAATTCTTCAGTAGTAGAACCGGAAAGACCGAGTCTCTTGGCGGCGTCCGCATATTTTTCACCTGCTGTTACAGCATTGAAGCGGATTGCTGCGGGGAGATAGATGGCATTTGCGCAGCCATGAGGAATACCGAAAAGATGCCCGGTCTTGTGGGCCATGCTGTGAACAATTCCGAGGATTGCGTTGGAAAAGGACATTCCTGCAAGGCACTGGGAAACATGCATTTTATCACGCGCTTCCCTGCCGCCTTTGTAAGAGGCAACCAGCTCGTCCTGAATCATTTCCATGGATTTCATGGCCAGGCAGTCGGTCAGTTCATTGGACATGATGGAAACGTAAGCTTCCAGAGCATGGGTCAATGCATCCATACCGGTGTGAGCAACAAGGGATGCGGGCATGGACTGGGCCAGATCGCTGTCCACAATAGCCAGATCGGGGGTGATGTTGAAGTCGGCGATGGGGAACTTGAGCTCAGTATCATTGTCGGTGATGATAGAGAACGCAGTTACTTCTGTTCCGGTGCCGCTGGTGGTGGGAACAGCAATGAAACGTGCTTTTTTACGCAGTTCGGGCAGGTTGAAGGGCTTTGCAGCTTCTTCAAAGGTGAAATCGGGGTTCTCGTAGAAAATCCACATGGCCTTTGCTGCATCAATGGGGGAACCGCCGCCCACGCCGATGATCCAGTCCGGCTGGAAATCGTTCATGAGCTTTACACCGCGACGAACAGTGGCAACGGAGGGGTCAGCCTCAACACCTTCGAACAGCATGGTTTCGATTCCTGCTTCTTTCAGGAAACCTTCAATCTTAGCGAGAGCACCGTTTCTCTTTACAGAACCGCCGCTGATAACGATAACAGCTTTGCTGCCTTTAATATTTTTGAGATCTTCAATGCTTCCTGCACCAAAGTACACTTCACGGGGAATGGTAAATCTTGCCATTTGTATTTTCTCCATTAACTTTTAAAAGCAACTACAATCTTATGAAGATACTTTTATTTTAAAACAAATTAAAAGTGCCAACTTTTTAATTTTGATTTTTTTTAAACTAAGGCCAAACAAAATAATTTTAAAAACCAGAAACGTTTCTATGCATCGGTTGAGAAGCGTTAAACACAAAAAACTTTTTACTGTAAAGTACGCACCTTTCAGTATCCTAGTTTACAACTGGTTCGTAGTTCCCTTTTGGTAACCACCTTTTAGAATCAATCGAAAACTACACAAAAAGCTTTAAATCTGGTAAGTTGAAAACTCTGCTGAATTGAATGCAATTTTCAATAAGCCGCAAAAGTGCTCAAAACTTCCCTGAAATATTTTTTATTTTTTTGATGACGGCCCAATTTCGCCGCAAGAATGGAGAAAAATCATGCCTGAAGACAGAACTCACAAAGTGAGTTGCAGCAGCTTTACATATGAATTGGAAGTGGCCTTTGAAATCCTGTCCGGAAAATGGGTGCCGCTGATTATCTGGCACCTTGCCGACGGAGAACCCAAAAGATTCGGGGAAATGCGCAGACTGATGCCCAAGGTGACCCAGAAAATGCTGACCCAACAACTGCGGGCACTGGAAAAACACGGCATCGTCAGCCGCAAGGTCTATCAGGAAGTACCCCCGGCAGTAGAGTATTCCCTCACCGAGATGGGACTGAAACTGATCCCCATCTTTGAGAGTGTGAACGGCTGGGCCGTGGAGTATTTGGAAAAGCGGGACGGATAAAAAATGGAAAAGGCTGATTTCCTTCAGGAAATCAGCCTTTCTAAATTATTAAGTCGGACTAAATTTACTTAACAGCTTCAAGCAGAGCTTCTTCACCGAGACGGTCAATCAGACCGCTGATGCGTTCACGCTTACGGCCGTTTTCTTTGTAAAAATCAAGAGCCTTTTCGATCAGTGCGAGAGCTTCATCGTCAGCGAGCTTGGTGCCGATTTTCACACCTGCACGGACATTGCGCGCTGCGCCGCCTCCGAAAAGAACATCCCAACCCTTGGGGGTTCCAACGAGGCCGATATCACGCACATTGCTGAAAGCACAGACCATCTTACAGCCGGAAACACCGCTTTTAATTTTGAAGGGGTAAGGACCGTTGGCCTTGATAACTGCAAGCAGCTTTTTACCCATGCCACGGCTGTCCTGAACGCCGTATTTACAAACGCCAACTCCGGTACAGACACCAACGGTAGGCGGAACTTTATCAATCTTGGTTCCGAGGCTGGCAATAACTTCATCCAGCTTCTCTTTGGGGATACCTTCAAGATTCAAACGCTGTCCGGTAGTCACGCGCACGGAGGTCAGATCAAATTTGGCCATGGTTTCCATGACGGTTTTCATCATACCGGGAGTACACTTACCCTGATCCAGAGGGATACGCAGGGCGTAAGTTCCGTCCTTACGTTCAACAGGCATGGCTGTGAGAGATTCAGCAACAATATTATCCATAAAAAAGACTCCTTGCTTATTTAGATGCCTATCCATTTACATCAGAGCGTGCTCCAGTGCAATAACGGGATGCAAGCCGCAATTCCCCTATGAATGCGACAGTTTTTAATAGGCCGACAGACATTAATGTGCTACAGAATCTTAAAGCAAAATTTCATGTAAAGCAGTTAATTACTTACATGCATATTCATTGGGCAAGGAGAACTTTATGATCATGACGGATTCCCGCATACTGGACTACTTTGGTGCCGGGATGCTTATTTTTGTATTTCTGGTGCTGGTCTACGGCATCATTTATATTCACGACATTCCCTACAACATCGCCAAAAAACGGAACCACCCCCATCAGGATGCCATCCATGCCGCGGGCTGGGTCAGTCTTTTTACCCTGCACGCCATCTGGCCCTTCCTATGGATATGGGCCATGATCCATAAGCCGGACATGGAAAGTGATGATGAATTTGTCGAACATGAAGCAGAAACCGCTATCGCAGAAGAAAGCGTTGAACCGGAAGCTAAAGAGGTGTAGCCGTGGATATACTTATTGAATTAACTTACGCGGCTATTGTTTTTGTTGCCTTCAAAGTCCTTAAGATTCCCGTAACCAAGTGGACCGTAACCACTGCGGTGGTGGGCGGGATATTTGTGGTCGGCGGTATTTTTCTGTGCATGGCTTATTACCATCCTTATACCCCCAATGCGCGCATCTATTTCCAAACCACCCCCATTGTGCCGCAGGTCCGGGGTAAAACAATTGATGTTTATGTTAAGCCGAATACCCCGCTCAAAGCCGGGGACAAACTTTTCGCTATAGACCCGACCCCTTATCAGGCCCGTGTGGACGAAATTGAAGCCCAGCTGAGATTCTCCCAAAAACGGCTCAAAGAATCGCAGGAACTGGCAGCACATTCCGCCGGAAGCCGTTACGATGTTGAGCAGTATCAGGAAGAAGTGAACCAGCTGCAGGGCGAACTGGACAAAGCCGTATTCAACCTGAACAGCACTGTAGTTGTCGCGCCCACCGATGGCTGGGTAACCCAGCTGCGGCTGCGTCCGGGCATGATGGCTGTCCCCCTGCCCCTGCGACCGGTGATGACCTTTGTTCATTCGGAAGACCCCATGCTGGTGGCGGCTTTCAAGCAGAACCCGCTGCAGAACATCAAGCCCGATTTCAATGCCGAAATAATCTTTCCGGCCATTCCGGGCCGGGCTTTCAAAGGCAAGGTGATCAAAATTCAGGAAGCACTGGCTGAAGGACAACTGCAGCCTTCCGGCGATCTGCTGAGCGTATCAACCCATATTCCCGAAGGAAGGGTCCCGGTTTTCATTAATATCACTGATGACATGTCCCGGTACAACCTGCCTCTGGGCAGCGCGGCAGCGGTCAGCGTCTACAGTGAAAGCATGGAACCGCTGGCCCTGATCAGGCAGGTCCTGTTGCGCATGGTCAGCTGGCGGAATATCATCTGCTTTGAAGGACTCTAAACCGGAGGTCATTATGCGTACCAATATTAAAATACTGCTGCTGAGCCTCGCGGCCCTGCTGGTCCTTTGCGGATGTAAACGGAACTATTCCCACACCGAAGCCACAGTAGGGACTGAGGGAATGAAAAACGAAACCCCGTCCAAATGGGCCGGAAACACTGTGGACAGCGGCGCAGTCAAGGACGGCTGGATCCATAATTTCAAGGACTCCCGGCTGGATGCGCTGGTGGCTGAAGCCATGAAAAACAATCCCGACCTGCAGGCTTCCGCCGCCAGGGTTGATCAGGCCAACGCTCTGGCCAAACAGGCCGGGGCAGCCCTGATGCCGTCCGTAGGTCTGGGCGGACAGCTGGCCGGAACCACCGCCGGCGGCACCGCAAGGCCGCAGGGCGCGGGACTTGGTATTTCATGGGAAGCGGATGTCTGGGGCAGACTCGGACTCGGCGAACGTTCTGCTGAAGAATCTGCCAAAGCAGTGCAGGCGGATTATGAGTTCGGACGCCAGTCACTTGCCGCAGCCACGGCCCGCAACTGGTTTCTGCTCAATGAGGTCGAAGTACAGCAGGATTTCCTGAAATCCGTGGTTGATATTCTTAAAAAAATGGAAGCCATTGAAAAACGCAAGCAGGAAATAGGCAAAGTATCCATGATGGAAGTGAATCAGGTCCGTGCCCAGCTGTCTTCAGCAAAAGATGCGGTAACACAGGCCGAGCTTGCCAAGCAGGAAGCGGCACGCAGCCTTGAGACCCTCATCGGACGCTACCCTTCCAATACGCTTAAAGGTGAAGATAAACTGGGAGCAACTCCCCCGCCCATTCCGGTGGGCCAGCCTTCTTCCATCCTTGAAAGAAGGCCGGACATCATTGCTGCCGAAGACCGGGTGGCCGCAGCATTTTATGCTGAGAAAGGAGCCGATCTGCTGCACCTGCCCCGCTTCACCTTCGGTGCCGGAGCCGGGCTTGGTGCTCTTGGCGATGCCATTGCCGGGCTGACCGCAGGTCTCTTTGCCCCGCTCTACACAGGCGGTGCAATTGAAGCCGAGATTGAGCAGGCCACGGCAAAGCAGAAAGAAGCCATAGCCAACTACGCATCCGCTGCACTGAATGCATTTAAGGAAGTGGAAAACGGACTGGCCGGGGAAGCACTGCTTAAAGAGCGCGAAAATTATCTGGCTCAGGCCGCAGCAGAGAACAAAAAGACCTTTGAGCTGGCCCAGATCCAGTACAAGGTCGGTAAGATTGATCTCTTTGAACTGCTCAGCCACCAGACCCGCTGGATAGGTTCTGAAATGTCCCTGCTGAATATACGCCGAGAACGGCTGGATAACAGGGTAAACCTGCATCTGGCCCTCGGTGGAAGCTTCGAATAAAATAAAGATTTATTAAGCAGGACCTTGAACAATCAAGGTCCTGCTTTCTTTTTTCCCGTAATTTTACTACTGTTCCATAATGAAGAAAATCCTCACTCTCATCTCAGCAATATTTCTTCTGACCGCTTCGGTGTCGATAGGCCTCGCGCAGGAAGTCATAGTTCCTGTCAACCACTACCCGCCATGGCGGATTGTAAAAGACAGCGAAAATATCAGCGGAATCAATATCGAACTGATGGATGCCCTGCTGCGAAAACTGGACTTAAAAGCGCAATACGTAGTCCGCCCATGGAAGAGAGCGCAATTGATGATGAAAAGAGGCACTGCCGACATTATGAACGGCTTGCTGAAACATCATGACCGCGAACTCTACATGACCTACCTTGAACCGCCTTACAAAACCAAGAGTTCAAAGGCTTTTTTCATTCTGAAAAACAGTTCAACTAAAATTGATGTTTATGAAGACCTGTACAAGTACAGAATCGGTGTAACGCTCGGTTCAAAATTCTTTCCCAAATTCGATCATGACGAAATGCTGCAAAAAGACATGGGACTGGATGCTACCGGAAACTTCAAAAAGCTGAATGCCGGACACATAGACGCACTTATCACCACCGAGACTGTCGGAGACTACCTGCTGCACAAACTCGGCTTTCAGGACCGGATTGCAAAAGCGGATTATGTATACAGTGAACCGCTGAACGTTTATTTTGCAGTGTCTCAAAAATCCCCACTGGCTGCGCGTATACCGGAACTTAACGCGGCCCTGAAAGAAATGGTCGAGTCAGGCGAGGCGCAGGGGATAATCGACCATTTTCAGTTCAGGTCAGACGAAACAAAGCTGGACTAGGCATGAAACAAAAATACTTTTTACTTATACTTTTAATCCTATCATTAGCAGTACCTGCCGCCTCTCAAGCACAGAGAGTGATTGTCCCCACCGACCACTACCCGCCATGGCGGCTGGCTGAAAATGACACCGATATATCAGGCATACACATAGAACTGACCGACCATCTGCTGAAACAATTAGGGCTCAAAGCGGAATACGTTCTGCGACCCTGGAGCAGGTGCCTGCTCATGCTGGAAAGGGGAACTGCCGACATCATGGCAGGCCTATTAAAAACCAAGGAACGCTCGGAATACCTGATCTACCTTGACCCTCCATACAGCAATAAAGACATAAAGGCTTTTTATGTAAGACATGGCAATTCCGGCACAATCAAATCCTACTCCGACCTCGTTGGAATGAAGATCGGGACCACGCTTGGAAACAGCTATTTTCCAAAATTTGACAACGACACACAGCTGCAAAAAGACCCTGCACAAAATGAAGAAACCTGCTTCAAAAAACTGCTTTATAACCGGATTGATACTGTTATCATAAGCGAAGATACAGGTGATTATCTGGTGAACAAACACGGATATCAGGGGAGAATCGAAAAGGCTGAATATAAGTATTCCCTGCCGCTTTCGGTTTACTTTGCGGTTTCCAAAAAATCTCCGCTGGCTGACCGGATTCCTGAACTTGAAGCTGCCATGAAAAAGATGGTTGAGTCCGGCGAAGTACGAAAAATGGTCAATAATTTCCTAAAAAAGCAGAACTGATTTTTCAACCGCGATACGCTATCAATTCCTTGGGAAACCCCAGCACCCTGTTACTGACCACCTCATCTGCATGAGGAAACAATTCCCGCATCTGTTTTTCATTCAACAGATTAAAATCCGGTGACGTCGACTTGATCCAATATCTTGATATTTTCTCCAGCCGGGCCACATGCATTGCCCTTGATTTCGGGTAGGCATAAAACGCAGGCAGCCAGGAATGGGATTCCAGCGGAAAATGAACGCACGGGGTCTGCACGAAATACTTCCGGGCCACCCGTTCTATATCGGCCGCAAAAACTCTCTGCACCGCAAATGCCTTGGCATAAAAATCATCAGCCCTGTAATCCCAGACCTGATCCTTGGGCAGGTTCACATGTTCAATAACACTGTTGCAGAAGACGGTCTCAAACTGCCCGTCCTCCAGAGCTCCAAGACCGCCGTCATTCAGAGTAAAAGTTTCAAATCCCCTGCTCTTTGCTACCAGCAAATCCTGCGCGGAAATATCTGCAACAACCACCCGCAAATTGCGTTTCTGCACCAGATCAAGATTATCGTAAAAGAATGAACCGCGTCCTCCGCCAAGGTCCAGCACAGTCCCGCCCGGTCGGGGATTCACCAATTCAAGAAAACGTATGAATCGTTTTCTTTTCCAACCTCTGGAAATGGCATGATAAAGCTTCGAAACATTCCGGCGTAAAATTATTTTTAACTTGTCCATCATCGAACCCACTGCAGAAACATGGTTGCATCCAGAAGATATTGCTTAAATCCTGCCCCATTTGCAGACAAAAATCCAGAACGGTCAGGCTTTGTGCCGTTTCAGCAGCAGAGCCGGAGTTGTTGACTTATAGAGGTGTATTATGTGAGGTGTGGCTTCCACTCAAGAAGGAGAAGCGGAATGCGCATTTATATGGGATTTGACGATACTGACGACAAGAACGCCACCATGGGTACCGGACGGCTGGTCCGTGAATTTGTATACGGGCTGGACAACGACTGCCATGTGATCGGCGTGGTCCGCCACCAGCTGCCCCGGCTGGATAACATTCCGTACACCTCCAACAACAGCTCGGCCTGCGCCATTATTGAAATTTCCCCGGACAGCAATCTGGATTACCTGCGCGAACAGGCCACCGCACATCTGCATAAACACAGTGCTCCCGGCAGCGATCCGGGCTTGTGCATTGCCCGCGAATCCAAAGTAAACAACGAAATCCTCGAATTCTCCAAAACCGTAACCGGACTAAGGCAGACCCAGAAAGACGCCATGCACGCGGCCCGGTCTATCGAGCTGTACGGGCTGGGCGGCACCAATGACGGTATCATCGGGGCCACCGCAGCCGTGGGGCTTACCAAGTACGGCTGGTGCGGGCGGTTCATTGAATACGGACGACTGCGCGAACTGGGCCGGGAACTGCACGTTCAAGATCTGCATGAAGCCGGAATCGACGTCATCTCCACAGACCGTGACCCGCTGGTCCCCCTGCCCGGCGATGAAATCCGCAATGCCATATGGATCAGACCCTCGCTCTGGGGAGGACGTCCGGTGCTGCAGGTAAAACGCGTGGATTACGGTATCTGGGAACCGGCCCACGGCAAGCGCAAAAAAGGCCTGCCTTCGGCGACTCTCCGAGGGTCCTGCGGAGCTGATTTTGATGCGCTATCGCGCCATTGATAACCGGATTTCGCCTCCGGCGGCCAAAGGGGATAATCCCCTTTGGAATCCCTATTAGTTTTCTCCCCTATAACGGTTGATAAAACTCTCCAGCGCATCCCGCTGACGCTCCATGTGGATTATCCACGCTTCAAGAATCTCCTGACCTTCCGGGGTGATGGAATAAACCCGCTTTGCCGGGCCGTCACCCTCGGCATCCCATTTGGATTCCACCAGCCCTTCCTCATCCATCTGACGCAGATGGCGGTAGATCATTCCCGGAGGGGCCTCACCGCGCAGAAAACCATACCCGCTGATGGTTTGAATCAGTTCATAACCATACGAAGATCCTGACATTAAGGCCATCAGCAGCGATGGCTGAACATACCGCTGGGGCTTGCCCCCGCCTGCTTTTTTCGACATTTTTCACCTGTTCTTCTTGACTATATGTTCTTAGAGGATATATATCTAGTATAGACGAATATCCATAAAGGCACAACAAAACCAAGAGGAGGCTTTATGAAAATTTTCGTAAGGGAAAGAGTAAGGGCAAATGAAGGGGCCAAGAAGCCTCGCTACCGCGTAGTTGCAGTGCAGGGCGAAGGCCTGACCATGAAGGTGAAGCGCATTCGTAAGTGCGAACTCAATCAGCTCGCCAAAATCACCGGAGCAGAGATTGTTTATCTGGAACGGGACGGCAAGAATGCTGAAGGAAAGCAGGGCTAAGAGAACGGGGAGCAGTAACTAAAACTGCTCCCCGTTTTTTATTTAATCCTTATAAACAATAGTCCCGACATGTTCTCCGCGCAATGCGGCATGTACGCATTCCGGATCACGCAGCACATCGATAATCTGGAACTGCTTGAGGGTCTTGGCATTCTTGAGGAAGGTCAGCACGGCCCGTTCTACGATGAGATCGTCAAGATCCATATCGATCAACTCGTCCACGTGGATGCGATCATAGAACTTGAGAGTCTCACGATCCTTGGCTTTCTTGGGATCATCTTCATAAAGCCCCTTTTCATCTTTCAGATAAATTACGGACTTGGCACCGATGTTCTCCGCCAGCAGGAAAGCACCGGAATCAGTACGGTGCGGCGGGATGGACCCCACTTCCGCCGGATGTTCGAAAAATCCGTAAGGCGGAATACCGGTGGTGATGGGCAGGTAACCGAGCTGGCAATACATATTAAGCTGCTCCAGATGGTCACCGTGACCGATTTTTACTCCGCCGCGCTTGGCCAGCAGCACGGAAAGCATTTCCGCATTCTGCCATGAAACCTTATCGCCGAGCTTGGAAAGCACACCGGTGGGCATGCCGAGATCAACACCGATATTGTAGACGTGGCGCGCACGGGTTCCGCCTCCGGTCATGAGCAGGATTTTATGCTCTTCCTTGGCCTTGACCAGTTCATCAAGAATAGGCAGCAGAGCATTGGCACCACGGTCCATGATGGACTGTCCACCGATCTTGAGCACGTTAACATCCGGCTGCATATGGAAATACTTATCTGCCTCGGTGTTACGCAGGCAGTCCTTGCCCACAAGGGATTCTCCCAGCAGCTTGGTTTCTATATGCAAACGGCCCTTTTCACCTTCTTCTTTGATCAACTTACCCATAAAACCCTCCGTTTTATTATCAGTATTGGCAACCCCGAATTTAAATGGAGTTGTGTTATCATAAACTATTCACAGCTATTATGACACCTTAAATTTTGCTAAAACCATGCTCAGCAAAATCCCGGCCCCGAAAGCCCAGGCGAGATTGGTCGCAAGCGTGAGCACCAGCATAAGCCCGATGACCGCCTGCTCAGGCCTTGCGGTCATATCACGGGCAGCCAGAACAAGTTGCAGCCCGGCAAAAACAAGCAGGACTCCGAGCACGCCCATGGGAATAAGCTGCAGGACTTTAACTGACTGTGCTCCGAACCCGATTGCCAGCAACACGAATAAGGCCCCGATAATCAGGTTGGAACCATTCGTCCGTGCCCCGAAACGGTAATGGGCAGCCAGCCCCCCCGCCCCGTGGCAGACAGGCATACCGCCCACCAGCGCGGCAAAACCGTTGGCAATGCCCATGCTCATACACAAGGCCCGGTCAGTTACCCTGCGCCCTTCATTACCGAAATATTCATAACTCAAATCACGGTTGGCGATGACCGCATTACCCAGTGTCATGGGAATCTGAGGCAGCACAAGGGCCAGCAGGGCAAAAGAAAATTCATCCGCAGTGGGAAATCCGAAAGGCATGAACTGCGGCAAATGGAAACCGAAACTGAGATCAGCCAACCCCTGCCATGCCCCGAGCAATCCCCCCAGCACAGCACCGCAGCCCACGACCACCAGCCCGGCAGGCACGCGCTTGTTATTGATCAGCTTCAGGGTAACAACACCGAAGATGACGCCGAAAACAGCACTGAGCGGCAGCGGGCCCAGTGATTGAAAGCTCAAGAACGGCTCAACCTTGCCCAAAACTTCCTGCAAACCGCTGATTCCGGCGGCCAGAAACACGCCCTTAAGCAGCAGGAGCATCCCGGTGGAAACCTGTACTCCGCGAATCACCGGCAGGGGAATCAGCCGGGCAGCCTGTTTTACCAGACCGCTTGCACCGAGAAAAAACATGAATGCGGCAATAATATATCCGGCCCCGGTGATAACCGCAGGGCTGAGCGACTGGGCAATGGCATAGGCGGAGACCACCTTCATGGGCTGCACCGCAATAGGCACCCGGTAGTACATGCCCCCTATGATGTAGAACAAGCCCACGGTTAGGAACAATCCGGTTGCGGAAAGCCCGTTGACCATGATCATGGCAAAGGCAAGGGGCAGCAAGGCTCCCAGATCCCCCACCGCTCCGGCCCACTCCATCCTGTTGAAACTGATTCGCACTGCAACTCCTCTTTATGTCGGCTGATTAACTATTACTGCATTATGCAATTAATTCACATCTTTTTTTAAAGCTGACAGAGCGGATATAATATTGTTTTTACACCATCGGAAACATCAGACTGCTCAATATAAAAAACTCCCGGCCGACATTACGCCGACCGGGAGCAGTACAATCAAATAAACTGTATCGCTAATCATCAAAGGCCATGGAAACTTTCCATGCTTCCCAAACCTTACCCACAAGGTCCGGGCCGGGGCTCAGAATGGCCTTGCCGGGCTTCCAGCCGGAGGGGCAGACCTCGGCAGCACCGGTTTCCCTGACGTGCTGGTATGCCTGAATCTGGCGCAGGGTTTCAGAAACATTACGCCCCACAGGCGGAGTCAGCACTTCGTAACCGACAATCACTCCGTCCGGATCAATGAGAAAGCGGCCACGGATGTCAACGCCCGCGTTTTCATCGTAAACGCCATACATTTCACCGACTTTACCACCGCCATCGGAAAGCATTGGGAAGGGCACCTTACCCGCGGTGATCATCTTGGAAAGTTCGGTCTGTTCCCACATTTTGTGGACAAAGACACTGTCAGTACTCATGGAAAGAACCTGAACACCGAGAGCTTCGAATTCAGCATGTTTTTCGGCGACCGCCGAAATTTCGGTTGCTCAGACAAAGGTGAAATCACCGGGATAGAAACAAAGCACTACCCACTTGCCTGCGTAATCTGAGAGTTTAACTTCCTTAAATCCGCCATCCTGATATGCCATGGCAGTAAAATCAGGGGCTTTTTGTCCAGCTTTAATCATGGTTCCTGCTCCCTTAGAAGTTTCGGAGGCGACACTTCCTACTTCCGGCTGCGTTTCCTCGGGCTGAACGCCCACAGGTTTTGAGCAGCCTGCTTGTGAATTACTCATAATTGTTTTCCTCCATTCTTAATATCAACCCTTATATCAGCCCTTTCTATTGCCAGAAAGTGTTTTCATTAAAAAACCTGATACAAAAGAACATAGAAATATTCAGAACAGATAAATTAATTGTGCTGACTTGGGATAAATCATAATAGTAATCTTTATTATTTTATGTCAAGTTTTTTCTCTTACCTCCCCAAAAAAATCAACCTAGTCAGCGGAATTTACGTTCAAAATATATTTCAGGTAGTTATCATCAATCTTTTTTATAAAAGGATTTTCAATATGAAAAAATTTAACATTTTTAAAGTCCGCAAACTTGAGGCTGGATTTGTACTTTTCTTTCCATAAACGCAAAAGTGAACCATCCTCATAAGCCAGCACCAATCCCTCATAGACCCTGCGGGCTGCCAGCTTGCTTCTTTTATTCGTAAAGAAAAAACGCGGAAGCGGATAATATATCCCCACCTCTCGATTCAAACGAAGCCCTCTCAAATCCTGATGGGATTTATATTCTTCCTCCACTTCATTCACACCACGCGGAAAAAGATCAAACCTTCCCTTAACGACCATTGAAAAAAGACTCTCATATTTCGGAACCACTAATACATTGAATTCAGCAGCCTCCAGAATTTCACTATCCAGCCAACCGAATCCCTGCCCGATGCTGTACTTCTTCAATTGCTTGAGTGAGTCCACTTTACTGAGTTCCGCATTCAACCTTTCAGAAACAAAAAACTGTCTGTAGCCGACTATACCGAGATCAATGGGAAATGCTGCGTATGCCAACTGGTTGCAATGCTTTTCAGAAGCGGAAAGCTTGAACATGGGATTTTTCAACTTTCCTTCTTTCAATACAGTGATGCTGCGGGAAAAATTCATCACCGGACTTGGTACCAGTCTATAGCCGCCCCATGTCTCTTTGGTTTTTTCAAGGGCCAGCTTCAATACAGCGTTATCATAATCATAACGCTTGTCGGTCGGGCTTTCCGGCACGCGGTAGGTAAATACGGTTACTTTTGCATGGGAAAACCCGGCCCCAAAAACCAGTAGCAGAACGGTACAGACGATCACTTTCTTCATGAAAGTACCCACCTTAAAATTTAATTACTTATCTTATAGTAGATACCTTTTATGGAAGTATTGCAATACAAAGCACAAAAAAAGCTGCTCAAAACAGAGCAGCTTTACAAATCTAAATATTAAATTTTCTTCTACCAAGGCATGGGGTCAGGCAAAATCACATCATCTGAGTAGTCATACTGATCAAACTGCTCCGAAAACCAGTCAAAAAACTCAAAGTAAGGGAAAATCTTACGTCCTGCCTCGACCTTATCCAGAGCCTTCTCGCCGCTGATATCAATTTTCTTGGAATCAAGGGCCATGACCGGCACCAGATCTTCCGGGCAGACATAGGCAACATTGCCAACCACATAGTAGCGGATGTCATGCTTCTTATAAGTAACCTTCTTCACAACAGTCTTGCTCATATACACCTCACACTTGATCTCATTTAAATTTTCAGGTGGTCATAAATCAAATGAGGACAGCGCACAACCGCCTACAGCTTGCGCTGGGTGTAATCTGTAAAATCAGTTTCCTTGCGCTGGAATTCACCTTCGAAAAACGGCGAGGAAATCAGGAACTCAGCGGTGGAACGGTTACTGGCAGTAGGGATATTGTACAGCACAGCCAGACGAAGCAATGCTTTGACGTCAACATCATGAGGCTGCGGCTGCATGGGGTCCCAGAAAAAGATCAATACATCGATTTTGCCTTCAGAAATCATGGCCCCAAGCTGCTGGTCACCGCCCAGAGGACCGGACTTCATCCTGTTAACCGGCTTGAAATCATAACCCTCGTCTTTCTTCTGGGCCGCACGTTCCCTGATCATTTTCTCCACCAGCCCCCCGGTGGTCCCGGTGGCTACCAGATTATGCCGGGAAAGGATATTATGGTTGCAATCCACAAAATCAAGCAGTTCATTTTTGCAGTTATCATGGGCAACTACGGCTATATTTTTCACTAAGCTCATGGCTATCGTCCTCATAGGTTTTGGGGAGTTTCTCGGGGCACTATGCCATGCAGGATTATGAATGTCACTTACGCTGTGTTGAGAGGAAGAAAAGAACGATGTCAAAATAAAAGCTGCTGAAAACATCAGCAGCCCCGAAAAAACGCAACTGTAAAAACAAGCTAAAACCGCTCTTCCCATTCCTTGAGTTTGAACCCGATAAGCACAAAATCATCGGTAACAAGAACAGGCCGCTTACAAAGCATACCGTCAGCGGAAATCAATTCGAACAGTTCAGCATCGGACATGGAATCAATTGTATCCTTAAGTCCCATTTCCTTATATTTCTTGCCGTTGGTGTTCACGAATTTCTTTTTGTCCACCCCTGCAATTTTCTGCCAGCTGAGAAATTCATCCTTGGTCGGGGTTTCTTTGACAATATGGCGTATGGTGAAATCAAAGCCCTTTTCTTCAAGCCAAGCCTTGGCTTTACGGGAAGTTGTTCAACTGGGATAATGCACTAAAATCATGGTTATTTCATCTCCGTCTGATGTTTACAGTCAACTCTTACCACCAAACCCATCAGTAACACAGATAGAAAACAGCCACAATTATAGACAAAAAACAGGTCTCCATGGACAATCATGGAGACCTGCACAATATTACTACGGAATTACAGTTTTAGAACTTTTCAAAATCGCTGTCGTCGGCTTCCATATCCAGCGAAAGTCCGCCAAAATCGGAAGGTTCAGACTTGGCCGGAGCAGGCTGCGGAGCCGATTTAGGAGTTGGTTGCGGGGCAATTGCAGGAGCTGCGCTAACCGGGGCTTCCTGCCTTGGGGCACTCACGGGCAGGGCTTTGGGCCGGGAATAAGACCCACCGCCGTAACCGCTGACCTTGAAGAAGGCCATGGTATTCTCAAGCATGGCACTCTGGGAGGAAAGCTCCTCACTGGTAGAGGCCATTTCCTCGGAAGCGGAGGCATTCTGCTGAATCACCGAATCAAGCTGAGCAATAGCCTTGCTGATCTGTTCCGCACCGGAATTCTGCTCTGCACTTGCCGAGGAGATTTCCTGCACCAGCTCCGCAGTTTTCTGGATATTGGGAACGAGGTTATCAAGCATATCTCCGGCCTTTTCAGCCACAGTTACCGTGGAGGAAGAAAGTTCGCTGATTTCCCCGGCGGCATTACCGCTACGCTCGGCCAGCTTGCGGACCTCAGCGGCAACAACGGCAAACCCTTTGCCGTGTTCCCCGGCACGGGCAGCTTCAATTGCCGCATTCAGGGCCAACAGGTTGGTCTGGCGGGCAATTTCCTCAATAATGGAAATCTTTTCCGCTATATTCTTCATGGCTGTCACTGCTTCAGATACAGCCGAACCGCTCTCCTGAGCATCGGATGAAGATTTAAGGGCAATTTCCTCGGTGGTCTGGGCGTTAAGGGTGTTTTGCTTAATGTTGCTGGCCATTTCCTCAATGGATGCGGAGACTTCTTCAATGGAGGCGGCCTGTTCTGTTGCACCTTGCGAAAGACCCTCAGCAGAAGCGGAAAGCTCGGTACTGCCGGAAGCCACATTACCTGCTCCGGAACGCACATCCGAAACAACCTGAGTCAGCTGCGCAGCCATATCACGCATGTTGCCGTAGACACCGATTGCCGGTTCCACGAACTTCAGATCAAGGTCGCCGCCTGCTATACGCTGAGCGACATTCGCAATTTCAGCAGGATCACTGCCGAGCTGCCTGTTAACAGTCCTGATAATGAATCCTGCGGTTGCAACGCCTACGCCAAGAGCAATCAAACTGATAATTACCGCCATCATGATGGCCTGATTGTTGGCTGCCTGAAGCTTCGGTCCCAGTACATCCTGATCTGCCATGACTGAAAGTTTGACGTCCTCAACATCCTTGGCGATTTCAGGACCGATCTTATCCAGATGGTTGGAGATGATATCGTTACGGGTAAAAATGACCTTTGCCACACCGTCGAATGCGGCCACATATTTTTCTTTCAAATCAACAATTTCAGTCAGCAGACGACGTCTTTCAGGATTTTGCAGACTACGGTCCAACTCATTGAGCAACTCATCAAATGCTGCCATTTCAGCTCCAACCCTGTCCACGGAGGATTGAGCGTTATCATCAAGAAATTTAACCACATAAAGACGGGCCAGCAGCAGATTGCGCATGGCGTGTCCGCTCTTGACCGCCGCATCCATATCATTGTCCCGCTCTGCGGTTTCCAGAATGCGGGTCAGTTTCTTTTCCATCTGCGGACCGGCTATATTGAGGATATCATTTACATAATGATTCCGCTCTACCCGAAACTTTTTAACCTTTTCAAAATATTCCCCGTAATCTCTGACTTCCTTATCAACTTCCGCGATCAGGCTGGCCCGTTCCGGTTTTTGAATTTCAGAAATAGCTTCATCCAGAAATTCACGCATTTTTGTATAATAATCGTCATATTGCTTAAGATCGAGATCACTGCCAGTTATGATGAAATCCTTAACATTCATACGTACCATGAGCATATTGGCCTGCAATCGCCCACTCAAGTTTGTATCTCGTGCCAACCCGCGATACTGGGTGAAACCCTCACTGGAATTCTCCAGAGCCCAGAAAGAAATTACTGCCAGAACCAGCAGCAGCCCAAGAACAGAACCAAAACCGAGCATCAATTTAGCCGATAATTTCATTTCATCCCCCAAAAGACTATTTTGTCGAACCAGCTTCCACTTACAGCTGAATGTGACTTTGGAATTTCTACACTACATTAAGTTGAACTATTTTTGGAAGGAAAAACATACTTTTTTTGGACAATAATTGTAATAAAGGCTGGAAACGTACTGTTCACAAGGGTTACATACTTACACTTAAACTTTTAACTCATTTAAAATAACACTGCATAAGAAAAGGGCCGATTGATTTCCCAATCGGCCCCGTACAATTCATATACAACAAACAGAAAGACTAACCTTCCCCGTACTGGTCTCCCACCTTGGGGAAGCTGTCCATGTGCGGCTTAATGGCCTTGCCGAGCCAGTCAATGGACTGCCCGAGGTTGAGCATATTGGCCATACCTTCGGCATCCTCGGCAACCTCACCTTTATTCAGGCCGTAGCCCATGTTCCAATAAGTGGCTCCGGGTATAATCATACCGTTGATCTGGAACAGGTGGTTGATGGTATCGAAAACATGGGTTGCACCGCCACGACGGACCGCCACAACAGCCCCGCCGATCTTGCCCGCGAACTGGCGGTCATTGGCAAGGGCCACAAAACCGGAACGGTCAATCAGGGCCTTGATCTCGGCAGTCACATCAGTGAAATAGGTGGGCGACCCGATGACGATGGCATCAGCTTCGACCATCTTTTCATAGACTTCATTGAACTTGTCGTTATCCACGACACATTTGTTATCCTTGTTCTCCCAACACTTCATACAGGCCATGCAGCCGCGGATTTTCTTGCCGCCAAGCTGGTAAAGTTCAGTTTCCCAGCCAGCCGCTTCAAGCGGTTCCAGAACCTTTTTCAACATGGTTTCGGTATTGCCGCCCTTGCGCGGACTGCCGTTGATTGCGATTACTTTCATCTGTCTCTCCCTTAAATATAATCTCGAATTATTGAACCGGACCGCCCGACGGCCCCAGCTCTTTTATGCAAAGCAACAAATTATGTGCAGCGATAATTCAACACAATACCGAATTACACATCATACTTTTGGCTGATATTCAGGAGCCAGAAAAAACACCTTTTAAAGACTGGGATTTACAATCCTCTGCATAAGACAGCGCACAGAAACCAGTCCGGCAAATTCACCGTTTCTGGTTACAGCGATGGGATCAAAAGTATAGCTTCCCTCACGGGAAAGAGCACTATTTGCCACCTCATCCAGATCGGATTCCGCCGGGAGCACAAGCAATTCCTTATCCATAATTACTGCCACAGGACGATCCATAAAAAGAGCCTTGTCCGTTTCATGGCGCACAATCTCATCCATGCGGCCCTTTGTAACCATGCCCACCGGAGAGAGTCCGTCCAGCACCACAAGACAGGCCCATTCCCCGCTTTCGCGTAACCGTATCAGGGCATCCGAGACCGTGCTGTCAATAGAAATAGACTGCGCGGGCCAGACCATTTCCCCAAGTGACCCCGGTAAATCCAGTTCCGTCTTGTTCCCTTTACCTATGACCTGATAAGTGCGGATGGAATGCTGAATGCCCTTGACCAGAATAGGTGCCCGCCCAAGACAGCGGAACTCATCTTTCACCAGTGCCCATGTTTCGTGGGAGATCAGAATCTGATCCGGGGGCGCATTCTGCTCCAGCCGGGCGGCAACATTCACCTGTCCGCCGATGATGGTATAATCCATCAACTGTTTTGAGCCGAAATTACCCACTGTGCAGAATCCGGTATTAATACCCATGCGGACCTTGAACGGTGACGCTATCCCAAGCTCAAACCACTGCTGCTGCATTTCCTTCAGGGCTTCGCGCATCTCGATTGCCATATTCACGCAGGCCACGGCATCTTCTTTGTATCCCTGCGAGACAGGGTCGCCGAAAAAAATAAGCACTGCATCGCCGATGAATTTATCAATGGTCCCCCCGTGCTTGATGGCAATGGAAGACATGCGGTCGAGATAATTATTCAGGAGGACAGTCATATCCTCCGGTTCCATACGCTCGGTAGTGGAGGTAAAGCCGATGATATCGGAAAAGAAAATGGTCAGCTTTTTACGTTTGGCCCCGATCAGGGAATCCTGCTTGCCGTAAAAAATAGATTCGTAAACCTGCGGGGAAAGATAACGGCCCAGCTTATCGGAAAGCCCGGCCAGTCTTTCGGTCTGCTCCTTCTGAATCAATGAAGAAGCAATGCGGCGCAGCACCATGGGAGGGCTTAAGGGACGGCGTATAAAATCCATGGCCCCGGACTCGAACCAGCGCAACTCATCTTCAGGGTCCCTGCTGGCGGTGAGAAGAACCACCGGGATATGAGCGGTGGATTCGTTATCCTTAAGTTTTTTGCAGATATCACAACTTTTCATCTCCTTCTGATCGGCATCAAGAAGGATTAAATCCGGCTGTTCACGGGCGGCCACATCAAAGACATGGGAAATATTCATGGCCATCAGCAAGGTATAATCTTCACGCAGAATCTGCGCGAAAAAATCCATTTCGGGCTTTACATTGTTTACGATAAAAACAACCGGGCGGTTATGTTTTTGCACGCCGCATCTCCTTTTTCAACAGCTCTTTAAACCATTATTAACCAACTGCAGAAGAGATTAAAACAAAAATATTACAGTCTGCCATGCAGCA
This sequence comes from Desulfovibrio sp. JC010, assembly GCF_010470675.1. Taxonomy (NCBI): domain Bacteria; kingdom Pseudomonadati; phylum Thermodesulfobacteriota; class Desulfovibrionia; order Desulfovibrionales; family Desulfovibrionaceae; genus Desulfovibrio; species Desulfovibrio sp. JC010. The sequence continues at coordinate 267,108 of NZ_VOIQ01000001.1, forward strand.
TACCCAGCCGGGCCAATAATACCCCTGTAAAAATTCAAACCGCCCTCCCCTAATATTCAAAAGGCGGCTCTGTCTTCACGTCAAAAATAAAGGGCATCCCTTCCACGGGGTGCTCTTCTACTTCAACGGCCTTCAATACGAATGTATCACTGCGGACCGCATTGAGTGCGCCTTTAATAGTCAGGCTCTTCTCAAGCGCAGGAACACCCTTTTCCAGCGTTCCCAGCACCCTCACCCATGCTCCTTCCTTAAATTGATCAGGGGTGTCCACTTTCACCAGACAGACAACGGCTGTGGAATCCGCAAAACAGCAGGTTATAAAAAGCCGCCCCACTCCGATGAATCCGGCCCGGTCCAGTTCCGGAGTACGCAGAACCAGCCCCTGTACGGCATAAGCATCCCCGGCAGAAACGAACTCCTCAACAGCAAGCATCTCTGCCAAATTGATCTTCGTATACTCCACTCCGCCGTAATCTACAGCGGGCTTAATTTCGGCATGAAATTCCCCGGTCAGTCCCCCGGATTCCGCCAGCCCGTAATCATCTTCACCCATATATTCGAAGGATACTACAGCAGTGTAAGCAAGCCCTAAAAACACAACGATCCCCAACAATTCACTTATCTTACGCTGTCTTTCCCAATTGAACAGACAGACACCGCCGACAACCGAGAGCACAACCCCGGTCACAAAAGTGAGCCAGGAATATTTGGGGTTAAGAAACTGCCAGTAATAAGAGGAACAGGACAGGACGACCATGAAGGTACCTGTACCCACTAACAATAATGATTCCAGAAAACGCAATAAACCGGCCATATTACTGCCCTCCCAGATTCATTATGAGTGCCATGGCGTAGACAATGACAGTGGGTACCACCACAAGGGCCCCGGCGACCCGCTTACTGAATACAGCAAAAAACATGGGAATAAGCTTTAAATCCACCATGGGACCGATGGCCATGAAAGCCACTTTAGCGGTGACCGGAAAGGAGACAAAAGACGCAGCCACAAAAGCATCTGCCTCGGAACAGATGGAAAGCAGAATGGCGAGGACCATCAGTCCGGTAATGGCCAGCCAGCCATGGGCCGTGAACATATCCAGAATTTCAGGGGGCAGAAAAGTCTTGAAGCCCGCAGCAACAATGGCCCCGAAAATCAGAAAGCGGCCCATGGACATAAATTCGGCTCCGGTGTGGTAAATCACCGCCTTGAATTTATTGTCATCCGTGGCACCGCAACCGCAGCCGCAGCCGTGCCCGTGATCATGCGAATGCTTTTCCTCCAATTCGCCGAGCCGCTGGAGATTGATGGGCTGGGGTTTGAGTACATCCCGCGGTGAGGCGTCCCCAAGCACAAAGCCCAGTATCGTGGCCGGAACAATGACCATGAGCACCCGCAAAGCCACAACAGTGTAATCGCCCTGAAAAGCAAAAAGCGTAGAACCGAGAACAACAGGATTCACCACCGGAGCAGCCATCATGTACGGAATCGCCGACCTTGGCGGAACGTTTTTCAGCAGCAGCCGTTTGGCAACCGGAACAATGCCGCACTCACAGGTGGGCAGCAGCATACCGGCAAAAAGCCCCGCCGCAACCTGCCCGGCACGGTTGGAAGGAACAAAACGCAAAAGCGTTTCCTCGGAAACCAGAACCTCGATAACGGCTCCGATAAATGATCCCAGAAGTAAAAAAGGCGCGGCCTCAATAAAAATGGAGGTGGCGGCCATGGCGAAAATTGAAATATCCTGCATGACAGATGTGGTACTAAAAAAAAAGATAGATAGAAAGGAGCTATCCCCTGTTTAACTGGACAGCCTCGACAATGGAGCGTAGATTTAGCCTACTTTTTCGCTCTGAATTCAAAACAACTATGGATATCCAGACATGACTCCCTCTTCCCAGCCACAGAATGAAGCAACATCATACCTGCCGATATTTGTTGCCCGCCAGCCCATATTCAACCGCCAAGGCGACATCTGGGGTTACGAGCTGCTTTACCGGGCCAGTGCCAACGTCTGCATGGACGGCAGCTCTCCGAGCACCGCTACCTCGCGGGTTATCTCGGACGGTCTTTCACTTGCGCTCAACTCAATTTCCGACTCAAAAAAAATACTTATAAACTTTTCACGGCACATGCTTCTTGTAGAATCAGCCACTGTACTGCCGCCTGAAATATGCATCCCAGAAATACTTGAAGATGTAGGCATCACCCCTGAGATAATTTCAGCAGTAAAGGAGCTAAAAAAAGCCGGATACTCAATCGCCGTGGATGATTATATCGGCCAGCCCGGAATGGAGCCGCTGCTGAAACTTGCTGACATTGTAAAAGTAGACATGCTGGGCATGAGTCTCAGTGCAGTCGAAAAATTAAGCCGCAGCCTGACCAAATATGACTGCGAACTGCTGGCTGAAAAAGTCGAGAACAGGGGGATGTACGATCTGGCGGTGTCGTTGGATTATTCCTACTTTCAAGGATATTACTTTGCAAAACCGGAACTGATTAAAGGACGCAAGATCAGCAGCAGCATGCTGACCCAGTTCCAACTCATGGAGAAACTGGCTTCCCCGGATTATGAAGTGAACGAAGTAGCCGAGACCCTTTCCCGCGATGTGGGACTCAGTCACAGGCTGCTTCGCTATGCATCAGCTGTTGCGCGCCTCTCAGAAATACGCTCACTGGGCCATGCGGTCTCGCTTCTTGGGCTGAAGCCGCTTAAGCAATGGCTGATGATCACCATGCTTTCCGACACCAGTCGGGAAGACCGCAGTATGGAACTGGTCTATCAATCGGCCCGGCGGGGAAAATTCATGGAGCTGATAACCGACTCCATAGCCGACGATAAATTTGAGGGGGAATCCCTTTTTCTGCTGGGACTTTTTTCCAATCTGGACGGGCTGCTGGGATCGCCCATGGATGAGGTGGCCGGACACCTTCCGCTGGAAAAGTCACTGACCGAGACCCTTTGCGGGGAGAAAACCCCTTTCAGCAGCCTGTTATCCTTGGTGAAATCCGTAGAAGCAGGCCAATGGGACTCAGTTGCAGTATTTTTACAGCAATACTCCATCTCCGAGACTGACGCAGCAAAAGCCTATGCCGAAGCAGGCAAATGGGCGCATGAAATCCTCTCCGACAATAAAACAAAATAAAACAATTACATATCCAGAACTGGAAATAAGACTAGAGATATTGCCAGACTCTGTTCCTTGCTGTTTCTACAACGGCAACAGCGTAAAGATCCGTGAAAGCGATTTCAACAACTTCGGCCCTATAATCAGCCGCATCCTGCTTTTTGTTGTATGCTTCCATCAGCGGAATGGATTCATCCAGTGTGCGTGATTCCGGGGAACTGCCATCATTCGAACGGGGATGATAACCGATGTAGATGCTTTCGAGTTGTTCCTGTTCTTTGCTCATTTGCTGTCCTGATTAGTTTGCGGTTACGTGAACTATCGCCTCAATATGTACTTCAGGCAAAATATCATGTCTTTTCAGGCATACTAGCAGGAAAAATCAGGAATTGAAATCATATGATTTTATTCACTTTCTTACACTAAAAACTTAGCGATTTGAGTTTGATCAATCGGGCTTGCGGGCCTTTGTTTGGAGTAGACCCGGTAATGTTGGAGCTATGTTAAAGGCACTTGGTTGACCAATTTTTTTTACACCAAATCAATACTTGGAGCGGCAAAATTCAATACACCGTTCCCGACTCGACAAACTGAGAAACCCGCCGTTGTCATCTCGAAGCACAGAACAATTTGCCATGCACCTCCGGTTTTCAGCTTTCGTGTATTTCCCCTCACAGCAGGCCGCCTCTGCCTCATAGACATAATCCATGCAGCGCTCTCGGTCAGATCGGGTCAAAAGCCCACCATTGTCGCTGTCGGTTGCCTCACAAAAACCTCTGGTTTTCTTAAAACGCTGCGCACATTTACTTGCCACCTGATGTTCATTACTCACTTTACGAACATTGTCTGAATAGTTGTCATATGCTTCTTCGATTTGGCCTCGAGTTTTCGTGGACACCCCGGACTTATTCTCACCAGAAGTGAGTTTGTCAAAGTCAAACGCATAAGCGTCTGACGCTATCAACAATAAACAAAAAACTATCTTTAACAAGTGGTTCACTGGCAGAAGCCGAACGGGTATCGACATTTACTGAAGCTCCTTTGGGCTGATCCGCACAAGACGAAAGCCGGTGTATTCGCCACCATCCTTGCCTAAAGCCCGAGAAGTGGTTCTTAAATCCCAGGCTCCATAGTACGAACTACCGCCGCGCAAGGCATGATAATCGCCAGTCAAATCGCCTTTACCTAAGTAGATAGGATTATTGAGTTCATGCTTACCATAGGCCCATTCAGCATAAATATCCTCACAATATTCCCCGACATTGCCGGACATGTCATAAATGCCAAGCCCATTAGGCTCTTTGATTCCAACTGTGTAAACTTGTCCTTCGGAATTGCCGCCATACCATGCCAGTCGCTCACAATCAGAACCACCTGCGTATCGCTCCTGTTTTCCTCCGCTGCGGGCAGCATATTCCCACTCTGCTTCGGTGGGCAATCGATACTGCGTCTTTCCTTTTGCATTGAGCTTTCTGATGTATGACTTAATGTCTTCCCAGCTAACATTATTAACTGGCTTCGTTGTTCCTCGGCTTATGGATGGATTATTACCCATAACCTTTTCCCATTCCGCCTGTGTAACTTCATATTTACCTATCCAAAACTCATCAAGGCAGACCTTGTGTACCGGCTGTTTTTCTTTTTTTCCATCCCCCATCATGTAGCATCCGCCAGGAACTCTTACGAACTGCATGCCGGTCGTTTTATCTTTTACCACAGAAGTATCTTCGGACGTCCTAAGATATTTCATGGAATTGTAGCGACGTACCAAATCCGGGGAAATAGCTTCAATCTTGGTGACCACAGCCCGGCCCACAGGGTTTGTGGACATCACGCACTGTGTCGAACCACCTAAAGCTCCCACAGAAACAGATGACTGTTGCACCGAAAACGACGCTTTTCCAGACTGCAAGCTGTTAAGTCCCTTCATATCCACGGCAACAGTTTTTGAAGAACGTTGCTTCTTGATGACGCCATCATTGTCTCCCAGAACCTCACTTCTTCTTCCGCAAGTTTCTTCCCATTCTATTGCGAGATCAAGCGTCACTCTGTATGGGCCGTATTTCAGCCCCAGCTTTTTATTCTCTCGAACCTTATATTCAAGACTGTAGTCCTTGACGATCCTATCTTTTTTACTAAAAAAACCTTGTTCTTCTCTATTGGATGTCTCTCCGGATTTTACGGACAAGCTTATGCTGCAGGCCTTGCTTTTGTCCTTAAGAATATCCAACGCATACATTTCAAGAATCTCTTTTTGCTTTTTTGTACGTGCATGCTTTTGCATCCCGACAAAGTCCTGCTTATCGCCGGTTATCTTAAATGCCAATTCATACCCCTCAAAATCGTTCACAGCTCTTGCCAGAGGCAAATAATATTTGGCCGCACTTTCAGGAACCAGTTCAATCGGATACTGCTGTTGTTGATTCTTCACTCTGGGGTTTGCCCCAGCTTTCAGCAGATTTTCAATTGTTGGATAGTCGCCACGCTTCACTAACTGGTGAAGTTGAAGACGCCTGTCAGTCATCACTGCATTAATATCAACACCTCTTTGGACAAACACATCATAATAAGCAGAACCATAGCCACCTTTGAGTTCCCGCCGATACAACGCAGCCAAGTCTTCTTTGGAAACCATTAAATCCGTGTTGGCTATAATCGAATGAGCACTCCGGTCACTCTTGAGCCGAATAGCTTCGTCCAAGACTGCCTGGCTTGGCACTATCTCTTGGCGAATAATTCTATCAAGGGTATAATCCTCCTGCACGTATTCATACATAAGCCTGTCAATTTCAGCCTGAGGATAGGGAAAAGTGGAATCAGCGAGAAACTTCAAAGGCGAGTTGTCATGCGCACTATAAAAAGCTTCAGTAAGAGGGGATCTTCCCTTGTTGTTTTTTATGGTTAAATCAGCACCGTTATCCAAGCAAATCTTAATCAAACTTCTTATCCTGTCACTATCGGTTTTACGGGCAAGAAGATGAAGCACAGTGTCGCCGTTTTCATTACCGGCATTGATATCGTTGCCGTGCTCAATAAGCTTTGGGATGATCACAGCAGGCTGAATGCTCTCGTCAAATAAAACAGCTTCAATTTTACTATAGCCATCTTTGGATACTTTGTAGCTATAGTCGCCACGCTTTACTTCTTGGCATAAGTCTCTTCTGGTAACATCGCTTCTGACCACACTGCTTTTACGTGTTTTGTCTCCGGTTTGAGTAAAGGATAAATTAGAAAGGCTACACCCGCTTAAAACAAGACACCCCACCAGAACCAAAAGAATAGTTTTATTCATAACGTTACCCTTGGATAGCAATATTCTCGCACGCTTCATACGAACTTCAGATGTAAACACACCATGAACAAGCGTAGACAATTTAAAATAAACACCTCTACATGCCACCAGTTCACCCTGAACCCTATAGCCTAGACCTATTAAACTATCACGCACCCAACCTTCAATTACTTTATTAACTTTTTTCTAAAAAATTAGACATTGCTACTTTGGGACTGTCGACAATTAGCCTTCAATTTACTGCATCTTCTGTCAGGAAGTTTGCAATGCAAAGAAGATATGCTTTACGTGAAGACCTGTAGGATAAAATCAAAAATTTGATCAATCGAGCTTGCGCCCCTTTCTTTGGTGTAGAACCTGTAGACCCCCATTTGTACGTAAAAATTGCCGTAAAAACGAAAAAAGGACCTACAATTTTCATTGTAAGTCCTTGAAATATCTGGTGGAGCTGAGGAGAATTGAACTCCTGGCCTCTTGAATGCCATTCAAGCGCTCTCCCAACTGAGCTACAGCCCCACTCGTGTTGGGTGAGGAAGTGTTTATGAAAATATGGCCCAGCTGTCAACACTCTTTTTCAATTATTTTAGCATAAATCGATTTCCCAACCCGCACGCTTCGGTTAAACTGACCCTCATGCTACAGCAGTAAACAAAGCACAACAAAGTTTACTTTTTATAAACACAAACTATTGCTTCATACGCCGACTTGCAGTATCCTGCCTGCAAATCGATGCTGTCTAACCTGCTATTTTTAAATGAGGTACCATGCTGGACATTGCCTTTAAAATTCTTTCCAAATTCGCATGGGTTTCTGTGATTTTCATCGGTATCACGGTGATCAGCTTCTGGGTTATCCACCTTGCGCCCGGCTCACCTACAGATATGGAAACCACCCTGAACCCCACAGCCACAATCGAAACCCGCCAGAAGCTGGAAAAACTGTACGGGCTGGATAAACCCATACACGAGCAATACATCAACTGGGTTACCCGGCTGGTAAAATTCGACTTCGGCATGTCCATGTCCGGGGACCGCCGCCCGGTCTGGGACCGCATTAAGGAACGGCTGCCGCTCACCTTCGGCATGAATATGGCTTCCCTTTTCCTCACCTTGTTGATCGCCGTACCCATCGGCATGTATTCGGCGTGGAAGCAGGACGGCTGGTTTGACCGCTCCATGACCGTACTGGTCTTCATCGGCTTTGCAGTGCCGGGTTTCTGGCTGGCCCTGCTGCTCATGCTCTGGCTGGGCATTTACTATCCGGTCTTTCCAATTTCGGGGCTGACCTCCCTTGATTACGAACTGCTTTCCCCGTGGGGAAAATTTGTTGATCTGGCCCGCCATCTGGCCCTGCCCATATTTATATATACATTCGGAAGCCTTGCGGGCATGTCCCGATTCATGCGCTCCTCCATGCTGGAAGTGCTGCGGCAGGACTACATCACTACCGCCAAGGCCAAGGGACTGCCCATGCGCAAGGTGCTTTTCAAACACGCGCTGCGCAACGGTTTACTCCCGGTGATCACCATCCTCGGCCTGTCCATTCCCGGACTAATCGGCGGCAGTGTGATCATTGAATCCATCTTCGCCCTGCCCGGCCTGGGGCAGCTTTTCTACGGGGCGGTCATGGCCCGCGACTATTCGCTGATCATGGGCTCGCTGGTGCTCGGTGCCATGCTGACCCTTGCGGGCAACCTGCTGGCCGATATGGCCTACGGACTGGCCGATCCACGCATCCGCGCAGGAGGTCAGGACTGATGGGTAATAAAAAACCGCTCACCCCGCCCTCTAAATTTCAGAAATACGGGCTGCTCTACCTTGGTCTTTTCCTCGTGGGAACAGTCTCGCTGGCAGCCGTCTTCGCTCCCCTGCTGACACCTTATGACCCCAACGCGCTCAACGTGGACCATCTGCTGCAGGGACCGAGCGCGACCCATCTCTTCGGCACCGACGCATTGGGGCGGGATGTGTTTGCACGCATGCTTTACGGAGGCCGGGTCTCGCTCTGGGTCGGCTTTGTGGCGGTGGGAATATCCACGGCTATCGGGCTGGCACTGGGACTGGCGGCCGGATATTTCGGCGGACTGGTGGATGAAATCATCATGCGCGGGGTGGACGTAATGCTCTGCTTCCCCTCATTTTTCCTGATCCTTGCGGTCATCGCCTTTCTTGAGCCGGGACTGACCAACATCATGATCGTCATCGGATTTACTTCATGGATGGGCGTGGCAAGGCTGGTCCGCGCGGAAACCCTGTCCCTGCGCAAGCGGGACTTTGTACAGGCCTCCCGGCTGGCCGGGGCCGGACCGATCCGCATCATGCTGACCCACATCCTGCCCAACGCCATCACCCCGGTGCTGGTTTCGGCAACACTGGGCGTGGCCGGGGCAATCCTTGTGGAATCCTCGCTCAGCTTCCTCGGTTTAGGTGTGCAGCCTCCCGACCCTTCATGGGGCAACCTGCTCATGGACGGCAAGGAAGTACTGGAAATCGCCCCGTGGCTGTCAATTTTCCCCGGCATGGCCATCCTGCTGACCGTGCTCGGCTACAACCTGCTCGGCGAAGCCCTGCGTGACATCCTCGACCCCAGACTCAAACAATAAATGGTAATATAAATGCTGGAACTGCTCAGAATACGCGACCTCGCGCTCATTGAAGATGCTGAAATTGAATTCTCCGCAGGCATGAACGTGCTCACCGGGGAAACCGGAGCCGGTAAATCATTCATCCTGCGGGCCATAGACTTCCTGACCGGGCAGAAAATGCGCCCGGACATGGTTCGCCCCGGCAAGGAGCAGGCTTTTGTGGAAGCCCTGTTCATCCATCCCGACGGCACGGAATCCATTGTCCGCCGGGTGCTCTCAGCTGAAACGGGCCGCAGCCGGGTTTATGTCAACGACAAGCTCAGTTCGCAGACCACCATCCGCGACATGGGCGCGTCCATGATTCTGCACACCAGCCAGCACGCCCAGCAGAAACTGCTCCAGCCCGCTTACCAATGCCGCATGCTGGACACTTTTCTTGCCGATACCTCTCTGCCCGAAAAGAAAGACGCTATCCTGACCGCACTGCGCAATTTGTTAACCCAGAAGGAAGAGCTGAAAGAACGTTCCGCCTCCCTGCTGGAGAAAAAAGATTTTCTGGAATTTCAACACACTGAAATTGAAAAAGTTGCCCCCTACCCCGGTGAAGAAGACGAATTGCTGGAAAAGAAAAACACCCTGCGCGCTCAGGAGGATGCGGGAAAATGCATCCAGAACGCCATGGACATCATGCGCGGTCCGCTGGATGTGGCAGGCGGGGTATCAGCCCTCGGCGCGGAAATGGAACGCATCTGTGAGCTTTTCCCGGAATACGGACAGGACCGGGAAACGGTCATTGAGTTCAAACATTTCTTGGACGAACTGGCCGGAAAACTTCGCGCCCAGCCGCTCGATTTTGATTCCGGGGAATCCATAGATGACATTGAATCGCGGCTCTACGATCTTTCCAAACTAAAACGCAAACTGGGCCGCACCCTTGACCAAATTGTGGACCTGCAACAGGAAATTCAGGAAAACCTCGACTTCCTCGATTCATGCGCCCTTGAGCTTGCCCAGATTGAAAAAAAAGAAAAAGAACTGGTGGAGCAGCTTTCCACGGCCCTCGACAAACTGGGTTCGGCCCGTGAAGTCGCTGCCAAAAAGCTCACTGACCGCGTGGTTGCAGAGCTTAAGGGTCTGGGCTTTTCCGAGCATGTGCAGGTCCAGTTTGAATTCCAGCCCCATGAGCTTTATCCGGGCTTAAACGAAATGCGCGGCCGCTTGATGTGGATTCCCAACCCCGGTCAGGCCGCCCAGCCGCTGGACAAAATCGCATCCGGCGGTGAACTTTCCCGCTTCCTGCTGGCAATCACCGGACTGCAGGGCGAATCCGAAAAACCGACCCTGATCTTCGATGAAGTGGATTCCGGCATCGGCGGCCACACCCTGAACCGGGTCGGTGAAAAAATGCAGGAACTCGCCGACCGCCAACAGCTCATCGTAATCACCCACTGGCCGCAGCTTGCCAAGCTTGCCGAACGTCATTTCCTGATCCACAAAGGAGTGGTCAACAAGGAAACTTTTACTACCTGCCGCCAGTTGGGTAGCATTGAGGTTGAGACTGAATTGGCGCGGATGGCCGGGGAGGAGTAGGCCCCCTAAAAATCCAAAATAAAAAACTCCAGCTCCTCACGTTCCACAAGTCCGTCCATATCAAGGTTCATGAAAACAACCATGTACATCGGGCCGTCCTGCTTGGAGATATGATACCGCTTCCCTTTGTCCTGCGGGTATGAAAACATGGAAACAGGGATTCTGGTGTAGAACCGGGAATATCTGGTCAGCCGCCAGTTTGAATACAGATTATGCTTGCTGTTTGTAATAAAAAGCTCCGGCGGGGAAAATACCGGCCCCGGCAGGGCCTGCCCGTGGCCGAATACAGAACCTCCGTCCACGGGTGTTTTAATCGCTATTTCATTAAAAATTTCATCACTATTCCAGACACAAATCCGCACCCTGTCATTATTCGACCTTATGGGCACCTGAATTTCAAAAGGCTTTGCGTCAAGTTTGACCCTGATCCGGTCATATTCTTTTCTCTGGGGATCAACAGAAACCATGTCCACTTTTTGCCCGTCCTGAAAAAAAGAAAGCCCCAGCCACGGGGAATGAAAATATTCCTCAGCCTGAAATTTGTCCGCCGCCGAAGCAGGATGTGTCATGAGTATGAACGAAAGGCCTAATAACAGAGCTGTTTTTTTCAACATATCCCACCTCTTTTTTTTGATCATCGCACTTAGATTCAACCTTCTCCACTGTTTCCAGTATGAATACATTCAATATATCTTTGTTGCAAACAATGATCTTTTTTGGGCTGCTTTTACTTCATCCGAAAAAAAGTAGTTGACGCGCCACCACCATCTGAATATTCTGCATCTACGTTCTTTGAAGCGAAAATATTTACTCATGAAGAGGATGCGAGGGGAATCGGCCCGTTGACCATCCGGCAACCTGCTTGTCAGCAAGGTGCCAATGCCTTCCCGTTCGGGGACCCATGAGAGGGATTAAGACATTGAATTTCTTAAAGGCATTTCCGATTGGGAATGCCTTTTTTCGTTTCTGGAAAACCGGCCGAACGGCGTCAGCAGTTTCGACCGGGAAATCCGGTGGGAGGATTTATCGATACTTGCGCTCCCACCTTAAAAATTAATTCCGCTAAAATGCACGGAGACCAACCAATGACCGACATCGTAAAAAGAGCTACAGGAAACTTCCATTCCGGAACAATCTGCTTCTTCTGCAGAGACAGTGAAAACGAACCTTTTCCCGCTGACTACAGCGACCCGCTGTCCCTGCTGGGAGACATCAGCGAACTACATCTGGGCAACACCCAGAAAGAAGAACTGCGCAGAATTCTGAGCCGTGAGATTGACGAAGACGGCGCAGAAGCAGTCTGGAAAAACCGTACCTACCGCAAGAACATCATCCTGTCCTTCGGTAAACTGGTTTAATTTCTCAGAACATACCCAGTGTTTCGCCAAGCCCTCTGGAGTAAACTCCGGAGGGCTTTTCTTGTATCCTTCATATACCCTTGCAATTAACCGCTCTAACGCTTAAAAAAGGGCAACATCACAATCCGGGGGAAAACACATGACCATCAAAGGCTTTCTGAAAAAAGCAATCCTGCCCGCCGCCCTGCTGGCAATGACTGCCACATCCGCAGCGGCGGAAGAAAAAATTTTCACCGTCATCAACCACACCGACAGTGTAATCAGGGTCTGGGGCAAGTCCAATGACTACAAATTCGGCCGCATCAAGCCCAAAACTATTGCCGACTGCACCTGCAACTCCCTTTACAACAAGGACTGCTTTGACAAAAAAGGCGGCAAAGCCAAAGTCAAACTGGCCCTTGAAGCGTCGAACGGCAAAGACCTTTATTCCGGGGACACCTGCACCAAGCTTTACATCGATCCCGGCACTTTCATTGATGTAACCCTTGATACGGACGGAAGGCACATCAGGTGCGCCATCGTTGATGAGTATGAAATCAGGCAGCCTATCCCTTCCTTTGAAAAAGCCGACACCAATAAAGACGGCAAGATCGATGAGAAAGAAGCTGAAGCTATCCAGCTGAAGGCCAATTTCAAGGATTTCGACCATGACCTGAACAATGAACTGAACCCAAAAGAATTTGACGGCGCAGTTAACAGGTTCAATATTTTCCGTGGTGTGCCTTTCTAAAACAGGATTAACATGAGCAAAACAAATCCGGTTCTCGATGCTATTTATGAACGCCGTTCCATCAGAAAGTTTACCGATGATCCTGTTTCACGCAAAGACCTGACCGCCATTCTGGAGGCCGGACGCTGGACACCCAGCGGCTTGAACAACCAGCCATACCGTTTTCTGGTCATCCATGACCATGACGCACGGGTTGAGCCTCTTGCGGAATGCACCAAGTACGGACACATCGTTAAAGCGGCCAAGCTGCTGATCTGCGTCTTTCTGGATAAGCAGGCCATGTACAGTGAAATGAAGGACCATCAGGGTGCCGGAGCCTGTACCCAGAATATGATGCTGGCCGCGCATTCCCTCGGACTGGGCACGGTCTGGCTGGGCCAGATCATTAATGATCAGGCTGCAGTGCTGGAAGTGCTGGGCTTGTCCACTGAAAAATATGAACTTCAGGCTGTCATCGCGCTTGGTCACCCGGACCAGAAAGGCAGCTCAAAACGAAACGAATTATCAGAATATATGCTGGAGGATTTTTAATGGAAATCAAGATTTTTCCCCTCGGTCCCCTTGAGACCAACTGTTTTGTAATTACCAACGACAACAAGGCACTGGTAATTGATCCGGGCGGCGATCCAACCCCGGTGCTTTCCTATCTGAAAAAAACCGGCATTGAGGTGGAACGCATCCTGAACACCCACCTGCATTTCGACCATATCCTCGGCAACCGCGCGCTGGCCGATGCCACCGGAAAACAGATTTACGCCTCCAATGACGACCTCGTGCTCATGGACACTCAGGTCGGGCGCGGCGGACTGATGGGTTTTCCGGAAGTCCCCTCTTTTGAGAGCGAACACATCGGCGAGGGCGACACTGAGCTTATCGGACTGGAATGTAAAATTTACTCCACTCCCGGTCACACTCCGGGCAGTCTGACCTTTCACTTCCCGGCCCTGAAGGCGGCCATCGTGGGTGATCTAATTTTCCGCCGCTCCATCGGCAGGACTGATTTTCCCTACGGCGATACCGAACAGCTGCTTAATTCAGTAAAAGAAAAAATCTTCACCCTGCCTGCTGAGACAGAACTCTTTGCCGGGCACGGCCCCTCCACATCCGTAGGCGATGAAATGAACCATAATCCGTATTTCAGCGGCGTTCATATTTAGTGCAACGGGCGTCAAATTCAGCTATATGAATTTGACGCCCTTTTTTTATGGGAACTTAAAAGCAGTCAGGGAGAAGGTAATGAGCGAGCAAAAAATCGTTGATGCCCGCAACAAGTGCTGAGGCGTGGGACTGGAGGTAGGTTGGTACCTCCGTTTTGCGCGGACCGATGTAATAACCGCCCTTGTGGATAAAGGCACGGAAGCCCAGCTGCGCCATCAGCTGGAAATCCTGCCCGAATGGGATCTTGAAATATTTGAAGAGGAAGACCACGTGCGCGCGGTCTTTCAGAGCAAAATTCCACGCCCCCCCAAAAGCTGATAAAAAACAGTCCGATTAAAATGAAACAGCTTCCGGTTTTATTCAAATGCAGCCATCACCGTAAAGGCAACAGCGACCTTGCTGCCGATCTCTTTCTGCAGGGCATCCGCAAAGCCGGTGGTGACGCGGAAATCATCACCCTCGGCGATATGGATTTTAAGCACTGCATCGGCTGCCTGAAATGCCGTACAGCGGAAAATAACCGCTGCATCTTTGCCGATAAAGACGGGGCGCAGGAATTGTATGATAAAATCATCGAAGCCCCTTTCACTTTTTTCTCCTCTCCCATATACTTCTACCATCTGCCCTCCCGGCTGAAGACATTTATTGACCGGGGACAATGGGCGTTTGAAGCTGCAACAGGCAATTCCGATATCTTCTCCGGGCTGGAAATTCGCCCGGCCTACGGATGCCTTGTGGCCGGAAGACCCAAAGGCGAGAAACTGTTCGAAGGAGCAGAACTTTCGCTCAAATTCTTCCTCAGGTTCTTCAAGACGGAATTACAACCGGCGATAACCTTCCGGTCCATAGACGAACCGCAGGATTTACAAAAAGACGGCGAAAAGTGTGCGGTCCTGCTGGACGCGGGCGAACAGGCATGGAAAAGGATGGTAGAAAATGGGAGCTGACAATTTCTCAGGACTGAAGGTGCTGGTGGCGGAAGATTCACCGCCCATGCGACTGGTCATCAAGACCTATCTCGGCAAGCTGGGCATCAGTCCGCAATTTGCTGAAAATGGACAGGAGGCCCTGCGGATGCTCAATGAAGAATCCTTTGATCTGGCCTTTGTGGACGTGCACATGCCAGAAAAGGATGGCCGGGAAGTGGTAAAAAAAATACGCAAACAAGGTCTCAAGCTTCCCATAATAGCCGTGACCACCGCAGACGACCCGGACCTGCTGCAAAGCTGCATTGATTCCGGGTACAACAGCGTCCTGCCCAAGCCGATCGTGAAAGAAGATGTCTTCCGGCTGGTGGAAAAATTCAGCTGATCCTGAGCTATCATGTTCTCACGATTTATCCATTTTTTCTCACCCTCAGGTGTACTGAAAAGTTTGAAAAACGGGCTGCGCGAAAGACGTTGTCCGGCCTGCCTGAAAATTCATTACGGCAAAGGACTGTGCGCAGAATGCTCAGCCGGCATGGCAGCAAGACCTGAAAATGTCTGCATAATCTGTGGCGAAGAACTGAACTCTCCGGATGCGGCAGAACTGCCCTGTATATCCTGCCAGACTGTGCCGCGCAATTTCAGCAGACTTTATTTCTACGGACTGCATGAAGGGCTGCTGCGTGAAATGATCCTCAGCTGGAAATTCAACAACCAGTACGGCTTCAATGCACCGTTCCAGCAATTTATCGGCAACCTTTGCGAGACCATACCGGACACAAACCGCCCGCAACTGATTATTCCCGTTCCCCTGCATCCTTCCAGACTGCGTGAACGCGGTTTCAACCAGTCCCTGATTCTTGCGCAGGGGGCAAGTACTGCCTTCATGACAAAACTTTCTGACAAAGCCCTGCTCCGTAGACGAAAGACCATCCCCCAGACCAGACTGAGCGGAGCGGACAGGCGCAAGAACCTTCACAGCGCGTTCATTGCCGACCCCGCCCTTGTGGCCGACAATAACATCCTGCTCGTGGATGACGTGTACACCACCGGATCAACAGTGGATGAATGCGCACGCACCCTGCTTGAAGCAGGAGCCGCGCGGGTGGAAGTCATGACCCTTTCGCGGGCCTTGATCTAAACGGCACTTATAGGTAAATCTTATTTTTTACCCAAAATTTTCCAAATACATATTTTCTTCCAAGGAGACCGGAATTGTCCTTTAATATCTCAGAGTGGACCCGCATTACCCACGACCAAACTCCTGTTTATATACGACCGGAATCCCCGGACTGGTTTGTTCCCACCCCTTCCGGCGATGCCCTGCTGGACAGTCTTCAGCAGACCCCCGGCAAAGAACTTTCAGTTGACGATAAACGTTTCCTCATGCGCTTACCCGATGCGGTTGAAACCACCTATCCCGGAAGATATGAACTGCTGCAAA
Source organism: Desulfovibrio sp. JC010 (assembly GCF_010470675.1). Taxonomy (NCBI): domain Bacteria; kingdom Pseudomonadati; phylum Thermodesulfobacteriota; class Desulfovibrionia; order Desulfovibrionales; family Desulfovibrionaceae; genus Desulfovibrio; species Desulfovibrio sp. JC010. The sequence goes on from NZ_VOIQ01000001.1 coordinate 283,316, forward strand.
CCGACACCCTGCGCGAGCTATGGTTTCACATCACGGACAACTGTAATATGTCCTGCTCTCACTGCCTGTTCTCCTCCTCCCCGCAGGCCAAACGGGAATTGCCTACCGAGCGAGTGCTGGAACTGACCGATCAGGCGGAAAAACTGGGCTGTAAAATGTTTGCCCTTACCGGAGGAGAGCCACTGGTCCACAAGGGGCTGGGTGAAATCCTGACCCGCATGCTGGAGATTGAATCCAGTCACGTGGCCGTGCTGACCAACGGACTGTCCGTGGAAAAATTCTTTTCCAAACACAGTTATGATTTCAACCGTCTGCACTTGCAGATCAGCGTGGACGGCATCGGCAAGACCCACGACAAGCTGCGCGGCAAGGGCATGTTTGCGGCTCTTGAAAAATCCCTCAATTGGCTTTCAGATGCAGGTATTCCCTTCACCCTCTCCATGTGCGTGACCAGGGACAATGTGAAAGAAATGCAGGACGTGGTGGAATTCGCCGCCAGAACCGGAGCTTCCAACGTTCATTTCATGTGGTATTTCGTGCGCGGGCGTGGAGAACCCAAACAGTTCGTCAAACCGGAAAAGATATACCCGCACCTGCTGGAAGCATGGGAAGCAGGCGAACGCACCGGGGTGACCATCGATAACGTGGAAGCGGTCAAAAGTATGATTTTTGCCCCCTGCGGCACTGTGCACGACGGGTCAACCGCCGGGTGGGAATCTCTGGCTGTCGGACCGGATGAGAATCTTTACCCTTCCGCCGCCACTGTGGGCATCGACAAGCTAGCCACCTGTATTAATGATGATTTAGAACAGGCATGGAAAGAAAGCAGCGCACTTGACGAACTGCGCAAGAGCAGTGGGAAAGACCTCCCGACACCATTCAAACTGCTGCTTGGCGGCGGTGACACCGACCACAGCTACATGCACAGGAAAAGCTTCATCGGCGATGATCCGTACAGCGAACTTTACGAAAAGCTGGCCCTTGAACTGATTTCCCGCAAGGCTGCCCAGTCGCAGCCGCACGACACCCCGAAGCTGTTGCTGAAAATGGGCGACAGGCTGGACCGCTGCTCCGGACACGGCGCAGTGGCCCTGACCCACACCAACTGTCTGCTGGCCGTGGCCGGGAACAACAGCCTTGCGGTGGTCAAAGATTTCTACACTGAAGCGGCAGATACAGCCAAAGAAGATATCCTCAACCCGGCCTGCTACGACCCTGCGCTCATGGATCACATTCCTGAAAGATACCGCTTCCGGGGCTACGGATGCGGCTCCCCGATCATGGATGCAGAAATTACCGAAGGTGAACATGTGATCGATCTCGGCAGCGGGCGCGGTATTGAATGTTTCATTGCTTCTAAAATGACCGGACCGGAGGGCAAAGTAACCGGAATCGACATGCTCGATCCCATGCTGAACCATGCCCGCGAAGGGCAATCCGCAGTTGCCGCAAAGCTCGGCTACGACAACATGGATTTCCGCAAGGGCTACCTTGAGATCCTGCCCCTTGATGATGACGCAGCCGACCTGCTGCTCTCCAACTGCGTACTCAACCTCTCCACGGACAAGCGGCGCACCTTTGCTGAAATGTTCCGGGTGCTGGCCCCCGGAGGCAGGCTGACCATCTCCGATGTGGTCTGCGAGACTGAACCCGGCCCGGAGATCCGCAATGACGACACCCTGCACGGAGAATGCATCGCCGGAGCCCAGACCCAGAAAAACCTCTGCGGCCTGCTGGAGGAAGCGGGATTCGAATCCCTGATCATGATCAAACGGTTCCCCTACCGCACTGTGGGCGGACACCAGTTCTTCTCGCTGACCTTCTCCGCCCGCAAGCCCATGGAGTCCGAAACAGTAAAGGCCGTTTACCGCGGACCGCTGAAGACTGCCGTCACCCCCGGCGGCAATATCCTCATTCCCGGAACCGTGACCGAACTGCCCCAGCAGGAAGCCAACCTGCTCGGCGAACAGCTGTTCATTATAAATAATGAGGGTGCGGTGGATAATATTTTCATCGGCGAATCCTGCTGCTGCCCCACCCCGGACTCCTTTGACAAGCCGGAACCGGAAAAGCAGCCCGCACACGGCCACGTTTCCCTGAAAAGCATGGAAGGATGCATGGTCTGCGGGGCACAGCTGGAATACCTGACCGAATACCGGGAAATGACCTGCGCTTTCTGCGGTGAAACCCATGAGGCCAACGGACATTGTGTGGACGGACATTTTGTCTGCGATAAATGCCACAGCGAAGACGGCATGGCCGTGTTGCCCCATCTGCTGAAAGCCAGCACAGAGACAGATTTAATTGAACTGATGCAGAAAGCCCGCAACCATCCGGCCATCCCCATGCACGGACCGGAGCATCATGCCCTTGTTCCGGGTGTAATTACCGCTGCTTACAGAAATTGCGGCGGGGGTATTGACGACAGGGTCATAGATACGGCAATATCGCGCGGCGCGAAAGTCGCTGGAGGTTTCTGCGGATTCATGGGAGTCTGCGGAGCAGCCATCGGCGTAGGTGCGGCCATGAGTGCAATACTGGAAGCAACCCCGTTAACAGCGTGCGAACGCTCCATTGCCCAGAAAGGGACCCTCGCAGCCCTTAAATTAATTGCAGACATAGAAGCCGCCCGTTGCTGCCAGCGTGACTGCTGGCTGGCCCTGAAGGCCGCTGCTCAGGTATCCGAAGAGGTTCTGGGCTTGCGGTTAAAGGCGGATGCGCATATACTGTGTGATCAAATGAAAACTAATAAAGAGTGCATGGGACGAAATTGCCCGGTAATACGAAACAGTAAGGGTAATCAACCTCCCGTGATACAACTTCTGGGGTCGATAGCAGATTCTGAAAAAAAAGTTTAATTCGTACTTGACTTTTCCACCTAGATACGAATATCTTCCCCTCTCTTACGTGACGGAGGTAAGTAAAAAATGTATGCAATAATTGAGACTGGCGGCAAGCAGTTCCGCGTTGAAGAAGGTCTGGAACTCAATGTCCAGAAAATGGACGCTGAAGCAGGCACAAAAGTCGATCTGGATAAAATTCTTCTTATTGGTCAGGGCGAAGACGTTAAAATCGGTGCACCTTATGTTGAAGGTGCAAAGGTTTCCTGCTCCATCGTAGAACACGGTCGTGATAAAAAGATCGTTGTTTTCAAGAAAAGACGCAGGAAAGACTCTCAGACCAAACAGGGTCATCGTCAGGACTACACCAGAATCAAAGTGGAAGCCATTCAGGCTTAAGCTTGACGACAGAACCTACTAAGGAGGCTAATAATGGCTCATAAGAAAGCGGGCGGTAGCTCGAAGAACGGTCGCGATAGTAATGCCCAAAGACGTGGTGTTAAACGTTTCGGTGGTCAGGAAGTACTGGCTGGCAACATTCTCGTTCGCCAGGTTGGTAGTAAAGTCCACGCAGGTACAAACGTAGGCACCGGTAAAGACTGGACCCTGTTTGCACTGGTTGACGGTGTTGTGAAGTACGAAAAGTACATTCGCAAAAACCGCGTAAAAACCAGAGTACACATCGTTCCTGCAGAAGCCTAGAAATCAGGCGAAAGCACTTTTTCAGGCAGGGGTCGCATTAAACTATGCGTCCCCTGCCTTTTCGTGTTTTGCCGGGGGTGGTATGAAATTTATAGATGAAGCAACAATTACTGTTCGCTCCGGCAAGGGCGGCAACGGCTGCGTGGCCTTCCGCCGCGAGCGCTTCCTGCCTAAGGGCGGCCCCAGCGGCGGTGACGGCGGCAAGGGCGGCGACCTCATTCTGCGCGGCAGCTCCAAGCTGCTGACCCTTTATGACTTCAGACTCAAAAGAGTCTACGAAGCCAGAAACGGAGAGCAGGGACAGGGCCGTGACAAATACGGCAAGGGTGCCGATAACCTGATCGTCGATCTCCCGCTCGGCACACTAGTTTATGAAGTGAACACCGAAGACGGCAGCGAAAAACTCATCGCCGACCTGACTGAAGAAGGCCGTGAAATGGTCATCTGTAAAGGCGGCGACGGCGGACGCGGCAACATCCACTTCAAGTCCTCCACCAATCAGGCCCCGCGTCAGGCTGAGGAAGGGTTCCCCGGAGAGGAAAAACGCATCCGTCTGCAGCTAAAAATCATTGCGGACGTAGGTCTGCTCGGTCTGCCCAACGCGGGTAAATCAACTTTTATTTCCAAAATTTCCGCTGCGAAACCGAAAATCGCAGCCTACCCTTTCACCACCCTTGTGCCCAACCTCGGCGTGGTGGATGATGACATGGGCAGCAAGCTGGTCATCGCCGATATTCCCGGCCTGATTGAAGGTGCCAGCGAAGGTCTGGGACTGGGTCACCGTTTCCTCAAGCACGTGGAACGGACCAGATTCCTCGTCCATATCCTCAGTGCCGAAGACTTGAGCCTTGAAGATCCGCTGGACGGCTTCAACATGCTCGACGAAGAACTGCGCATCTTTGATGAGGAGATGGCCGAAAAAACCCAGCTGCGGGTCATCAACAAAATCGACCTGCTCTCCGAAGAGGACCTTGCATCCATCAAGGCCAAAGCCGAAGAAGCAGGACAGAAGATCTATTTCATATCCGCCCTGCACAGCGACGGGGTTCAGGAACTCCTGAGCGACATGTGGGACAGATTCAAAGCCATGAATCAAGAGGAAGCAGATGAGCAGGACGAACAACAGGATTCAGACTCTTAAGGAAGCCAAACGCGTTGTTGTAAAAATCGGCAGTGCGGTGCTGACCACGGACGAGGGAATCAACCTCGGCCTGATCTGCCGCCTTGCCGACCAGCTGGCCACCCTGCATGAGCGCGGGGTGGATATCGTGCTGGTCTCCTCCGGTGCGGTCGCTGCCGGACGCAACTCCATCCCGTCCGGTGCCAAGCTGGACGACCTGCCTGCCCGTCAGGCTGCTTCGGCCATCGGCCAGTCCCGGCTCATGCACGAGTATGACGAGACTTTCCGCCGCTTCGGTCTGGTAACCTCCCAGGTACTGCTCACCCGTGACGACCTCAAGCACCGGGACCGCTTCCTCAATGCCCGCAACACCCTTTCAAGACTGCTTGAATGGCGGGTTATCCCCATCATCAACGAGAACGACACCGTGGCCGTTCAGGAACTGGAATTCGGTGATAACGACACCCTCGCCAGCCTGATTCTCAACGTGGTTGAAGCGGACCTGTTCATCAACCTCACTTCCGCTGACGGTGTTTTCGACAAGAACCCGGACAAGAATCCCGATGCCAAGCCGCTGGCCTGCATTGAAAACGTCCACGACCTCGACCTTGACGCCATGTGCGACGGCAAAACCGCCGTGGGTTCCGGGGGTATGTTCTCCAAGATGCGCGCGGCCAACCGTGCGGCGCAGCTTGGCGTACCGACACTGATTCTCGCGGGCAAAGAGCGCATGATCATCGAGCGCGTCTTCAACGGCGAAGAGTGCGGCACATGGATCGTACCGGACGAAAAGTCCGTTTCCCGGCGCAAATACTGGCTGGCTTACCACTGCGATCCCGCAGGGGACCTGATCATTGATGAAGGTGCGGAAAAAGCCCTGCTTTCAGGCGGTAAGAGCCTGCTGCCCGCAGGTGTTGCCGAAGTGGACGGCAAATTCAAGGCCGGAGAACTTGTGCGCGTGGTCAACAAGGCCGGAAAATCTGTTGCTGTGGGTCTGAGCTGCTATAGCTCCAATGACATGGTCAAGATCATGGGCAGCAAGTCCTGCAATATCGAATCGATATTAGGCAAATGCCCCTACCCGGAAGCCATTCACCGCGACAATCTTTTGCTGGACGCTGCTTTATAGTATTGATGCGCTACGCGCTTTTTGTTTAAAAGATTTCGCCTCCGGCGGCTTAAGGGACTAAGCCCCTTAAGAATCCCTAGTAGGGCTTCGCCGCTAGCTTATAAAACCCACTTTCTATTTTAAGGACAGGTCTTCACGGCCTGTCCTATTTTTTTGCCTGATAATTATGCCGTGAACGTATCAATTATTTTAATAAATATTTTTATCATATAAACATAAAGATTTCATAAGAGCATCCGATTATTTAAGCAATACCAGAAATATTTCTATTCAATCATGAGGATTAGCGGGAAATGCGTATTTCATCCTTCGGACAAAACAATATACAGCAGTCAACCGGATTCAAGTTCGCCAATTCCAAAAATGAAGCCTCAGGCGAGCTGAAAACAACGCCCATTTCTGCCGACGATCTGGAACCCCGTAAAATTTCCAAGAACAGCATTGAATACCAGCTTGAAAATACCATGCGGGAATCTTCTAAATTCCTGAAAGATGGGCTGGATAAAATTTTCGACAATGGCGAAAAACTGCTCGCAGGGCGAAACAGTGCAGAATATGAGCAGCATATCAACGACCTGAGCAAAGCCATCCAAAGTCAGGATTTTAAAAGTGCTGAAGCACTGATCGATAGATTCTACAACGGCGACACAAGCAAGATAATTACCCGCGTTGAAAACCTTGCCAAAGCAGCAGAAGATAATTTCTGGCAGACTCTTGAAGACAATCTCGGATTCCTGAAAAATGACGGTCTGAAATGGACCATGTACGTTGACGGCAAGGAGAGGGACGACCTTTCCACCTTGGACCTTGCCATGATGGCCATTGAAAAATCCCGCACCGAAGTGGATAAGTTCTCCTCAGAGGATTTAAGCGATCTTGTCAGTGCCACCCGTGACGGGGCCGTTGCCCATGCCAAGAGCAAGCTGGATAATGCCGGACAGAACAAATATTCCGAAGATGCCGCCAGTGTAACCCACGCAGCCACGGATTACGCCAAAGGTAAAATTTTCAGAACAGACGATTCCAACTACGCCGAGGATGAAGAAGTCCTCAAAGACATAGACGAACTTTATCACAACGAGGGTCTTTCCGAAGAACAGATGGAAAGGCTGCGTCATCAGAATACCCGCAAAGCAGATAAATTCACTGCATTTATGCGCGGCAGAACAGAATCCTTTGAAGAAGAATTCAGCAGACTAAAGCTTGAAGCCAGCCCGAGGGTGGTGGAGAAAGTGAACAACCCCGGAAAACAGAGCCAAACGGCTTTAACACCCATCGAACAACAGCTGAAAAGCGGAATTGATCCGAACCTGCTGCATCTTTCCCCGCAAAACAACGCCACCCGGCAGGCCATATACTCCCCTGTAAAAATCACCGAGTTGTATGGTAATGAGAAAGAAGCGCAGTTCAACTTCCAGCGCAACACTGATGCGAACGTCTTAAACGGATGGATTTAGCCGGAATCAGCATTCTCTTCTTTACCATTCCCGGCCCCATCCAAACTCTTCTGCGAAAGAAATGCACCCAAAATTCCAGCGATGAATACAGCCAGATACATCTGCCCGAACAGCCCCTGCAGGATAGCAAGGGAACGAGCCATGAATGACACGGGCAGGATATCCCCATAGCCCACGGTAAGCATGGTTACATAGCTGAAGTAGGTCAAAGCCCCCCGAATGGCGAAGACATTGTCAGATAGATCAATACCGGAAAAAGAGCCGTCTTTGAAAATTTCGCAAAGACTGTAGGCATCGGACCAGACCAGTCCGGCCAGCATATAGATACAGATAGCCCCGGAAATCAGATCGCGGGTCACTCTTTTCTGCCGCCACATGAACCGCTGGATTCCCCAGATAGCAATGAGCAGCATGAGCATATCCGCGCATTCACTTCCAGCCAGCCAGCCCATGGCCCTTGTCCGGAAAAACATTATCGAGCTGACCAGTGAAATCCCGTAAAGAACGAAATAGGCGTAAAGCTTGACCCGGTTGACCATAATGGCCGAGACAGCGGAAAGCAGCACCAGATAGGTATAAAAATAAAGGACCTGCTGCAAAAACAGGGAATCCCCGGCAATGGGGCTGATAAATATCTGAACCACCAGAAATCCAAGCAGGACCGTAAATTTTGACGGACTGTACTTGAAAATATGGTAGAGCCTGAACATGAACGGGCTGTATCTGAATTCTTTATTTGATTCGGGCATGGACCATTATTACCTGACAACAGCACGTAATTCCAGATTTTTATGGCTGTCCTCAGTTTTCCACCTTCCCGGCGGTTGCTAAGACAGAAGATTGGGGGTAGCTTCCGTAGTTCACACCACCCCAAAGGACTTACCGCTGATGGAAGCTTTATATAAAAACAAGAACTTACAGATTGTCTTTGCTGTGACCCTCATGGCGATCATGGGTGTTTCCAGCATTATTCCCGCCCTGCCGGACATGATCCGCCAATTCGGGATATCCGCATCGACAATCGGGCTGATCTTCACAATTTTCACCCTGCCGGGCATTCTTTTCGCGCCTCTTGCCGGAATATTTGCCGACCGTATGGGACGAAAAAAGATACTCGTGCCCTCACTGCTGATTTTCGGAATCTTCGGCACGGCCTGTTTTTTTGCCCCGGATTTTGAGTCCCTGCTCCTGCTGCGCTTTATTCAGGGCATCGGGGCTGCGGCCATCGGGGTCATCAACCTGACCATTATCGGTGATCTTTTCAGCGGCAAGGACCGCATCAAGGCCATGGGACTCAATGCCGGGGTCCTGAGCATGGGAACAGCCATTTTCCCGGCCATTGGAGGGATTTTAGCACAGATCAGCTGGGAAGCACCTTTCCTGCTCTCGCTCAGTGCCTTGCCTCTTGCATGGCTGGTGGCTTTCAAGCTGGACAACCCCGAACCGTCCGGCAACGGAGACTTCAAAAAATACATGAAAGCGGCCATGGAGGGCATGCGCAGCCGGGAAGTACTCAGCCTCTTCGCCATCTCGCTTTTAACCTTCATCATCCTTTACGGGCCGATTGTAACCTACCTGCCTCTGCTGCTTAATTCACGCTTTGAAGCCTCACCGCTCATGATCGGGCTGGTCATATCCAGTGCATCATTTATCACCGCGCTGGCCGCCTCGCAGATGGGCAGACTGGCCCATATCATGTCCCAGCCGCTGATGATCTCCATTTCTGCCTTTGCATACGGCGCGGCCATGATCATGCTCCCGGCGGCGGATTCCGCACTCTGGTGCATTCTTCCGGTCTGTATGTTCGGATTGGGGCAGGGCTTGAACATGCCCAACTCCATGTCCATGCTTACTGCAATCGCCCCAATGGAACAGCGGGCTATTTTCATGTCGGTAAACGGTATGCTGCTGCGCGCGGGCCAGACCATAGCCCCTATACTAATGGGGCTGGTCTACTCCGGCTTCAGCCTTGAAGCGGTATTTTATGCGGGGGCGGTTGTGGCAGTAATAATCTTCATTGTTTCCACCCTGTTTTTAAGAGGCTACGAAGCGGAAACAGTGCAATAAGAACAGATCAGGTATCAAAAGCGGGTGAAGTAAGCTCGCTGTCAATGGTGTCCGCATCCTCGGCATTGAATTGAATCAGGCGGCGCAGATGGGTGAAGCTCATCTCATCCATGTGATGGAAATCTGCAGCCAGCCCGGTCTCATCAGAGCGGACAATTTTCGCGCTGACCCTGATTATGGCTTCTTCAGAAAGCGGAATGGAAATCTCACATTCATCCCCCACAAAAAAACCCTTCACCGGATCGCACAGAATGCCTTTCAGGCTGAGATTGTGTGATTCCACAAAGGCATCAATATCTTCTTTATGCAGCGCAACCCTGAAGCCTGCATTCACACGGGTTCTGCGTCTCTTATTCTGAGCCATGGATACTCCACCAACTTTATTAGTAAAAGGAACAGCTTTGTTACTTTTTACTTTACTAGATATCCCTAGCCACTTCAACACAAACTGGAAAGATTCATTAAAATGAACATCCCTCACGGTTGCTCTTGCGTCGCTCACCCGGAGTAATATCGCCGACCTTGTTCAAAGCGAAACGGGTGCAGATCGGTCCCATAATCTCAAAGAACACCGTGGTCGCCGCAATTACCGATACCACGGACTGAAATTCCTCAAACCTGTGCGCGGCAGTGAGGGCCATACCCAGTGCAATACCGGCCTGCGGCATAAGGGCCATGCTCATCCATTTACCGAAAAACAGACCTTCACCGCCCTTTTTCGCACCCAGCATGCCGCCCACAAAACGACTGCCGATGCGCAACAGAATGTAGAACATGATCAACTTCTGATTAACGTAAATATGCTCAATTTCGATGTTGATTCCGGCAAACAAAAAGAAAAGCACCACAATGGGCCATTCAATGGAACGGATGGAATAAAATGAACAATCCAGCCGCTTGGCAAGGTTGACCACCACCATGCCCATGGTCATGGCCGCCAGCAGAAAAGAAACATCCAGCCACATGGCCACCCCGCCGCAGATGCAGACCATGCCCAGTGCTTCCAGCAGGGTGTGTTCCCCGGATTTCAGGTACCCGGTCAGATAACTCATGGGCGCCCCCAGAACCGCGCCCACAAAAACGGCATAAACGATATCCCTGCCGCCGTGGATGAGGGTCGCCACACTGCCGCCGTCACCGCTGGCCAGCATCTGGGCCGCCGCCAGCATGAGACTGAAGATGATCAACCCCAGAGCATCATCAAGGGCGATAATCTTGAGCAGAATCTCGGTAAAACGCCCCTTGGCGTTAACCTCGTGAACCACATCCACCGTGGCCGCAGGGGCAGTGGCCGGGGCAATACCGCCGTAAATAAGGGCCAGCGGCAGAGGAATGCCGGCCAACCAGAGCCCTCCGCCCACAATAAGGGCAGTAGCCCCCACAACGCCGAGGGTAATCCAAAGCACCAGCATTCCGGAACGGCGCAGGGAAGCGTACTGCAACGAGCTACCCAGCAGAAATCCGATCATGACCAGAGCCATATCGGAAACAACGGGCATCCAGCTCCCGGTAGAAGCCGGAAGCAGGTCAAAGCCGTTGGGCCCGATGAGAAACCCGGCAATCATAAGAATAGAAACCCTTGGTATGGGAGTATTCCTGCCGATGGTATCAGCCAGAAAGCCGACCATGAACAGCATTCCGAGGGTAATTAAAGTCAGGGCGGATACAGTCATTGCACTTCCGTTCCGGGATTTGAGTTTATTTCAAAACAAAATCCACTCTACACCGTCTTTATATTAAACCATTTCTTCTGAACAAAAAAGATAAATGGGCCGCAAAAAGCCATAACTGACTGATCGCACGTTCACTTTTGCATTTTTTACTAAGTGAAATCACTACCGCAACAACAGCTCGTTCAATTTATAGCTTGCAATTAAATACATTTTAATTTAGCTGAATGAGCGTTCACTACTTGCAAGAAACACTCAAAAATCCCGCACCCACTCACACTCACATCTCCCGCTGCAACCCACCGGCAGCGGAAATGCAGGATCAAGGTGTATTTTGCAGGATTCATTTCCTATAGGAGAGAGATAAATGGAATCAAAACTCGCAAACCCCGCCCCGCTGGGCCTGATGGGATTCGGCATGACCACCATCCTGCTGAACATCCACAACGCAGGATTTTTCCCCATCAGTTCCATGATTTTGGCCATGGGCTTTTTCTACGGCGGCATAGCGCAGATCATTGCAGGAGTGATGGAATTCAAGAAGGGCAACACCTTCGGAACCACCGCCTTCACTTCCTACGGTCTGTTCTGGCTGACCCTCGTGGCCCTGATCATCATGCCCAAGATGGGCCTTGCTGATCCCACCCCGCACGCATACATGGGCTGGTACCTGCTCATGTGGGGAATCTTCACCATGTTTATGTTCCTCGGCACCCTGAAAGGCAACAAGGTGCTGCAGTTCATCTTCTTTTCCCTGACCGTGCTCTTCTTCCTGCTGGCTGTACGTGATTTCTCCGGCAGCAAGTTCATCGGCACCATTGCCGGATGGGAAGGCATTGTCTGCGGAGCATCCGCATTCTACCTCGCCATGGCGGAAGTCATCAACGAGCAGTATGGCCGCACCGTCCTGCCCATCGGCGAATAAAACTACCCGCTCTCATGAAAGCTAAAGGCCGCCCTACCGAAATGGTAGGGCGGCCTTTTTGATTGCAATCATGCCAATCCGCAACCAGATATCCCCGCCCTTCCCCTCACCCGACTTTTAAATTATAGATAGCTGACGGTACGCGGGACCATACCCGCCAAGCCTTAGAAAAAGCTTCAGGAGAACAACCGACATGGAAATGGAACAGGATATTATAAGAGCTAAATTTCTGATTGAATCACTGCCGTACATAAAGGAATTCTACGGCGAAACCGTTGTCATCAAATACGGCGGTAACGCCATGATCGATGAAAACCTGAAGCGGGCCTTTGCCCTGAACATCATCCTGCTAAAATACATCGGCATCAACCCTGTGGTGGTGCACGGCGGCGGACCGCAGATTCAGAAGATGCTCAGTGCGCTGAATATCGACAGCCAGTTCAAGAGCGGCTACCGGGTCACCGACGAAGCCACCATGGACGTGGTCGAGATGGTCCTCGTGGGGCAGGTCAACAAGCAGATCGTCAACCTGATCAACCTGCACGGCGGCAAGGCTGTAGGGCTCTCCGGCAAAGACGGCATGCTCATCAAGGCCGAGCAAAAGGAACTGGTCATCGAATCCGAGACCAAATCCCCGGAAATCATCGATCTCGGCAAGGTGGGTGAAGTGACCGAGGTCAACACCACGCTTATCGAATCCCTACAAAGCGAAGGATTCATCCCGGTAATCGCGCCTGTGGGCGTGGACGATGAAGGTTCCACCTACAACATCAATGCCGACTCCGTGGCAGGCGCAGTAGCCGCAGCCATGAACGCCAAGCGTCTGCACCTGCTTACCGACGTACAAGGACTGCTGGACGCCAACAAAGAACTCATTTCCTCTTTAACCTGTCGCGAAGCCGCCGAAGCCATTGATTCCGGCGTAGCTGTAGGCGGCATGATCCCCAAGCTGAGCTGCTGCCTTGAGGCGGTGCACAGCGGAGTTGAAAAGGCGCACATCATTGACGGCCGCGTTGAAAACTGTGTGTTGCTGGAACTTTTCACCAAGAACGGCATCGGTACTGAGATCGTCAGCTAATCAAATTAATACGGGGAGACACACATGAAAGCTATCGCCATTGTCGGCAAGAAGAAGACCGGAAAGACCACCATGGGCCTTGCGCTGGTCAAGAAGCTCACAGAAAAAGGATACAAGGTCGGGGTACTCAAACATTCGCACCACGGCTTTGATGGAGCCGAAGGCGCGGATACTGAAGAATACAAAAAAATCGCTTCCTGCGTGGCAGCCTATTCTCCCAGTGAATCCTTTGTTTCATGGAAGCAGGAACGCACAGTGCAGGACCTGATCCCGCTCATGGATGCCGATGTCATCGTCATGGAAGGCGGCAACAAGGTCGGCTGGCTGCCCCGGGTGATCATGGTCCGCGAAGACAATGACGACAAGGAATTTTACCCCGAACTAGCCCTGAAGCAGCTCCCGGCCTGTTCGCCGGATAATCCGCCGTCCGAGGAACTGCTGGAAGAACTGGCTGATCTGGTCATGGAAAAGGGATTCATCCTACCGGGGCTGAACTGCAAAGCCTGCGGACATGATTACTGTATGGATTTCGTGGCTGACATCATTGCCGGGAAAGCCCGCGTATCCGGCTGCCAAGCCATGAAGACCCAGATGTCCGTAACCTGCAACGGTACCGAGCTGGGCTTCAATCCCTTTGTGGCCGACATGCTCTCCGCCGGGATTACCGCCATGCTGCAGCAATTGAAGGGCTACGTACCCGGAGATATTGAAATTACGATTAAAAATTAAAGAATCCCTCCGGGGTCCAAAGAAACTTTTTGAAAAAAGTTTCTCTGGACTCTTCAAAAACTTTTATTAGGGCTTCGCCGATTTATATTTGCAAAGCGTCTTTCAAAAAAAAGAATGCGAAGCAAAACTAAAACGTTTTGGGATTCTTAAACCCTTTTGGAAAAGGGTTTAAGGCCCCCGGCAGGGCCGTCGGAGACATCCGTATATGAATCACGAATTTTTCGAAATTATCAGCAGGGTTGAATTTGAAGCTCTGCTGAAATCTTTTGATGCAGTTGGAACCGAGACTGTTTCCATTGCAGATGCATTCGGGCTGGTCTTGGGTGAAGACATTGTTTCAGAGGAAGACCTGCCGCCCGCCAACCGTTCCTGCATGGACGGTTACGCGGTAAACGGGCGTGACACCTTTGGCGCGACTGAGGGCAACCCGGCCTATCTGGAATGCTCCGCTACTTTACGGGTGGATGAGAATCCCTGCTTTGAGCTGCAACCCGGAGAATGTGCGGCCATCGCCACCGGAGGCACCCTGCCTGATGGTGCTGACGGGGTGGTCATGGTAGAACACACCCACCATCTCGGTTCCGGGACCATTGAAATCCGCAAATCAGCCGCGCCCGGTGACAACACCATGCTCAAAGGCGAGGATGTAGCCAAGAACGATACAATTTTTCAGACCGGACACAAGGTCCGCTTTCAGGACGTTGGATTGCTGGCCGCGCTGGGAATAAAAGAAGTTGCCATCCACCGCAAACCGCGTGTGGGCATCATCTCCACCGGGGATGAACTGGTGGAAATCGACTCGCCGCAAAAAGTCGGTACTATCCGCGATGTGAATTCGCACACACTGCGCTGTCTGGTAAATGAAGCAGGCGCGGAAGCCGTCAATTACGGCATAGTGCGCGATGAGCTGGATAAGCTTGAATCCACACTTGCACAGGCCATTGCGGAAAATGATCTGGTACTGCTTTCCGGCGGAAGCTCGGTGGGCATGCGCGACCTGACCGTGCAGGCCATTGAATCCATGGAGGAATCTAAAATCCTTGCCCATGGTGTAGCTATCAGCCCCGGCAAACCGACCATTCTCGGTCGGGCTGGAAACAAGCCTGTGCTGGGACTGCCCGGTCAGGTAACTTCGGTACAGGTGGTTATGCTGGCACTGGTGGTGCCTTTCATCCGTCAGCTCATGGGCCAGAAAGACGCATTCTCAGGAACGGACCGCATGCTGGTTCAAGCCGAACTGGGCCGCAATACCGTTTCCAAGCCGGGCCGCGAGGATTATGTCCGCATGAAACTGACCAGCCGCGAGAGTCAATTGCCGCTGGCCGAACCCATTTACGGTAAATCCGGCCTGCTCAAGACAATGATTCAGGCTGACGGCTTGATGATCATCCCGGCGGACACCGAAGGTTTCTACGCCGGAAACACAGTCAACATCTGGAAAATTTAAAACGAATAGGGTTTCCAAAGGGGATTATCCCCTTTGGCCGCCGGAGGCCTACACAGGCACAGTTGTTAAATTAAGGACCACAAAATGAGTCGCAATATTTATCTCAAAACCATCCCCGTTCCCGAAGCCGTTAAAGCTGCCATGGACAATCTCGACCGAGATAAACTGGTTGAGACCGAAACCATCCCGGTTCATGAGGCACTTGGCCGGGTTACCGCTGAAGCTGTCATCGCCCGCTGCTCCTCACCCACCTACCATTCCGCAGCCATGGACGGTTACGCTGTAAAAAGCGACACCACCTTCACCGCCCGCGAAGGCCAGCCCCTGCTGCTTAAAAAGGACGGGGACTGCATCGCGGTCAACACCGGAAATCCCCTGCCCGACGGCATGGACGCCATCATTATGATCGAACATGTGGTGGATGAAGGTGAGAATATTTCCATCGAAGCCCCGGCCTTTCCGTGGCAGCATGTGCGCCGCATCGGTGAAGACATCGTGGCAACGGAAATGCTGCTTCCGCGCAAACACACAATTTCCGCCTTTGACATGGGCGCGCTGCTTTCCGCGGGGATTTACGAGATCAAGGTCTATGAAAAAATCCGCATGACCTTCATCCCCACCGGAGACGAAGTGCTGCCCTTTGCGAACCGCCCCACTCCTAAACCGGGTGAGGTTATCGAGTCCAACTCACAGGTTTTCAAATCCCTTGCCGCCGGACTGGATGTGGAGTTCACTTTCACTGCTCCGGTAAAAGACCGTGAGGAGAAGCTTACTGCGGCAGTGGCAGAAGCACTGGAAACATCACACATCGTGGTGGTCGGAGCCGGGTCCTCGGCGGGCAGTAAGGATTTCACACGCATAGTTTTTGAAAAGCTGGGCAAGCTGCTGGTCCACGGCATTGCTGTCATGCCCGGTAAACCCACAGTGCTGGGCACGGCGCAGGGCAAACTGCTGGTGGGCGCACCGGGATATCCGGTCAGCGCGGTGGTCTGCTTTGAAGATGTGCTAACCCCGATTATTTCGTGGCTGGCAGGTAAACATGAGCCGCAGAGGGATAAAGTGCAGGTCCGATTGGCACGGCGCACCCCTTCCAAGCCTGGACAGGAAGAGATCGTCCGTCTGGCTGTGGGTAAAGTGGGTGATGAATACATCGGCGTGCCCCTTTCACGCGGGGCGGGCATGATCACCACCCTGACCAGGGCACAGGGCTTCACCCGCGTTCCAGCGGAAAGCGAGGGAGTGGAACTCAACTCCAGCGTAGATGTGGAACTTTTCTCCAGCCGTGCCGAGCTTGATAAAGTGCTCATGCACGTGGGCAGCCATGACAACACCATCGACATGCTGGCCGACATGCTCATGGGCGGCGACAGCCCCTTGCGTCTGGTTTCCACCCACGCCGGGTCCATGGGCGGACTGACTGCGCTGAAAAACGACATGGCCCTCTTTGCCGGAGCACACCTTTTTGACCCGGAAACCGATGATTTCAACTTCCCGTTCATTGAAAGATACCTTCCCGGCATG